>PLEM01000030.1 GCA_003137035.1 Bryobacterales bacterium | reverse complement strand
ACCCCAAAACCGGCCAATGGAAAACGCAGTTCGGACAACATCTGTTATACCCCGCTCAGCCTCGGTCCGGCAAGGAGTTTCAGGGTAAAAAGTCTCTTTGGCGAGCGCCCAAAGGGCGCGAGCCGAGGTCGAGTTGGTGGGGGAAGAAGCCGTCGCCGCCCCTGTGGGAATGTGGAAATCGCGCGGTCGGCGATTTCCAAGCGCGGTGGGAAACGACGGAAAACCGCCGTTTGGTTTTCCGCGTTTTCCACGGCGCGGCATTTCCATAGGGTCATTGGGCTACCGCCGATTTCGTGCGCCAGCTCTTCGGTCCACATTTGAGCACGTGGCCATGATGGAGCAGGCGGTCCAGCATCGCGCTCACTGCCGCCGTATCGCCCAGCAACTTGCCCCAGTCCTCGACTGGGCGGTTCGATGTCAACAGCGTGCTGGCCCGTTCATAGCGGCGCATCACGATCTCCAGCAGATCCTCGGCCGCCGTCAGCGGCAGTTTGCGCATGCCAAAGTCATCGATGATCAGCAGGGGCGCCGTCGCGATCCCGTGCATGTACTGGTTCCGCGTGCCATCGGCGACCGCATCGGCCAACTCTTCCAGCAACACGTGCGTCTCGCGGTAGAGCACCCGATATCCCTGCAGAATGGCCGCTTGCCCGATGGCCTGAGCCAGATGCGATTTCCCCGTGCCGCCGGGGCCGAGAAACAAGGCGTCCTCGCGCTGGTCGATGAACCGGCAGGCAGCCAGATCGAAGACCAGGCTGCGGTTCACCTTCGGATTGAAGGTGAAGTCGAAGTTATCCAGTGTCCGATGGGCGTCGCGAAAGCCGGCCTCTTTGCGCCGCCGCTCCAGCAGACGGTCGGATCGGCGCGTGAGTTCGTCCGATACCAGGCAGGAGAGCAGATCGATGGGAGCCATCGGTTCGGCTTGGGCTTGGCGCAGTCGCGTCTCCAGCACCGCGGCGATACCGCCCAGCCGAAGTTGCCGCAAGGCGCGTTCCAGTTCAGTGATGTTCATGGTTTGGGTTCCTTTGTTTTTTCCTCGATCAGGTCACGATAAAGAGTGAGTTGGCGGATCAGCGGATCGACTTGCCGCAAGCTCAAGGGAGGTTGGCTGCGACGTTCCAGATAGCGGCGCACGAAGCGGTAGTTGCAGGCTTCCAGCTCTAGCGCGGCCGCACAGGCTTCCTCCACGCGCGCCACGCCGTACTTCTTCTGGAACGACAGAATCCCCAGGATGCGGCGCACGGCCGGTTCTCCCTCGCGCTGGTGCAGTCCCGCGCACAACGCGCCGATGTGGGCGCCTTGCATGCCGGCGCGCGCCAGCAGTTGCACGGTACTGGGCGGGGTTCGCTTCGGACGATCCTCTTCCTGAATCCGATGCCGGCCGCGCTCCTGACGCAGATGCTCGCGCAGAAGTTGTCCGGTTTGCGGGTGGAGCACACGAACACGCAGCCCATCCCACTGCACCGGCACGCGGTGGCCGATCCAGCCCGGCGGCGTGCTGTAGTAGGCCGCTTCCACCTCCACGCAACCATCCAGATGCACGCTGCGTTCGCCGTACTGGTAGTAGCGGAATGGCTCGACAGGCAGTGGCTGCAGGGCGGGCTTCTCTTCGGCGAACATAGCCCCGACCTGGCGTTTGGTGGTGCCGTGAATGCGCGTGTCGGCCCAGCGTTCTTCCCATCGATCCAGGTAGGCTTGGGCTTCCGGCAGGCTTTCAAAGCGCTGTCCTTTCAGCGGCGTCTTCTTCGCGTGACCGACGCCGGATTCCACCTTCCCCTTCCGATCCGGATCGCGCACACGGCAGGGCATGGCTACCGCGCCGTAGTGCCGCAGCAGATCGCCATACAGCGGATTGATGGCCGGGTCGTAGATGTCGGGCGTCAACACGCCTTCGCCCAGGTTGTCCAGTACGATCACTTTGGTGACGCCTCCCAAACGGCGGAAGGCCGTTTCGTGCAACTCGGCCCAGATCCGCGAACTGGAGTGGAAACTCAGCAGCCGGACGCATTTGCGGCTGTAGCCGAGCGTCAGCACGAAGAGCCGCGTGCCGCGGTATTTGGCGGTCTGCGGGTCGCGGACTAGCGGGCCGGTTCCGTAGTCGACCTGCGCTTCCTCGCCGGGTGCGGTGACGATCACGGCCCGCGCTTCCACCGGCTGGATCCCGCGCTGTCGGCGAACGAAACGCTTGACGCTTTCGTAGGAGCCGGGGAAGCCGTGTCGATCCACCAGTTCCTGCCAGATCGACATGGCGTTGCGACCCTGCCGGAGACCTTGCTCGATGGCCTCGCGATANNCCGGCTCAGAGTCGGTGGTCACCCCATTGGCCGGTTTTGCCGGCGCTCGTTTACCCCAGGCTCCGGGAGGGCGAACCGCGATGCCAGCCGCCTTCAGATAGGCGGCCGCGGTCTCCCGCCGGATGCCGGTTCTCTTCTGGATGCGCCGCAACGACCAGCCCAACTGGCCCAGCGCAATGATCTGTTTCTGTTCTTCTTCGCTCAAGACATTGCTCACAGTGCGGAGGGTAACCCTCCGCCGCTTTCAATGTCCGAACGACGATTCCTATTGGCCGGTTTTCAGGTGACCACCATTGGCCGGTTT
>PLEM01000021.1 GCA_003137035.1 Bryobacterales bacterium | reverse complement strand
TCGTTCGGCGACCGCCAAAACCACTGCCATAGCCATCGGAGGTTTGGATCAACAGGCCGGTTCCACCGGGCCAAAAGACCCAGGAAGGAAGTCAGTAAATTCCCATGCCGGGTGTCTCAAAGTGCTTGACACGCGCCGGAGTTCCTGGAGCATGGACGCGGTGAAATCCACGTTAACCCGCTGAATGGGTTGCATCATCTTGCCGCGGTTCGTGAAGAAACGCGATACGTCTTCCCCCCGGTCGGCCATCTTGGCGATGGACTCGGCCGACGGGGCCTTCTTGCTTTCACGAGTTTGCTTCATAGAGTTCCCGTTCCTCCCGCGTTGAGCGCCACAGCGTCACCAAATGACAGTATTGGCCAAGGTTGTCTTCCCTGATCTCAAAGATCACCGTTAACCAGCGATCGCCTACCCAGCCGATCGCGCGGTACTGTTCCGGATCGTCCGAGCGAAGGTCCTGATAATACGGGCGCGTGAAGACCTCTTGCGCTTCCTCGATGTCAATGCCTCGTTTCGGGTTGCGCCTCAGCGACTCGCTCTTGGCCTTGCTGAACCGGAATCACATCGCAGGGTGGTATGACAGTTGTACCACATCGCCCTCAAACCACGGGAACAATACGGGAACATCGAAGAGGCGAAAACGGCCTACACCATCCCACATGGGGTTCCCTAGAAACCCCATGGCATCAATCGCTTACACCGACTCTAAACCGCTCGACGGTGTCGATGAGCAGCCCTGAAAAGGCTGGCGTCGGCGGTTCGATTCCGTCCCTGGCCACCACGTTCAGTTCGCGGCTCGCATTATGGTCCCTGAATCGCTACCACGGCGCTACCCTGGGTGTTCTTCCCGCCGATCCGCGCCACAACCGCCGCATTGCCGTTGGGAGCGTCCTGCGGGACCTGGATGTTTAGTTGCCACAACCCGGCCCCGACGATTCCGGCCCACTGAACCTGTGCCGGCTTTCCCCCGATCGTCAGGGTGATGGCGGAGAGGTCGACGACCGGCGCAGCGGGGACAAGCTGCCCCGAGGGAGTCGGCGGCAATGTTGGCCCGAACCCGGTGGCGTACAGGATAATCACCTCGCCCGGCCTGGCGGGCGTGGACCCCGGATACAGCCCGGCCGGCGCCACGATGGAATAGCCCACGTGCTGCGCCGCCACGTTGGTTGCGTCGTACATGAACAGGCCGGGGGAGACGGTCTGCATCGTGGTGGTGGCCGTCGCCGTCCCTCCCGGAGAGGTGACCACCACCTGGACAGCTCCGGTGGTGGTGTCATCCGGCGCCTGCACGTTGAGTTGGCCGGGGCTGATGTAGTTCACTGCCGACGGTTTGCCGTCGATGGTCACGCTAACTCCATCCAACAGGATGGGCAGCCTGCCGCCGATAATCTCGGTGTCCGGCCGCCAGTTCCGCGAGGTCGTTGCCAGGTTCGCGCCCCAGATGGTGATCCACGAACCGGGGGAGATGCCCTGTTGGAAGCCCGCACTGTCGGTAACCCCCGTGATTAGCGGGGCGGTCGAGGCGATCTTTACGACGAAGCCGTTCCCCTTCTGGCAGCATGCGCCGTCGCTGGAGGTAGTCTGGAACGCGCCGGGGGTCGTGATCAGGTCCGGGCCTGCGGTATTGCCGGCCAGGTAGATGTTGCCGGCGGTATCGACTACCAGCCCGGCTGGAGTCGTGGTGTTGAGCCCGTTGGATCCGATGGTTGTGGAGAACAGCAAGTGGGAGCCTGTGGGGTCGAGTTCGGCGACCAACACCTGCTGAGACCCGCCGGTTGGAGTTGGCTCAACGGGATTGACCATGGGAAATCCCGGTCCTCCTCCAGTCTGGCCGATGATATAGACGTTTCCGGCTCCATCCAATTGGACGGGACCGGTAAAGTATACGGCGTCGCTCCCACCGACCTTGGCGTCTCCCACATAGGTGGACCAGAGGATGGACGTGGCGGACGAATTCAACTTAGTTACATGGGCTGCCGCGCAAGTCCCCCCGTTCGGCCCGCAGACGGTCGAATAAGCGCCTTGCGTCACGGGAAAATCCTTGGAATTTGTATATCCGACGACATAGGCATTACTTGCGCTATCTACGGCAATCCCGCTGATATAGTCGCCCAAGTTGCCGGTTTGCCCGCCCAGGTAGGTGGAGTAGGCCAGCGACGCCCCCCCGGCGGAAGTGACAGGATTGAACTTCGCGATTAAGCCGCGGCTAGCCGACAGAGAGACTCCTCCGGGATACAGAGGAGCGCTCGTAGGCTGAATGACGCCGGCGGTTGTCGGCAGTTGGCCGGCCTGGGTGTCGCCGATCAGATAGAAGTAGCCGTTTCGATCCACCGTGATCCCGGTGGCCCACGTGCTGCCACCGCCATCGTAATTCAAGTCGCCGAGGAGAGTGGAATACAGCAGGTGAGCGCCGGTGGGATCGAACGCCGCGACGAAGGCGTATTGGCCCGAGCGTCCGCCGGGCTTGTCCCCGCCGATTACCGCGCCGCCGGTGGTTGGAAAGCAGGACTGGAACACATAGCTTGTGGAGCAAATATCGTTCTCGTTTCCGGCAACGTAGGCGCGGCCAGCGCCGTCCACGGCAATGGCGGTTCCGTACGCCCAATTCCCGTACCCGCCAAGAAATGTCGAGTAGATAATGCCGGTTCCCGCGGGATTCAGCTTGGTCACAAACACGTTATAGTCGAAGGAGTTGCAATTGGATGACGCGAAGCCTATCCCTGTGTTGTTAGGAATTGGGGCGCAGACCGTCTGGTAGGCTCCAAGGGTGATTGGGAAATTGGTTGAATATGTCAAACCGGTCACGTAGGCATTGTTGCTGGAGTCCACCGCTATGGCGTAACCGCGCTCGGCGCCGTTGCCGCCCAAATAGGTGGAATAAATCAGCGAACTGCCATCCGGGCTGAATTTCGTCACAAAGGCCGTAGCCCATTGCCCGGGAGGGACGCCCTGCTGCTTTGTGGGCGGCGCGCCCTGGTAAGGGTTCTTGGTCGGGAAATCTATCGAGAGGGTGTTGCCCGTCACATACACGCTACCCGCGCTGTCCACCGCGAGACCCTGCAACGTACCGACCGGGAGACTACCGGGATGCGTCGTACCCACGATGTTATCGGTGCCGGTTCCGCCAAGATAGGTGGCATAGCTGAGCACGGGATCGATGATCAGCGCCCTGGAATGGTCGTAGCTGCCGACCTGGAAGCGAATCTGATTCCCGGCCACCTCGAACGACCCTTCAACGCTGGTCTTCTTGTTCCCATCCATCTGGTACAGCACCGGTTTC
>PLEM01000146.1 GCA_003137035.1 Bryobacterales bacterium | reverse complement strand
TGGCCCGGATGTGGTCCTCGAACTCGTGCCGGAAATGGCGCATGGTGGTGAGCACGGGATTGGGCGCGGTCTGCCCCAGGCCGCACAGCGACATGTCGCGGATCATGCGGCCCAACTCGTCCAGGCTGTCCAGGTCCGCTTCGGTCCCGTGGCCGTCGGTGAAGGCCTTGAGGATCTTCAGCGCCTTGTCCTGCCCGACGCGGCAGGGCACACACTTGCCGCAGGATTCCGAGTGGGTGAACTCGACGAAGAACCGCGCTACATCCACCATGCAGTTGTCTTCGTNNTGCCGCCCGAGCCCATGATGGAGCCGAGTTTGGCCAGCGTTTCGTAATCCACCGGAGTGTCGAACATCTCCTGGGGAATGCAGCCGCCCGAAGGTCCGCCGGTCTGCACCGCCTTCACCTGGCGGCCGCTGCTATCGCCCTCGCCAACGTCGTAGACGAAGGTCTTCAAAGGTGTGCCGAGCGGCATCTCCACCAGCCCGGTGTTGGTGACCTTACCGACCAGAGAAAACACTTTGGTACCCGGGCTCTTGATGCTGCCGGTTTCGGTGAACCAGGCCGGCCCCTTGGCCACGATCGGCGCGATGTTGTACCAGGTCTCGACGTTGTTGATGTTGGTGGGCTTCCCGTACAGCCCCTTTTGCGCCGGGAATGGCGGGCGGGGCCGCGGCCGGCCGCTGCGCCCTTCGAGCGAACTGATCAGGGCGGTCTCCTCGCCGCACACGAACGCTCCCGCGCCCTCCACCAGTGAAATCCGGAAGTTGAACCCGCGGCCCAGAATGTTCTCCCCGATCAGGCCGTATTCCCTGGCCTGCTCGATGGCCCGCGTCAGCCGGTGCACCGCCAGCGGATACTCCGCCCGGACGTAAATGATGCCTTCGGATGCCCCCGTGAGGTAGCCGCCGATAATCATCCCTTCCAGCAGCGCGTGCGGATCGCTCTCGATCTCGTTGCGGTTCATGNNTCGCCCTCGTCGGCATTGCAAATGAGGTACTTGGGCTCGGCCTTGGCCTTCCGCAAGGCTTCCCACTTGAGTCCCGTGGGATACCCGGCGCCGCCACGCCCGCGCAGCTTCGAGGCCTTGATCTGCTCGATCACCAGCTCCGGCGTCGAATCGATGAGCACCTTGTAGAGCGACTGGTAGCCGCCCACGGCGATATACTCCTCGATGTCGTCCGCGCTGATCAGGCCGCAGTTGCGCAGCACAATCTTCTTCTGGCCCCGGAAGAACGGCACCTCGCGCCAGGAGGGGATCTCGGGGAAGCCGGACCCGTACTTCACCTGGCCCGTCAGGTGGTCCCAGTCCTCGATCTTGCAGAGCGCCAGCTCCAGCGGGACTCGTCCGAGGCTCAACTCGTCGAGGATGTGAGGCACGTTGGCGGGCTGCACCTGCCGCAGGATGACTAGAGGCTTGCCGGGCAGCCAGAGGTTGACCAGCGGCTCCTGGGCGCAGAAGCCGAAGCAGCCCAGCCGCGCCAGTTGCACATCCAGGCCGCGTTGGTCGATCTCGTCGGCGAAGGCGTGGTAGACTCCCTCGGCGCCGTTGCCGGTGCCGCAGGTTCCCATGCCCACTCCGATGCGCGGCTTGTAAGGCAGGAGCTTGGCCAGCCCGGCTTCCTTCACCGCGTTGAATGTGCCGATATCCGTGATGCGCATCACTTCCCGCTCTCTTTCTCAAGCACGTCGATTTCATTGCGCAGCGCACGCTCGTTCATGTGCCCGAAAATCGAATGATTGATCTCGACCACCGGCGCCAGGGCGCACTGCCCGAAGCAGGCCACCGTGCGGATGGTGTACTTGCGGTCGGGCGTGGTGAGGGAAAGCTTGTCGGCCTCCGGCTCCTCCATGTGCTCGTTGAGCCCCATCTCCAGCTTCAGCCGCTCGAGCAGGCCGCGCGAGCCGCGCGTGTGGCAGGCCGTGCCCCGGCAGACGCAGATGGTGTTGTCCCCCTGCGGCTCCAGGTTGAACA
Organism: Bryobacterales bacterium; assembly: GCA_003137035.1. Classification (GTDB taxonomy): domain Bacteria; phylum Acidobacteriota; class Terriglobia; order Bryobacterales; family Bryobacteraceae; genus Fen-330. The sequence goes on along the minus strand of PLEM01000146.1, from coordinate 12,333 downwards.
GCGCGAAGAAGGTCACCACGCTTTGGATCTGCGCCAGGGGAATGTCCGTCTTGGCGGCCACGTACTCCAGCACCTCCGTCGAGAGGTACTTGCTGGGGTGGCGATCCTGGACCTTTTCGAGGATGGTCAGCAACGCTCCCGGCCGGCCGATGTGTTCCGCAATCAATCGGTCGACGAAGTCCTGCTCCTGGAGGGGGAGCTGAGACTGAGATTTCATGCGTAATTCCTTTCCTGGGTTGAACTTGCGGGTATTGGCGTGCACTCCAGCGCCTGGCGACGCTGGAGTTTCAACCTCTATTATCCGAATGTACTCTAAACACTAGGATACACCACCTGGGCGTGCTGCGTGGCGGCGCCCGGCCGCGACTGTGAGGAAGCGGTTTCTTCTGGCCAACCAGCGGGGCGGCATTTTGAGCACTGTCAGCGCCGCCAGGATACAACTCGCGATGCCCATTGCCGCCAGGGTCGGTGAGTGCCACGTTCGACAGTCCGCCCGTACTCGGCAAGCGTCCGGCCACTGCGGGCGATGATGAGCGCGACTTGGTTGGTAAAGTACAAGTGGCAGGAAGGCCGCGCTCGGTCTCTCGGCGCTGCGCGGTCCGCACCGTCACACCAGGAAACCCCGCGATCTCCTTCCCCGACGTCAACTCTGGGGGGCGTAGGCTGGTTCCGGGTCGCGTGGCGGCACCGAACCGCGACCGGCAGAGCGGACTTAGGATCGACGCGGGGCGCTCATGCAACGCTCCCGCTGGCCGATAAGCGCCATAGAGAGTCCCCCTGTGGAAGACGGTCAAGCAATCCTGGTGCGCTTCAACCGGCTGATGCGCGATCTCGAGAATGGCGCCACTACCCGAAACTGCTTTCGTCCCTGGGAGGTCGAGCTGCTCCTCGATATCCAGGAATGCGATCTCGGCCCCGCCAACCGGCGGCGGGTTCTGCAACGCTACCGGCGCGCTTTCGAGCGCCGCATCGAGAAAGGCTCCTCCCAACTCCTCAAGCTCTCCGAATACCTGGCGCAGTCCCGAACCCGGAGTACCCGCGCCGCCTGACCGGCCCCTGCGCTATCCTGACCATTTGGAGGAGAGCATGAGTTCTGAGCAAGCCCCAGGCCCTCGCATGGTGTTCTGCGTCAAGTTCCAGCGTGAAATGCCCGGTTTGGAGGAAGTGCCTTTCGAAGGCCATCCGCTGGGCCAGCGCATCTACGACAACGTGTCCAAGGAAGCTTGGAAGATCTGGGTCGAGCGCATGAAGATGATCACGAACGAATACCGGCTCAACCTGGGCGCCCCCGAGGCGCAGGCGTTTCTTCTCAAGCAGATGGAAGAGTTCTTCTTCGGCGCGGGAGCCGCGTTCCCCCCGGACTACCGGCCTGAGCACTAGCCCGGCCTCACCGCAGTCTATAATTCGGATGTGTCTTCGCTCCGCCACTCGGTTTGCGCGCTGGACTGCCCCGACACCTGCTCGCTGCTGGTGAGTGTTGAGGATGGCAGAGCCACGCGGCTGCGCGGCAACCCCGAGCACCCCGTCACGCGCGGTTTCCTGTGCGGAAAGGTGGCGCGCTACCTCGAGCGGGAATACTCCCCCGAGCGCCTGCTCTATCCACAGAAGCGAGTCGGTGCCAAGGGGGAGGGCCGGTTCGAGCGCATTTCCTGGGACGAGGCACACGACGGGATTGCCCGGGAGCTGACCAGAATCGCCGCCGAGTCCGGGCCCGAAGCCGTCCTGCCCTACAGTTATGCCGGAACCATGGGCCTGCTCAACGGCGAGGGCATGGACCGCAGGTTCTTCCACCGGCTGGGCGCCTCGCGGCTGGACCGCACCATATGTTGCGCCGCCGGCACCGCGGGCCTCTCCCAGGCGCTGGGTTTCCGCTACGGAACGGAGCCCGAGCAGTTTCGCCACTCGCGCCTGATCCTGGCCTGGGGCGCCAACATCCTCGGCACGAACTCGCATCTCTGGCCGTTCATCGTCGAAGCCCGGCGCAACGGAGCCCGGTTCTATACCATCGACCCGGTGAAGAACCGCACCGGCGCCGCCGCCGACAAACACTTCTTCATCCATCCCGGCAGCGACGCCGCGCTAGCCCTCGGGATCATGCACGTGCTGGTGGCCGAGGGTCTGTGCGACGCCGATTACGTCGTGCGACACACTTCCGGATTCGAGGCGCTTCGCGAGCGCGTCGCCGAGTACCCGCCCGAGCGCGTCGCCTCCCTCACCGGGATCGCGCAACAGGAGATCGTAACCCTGGCCCGCGAATACGGCACGCAGAAGCCCGCCGTCATCCGGCTGAATTACGGCGTGCAGCGCAGCGAGCGCGGCGCCATGGCCGTGCGCGCCATCGCGCTGTTGCCCGCGCTCACCGGTTCCTGGAGTCAACCGGGCGGCGGTCTGCTGCTGACCACTTCGGCGGCATTCCCGCTCAACCGGCGCGCCCTCGAGCGGCCGGACCTCCAGCCCCGCGAGGCGCGACTGGTGAACATGAGCGAGTTGGGCAAAGCTCTTACCGCGCTCGACCATCCCCCGGTCCAGGCGCTGGTCGTATACAACTCCAACCCGGCCGCAATCGCGCCCAACCAGAACCTGGTCCTCGAGGGGCTGCGCCGCCCGGACCTGTTCACCGTCGTGCTCGAGCAGTTCCAGACCGACACCGCCAACTACGCCGATGTCCTCCTGCCGGTCACGACTTTTCTCGAGCACACCGACCTCTACCTGGCTTACGGTCACTACTACATGCAACTGGCCCGGCCCGCGCTCGATCCACCCGGAGAGTGCCGCTCCAACGTCGAAATCTTCCGCGCGCTGGCCCAGCGCATGGGATTCGACGACGCCTGTTTTCGCGATTCCGAGGACGACATGATCCGCGCGCTGCTCGACACCCCGCACGAGTTCCTCCGCGGCATCACGCTGGAGCGGCTGGAGCGCGAGCATTTCGTTCGCCTGGCGCTTCCCATGCCGTTTTTGCCGTTTGCCCGGGGCGGATTCGGAACTCCCTCGGGCAGGTGCGAGTTCGGCGCGGAGACGCTCGATTACACTCCGCCCGTCGAGTCGCGCCTGGGCAGCCGCCGCTATCCGCTCGAGCTGATCTCCCCCAAGAACGACGACAGCATGAATTCGACCTTTGGCTACCGTCCCGAGGTGGACGCCCAGACCGCGCTGGTTTCCCTCCACGAAGTGGATGCTGCATCTCGCGGCATTTCCTCGGGAGACCGCGTCCGCGTCTACAATGATCGAGGGAGCTGCCTGCTGGCCGCGCGAATCGATACGTCGGTGGCCCCGGGTGTGGTTTGCGCCAGGGCCGTGCGCTGGAGCAAACTCGCGCCGGATGGCCGCAACGCGAACGCGCTCACTTCGGACCGCCTGACCGACGCCGGCGGCGGCCCGACTTTTTACAGTTGTCTGGTCGAGGTGGAAAAATGCGCAGACTGATCCCCATCCTGATCGCGCTCGCCCTCGTTCCCGCCGCCTGCCACCGCCAGCAGCCGCGCGTGGACACCATCGAGGACGAGAACCGGCCGCCCCTGAGCGCCGTGGCCGCCAACGATCCGCGCGGGGCGGCGCAACTCCTGAGCGGCTTCTACGATATCGAGAACGGCGCCTGGCGCTGGACTAGCGGGAAGTTCTCGGCGATGCTGCAGCCCCCCGCGGGAGCGGCGCGGAACGGCGCGCGGCTGGTTCTGGAGTTCACCGCACCCGAGTCGGTGATCTCGCGCCGCAAGACCATTGCGCTCTCGGCCGCCGTGGAAGGCTATGCGCTGGCTCCGGAGACTTACAGCAAGGATGGACTCTGCACGTATTCCCGCGAAGTCCCTGCCACGGTCCTCGCGACGGGTACGGTGAAAATCGATTTCGCCCTGGACCACTTCCTGGCTGCGGGCGAGATCGAGACCCGAGAGTTGGGGATTATCGTCAGGAGGGTTGCTCTGGAGCCGAAGTAACCGCGGGGATCGCGCCCCCTGCCACCCACTTGTACACCTCGAAGATGGGCCGGCCCCGGGCGTCGTCGATCACCCGCAGCACCTGCTTGTGGTAACCCGCCGATTCCGCGGCGGCCGCAAACCGCGCGCTCACGCCGCCGAACACTTCGTTGCCCTCGGTGTGGCCCAGGAAGACCGCCTCCTCCGAGAGCATCTCGCGAACTATCCGCAGGTCGTTCTCGTCCATCTTCGGCTTGTTGGCCTGATCGCTGCCCACCCGCAGCGGCAACTGACCCCGGCCCAACAGGCGCAGCGAGTCGTAAACCCCCCAATCCATCACATAGATGCGCTCGGCGGGAAGCTGCGTCAAATACTCCGCGAGAGGGTAGACGGCGTCCGTCCACACTGTGGTGGGGCCGCGCACCACAAGCTGGGCCAGGTGTTGATTGGTCACCAGGAAACTCGAGCCGCACACCACGGCGATCAACACGGCCAGGACCGGGATGGCCGCGCGCCCCAGCGCGCGCGTCGCCCGCGTGAATGCGATCGCCACGATCAACTGCGGAAACGGCCAGAGCAACACGACGTGGTGAGCGCTGCCTCCCACATCCTGGGTAAACGCCATTTGCAGCCACGTCACCACCAGGAATACCAGCGCGAAGAGAATCGGCTTGCGCGCGGGCGAATTCCACAACCACGGCAGCAGGGCCAGCGAGAGCGCCAATGCGATTCCCATCAGCCCCACCCGCGGATCGTCGCTCCAACCGCTGAGCGCCACCGACGCTTGCTCGATCGCGGACGCGGGCCGGCCGGGCCGGGGCGCCGGGTCGTCGTGGACCAGGTAGCCCAACAGCACTCCCCCCTCCAGGCAGAGACGAACCTGGTCCACCTTGGAGTGCAGCCCGACGGAGGAGTAGCGGGCATTGGCGCCGAATGTCTTCAGGCCGCTGATGCTGTTGTAGGCCACTAGTGGCCACGCGCCGACCAGGAAACAAATCGCCGCGGCGCCGGCGTTCCTCCACGAGAACCTCGAGGACAGCTCGCGTGGGAACACCACCAGCGTCGCCACTCCCAGGCCCCCCAACATCCACACAAACAGCGCTTTGTCCCACAACCCCAGGCCCAGCAGGAAGAACCCGCCGCACAGGTTGATCGGCCCTCCCCACCTGTAAAACCTCGCCACCAGCAGAATCCCGGAAACCAGCAGCAGGTGCTGGAAGGCCACCGGACCCCAGTCGAACGTGGTGGTCAGCAGAAACACCGTGTCGAAGGCCAGGAGCGCGCAACCGGCCAGCGCTGCGCGTATCCCCGCCGTATCCCGTAGCAGCACGAAAAACAGCCACACCGTCAACGCGCCCGCGAGCAACACGGGAATGCGCACCGAATACGGCGACGGCGGCCACACGAAAAAGATGACGGCGTACACCCACGTCTTCAACGCTCCGATGTAGCTCATCATCATGGTCGGTATGTCGTAGCCGAGAAACCGGGCCATGTGCTCGGCGAAGATCGGCTTGTAGATACCCATCCCAAACAGAGCCTCGTCGGTCTGTATACCGGCGTAGGGGATGAAGATCAGGCCTTGCACAAAGAAGGCGAGGCAAAGCGCGACCGCGAACAAGGTTGCCCTCGGTCCGCCGCGGACGTCTTCGGCCGTGGGCGCGGGTTTGGGGACTGGCTTGGCTTTGTCGTTCATGAGGGGCTGCGCGGAAGAAAACGTATTATCCCACGAGCGGCTTGGAACTGGATGGTACCATGCTAAGGAAAACCATGCCTGGCACAGGCGGCCAACCGAAGCAGGCGCCCGAAAACCCATGGCAGTACACTCCGTCCCCCCGTGGACGGAGTGTACTGCCACGGGTTTTCTACTGGCTCACGCCCCCCCTCCTCTGTCTGGCCCTCTACTGGCCCGGGCTGAGGGCCTGGTTCCAGCAGGACGACTTCGCCTGGTTGGGGCTCGGCGCCTCCGTCCACGACCTTCCCGCGCTGTTGCGGGCCTTGTTTCAACCGATGGCTCAGGGAACCATCCGCCCCTTGAGCGAGCGCGCCTTCTTCCTGGTCTTCCACGGGCTCTTCGGCTTCTGGGCGACCCCTTTCCGGACTGCGGTCTTCCTGACCCAGGCGGCCAACCTGATCCTGCTCGGCCTGCTGGTCCGCCGGGTCACGCATTCGCGGCTGGCCGGCTTCCTGGCGCCCACGCTGTGGGCGTTGAATGGCGGCCTGGCCATGGTCATGTCCTGGACCTCCGCCTACAACCAGGTCTTGTGCGGTTCCTTCCTGCTGCTGGCGCTCTACTGCTTCGTCCGTTACACGGAAGCCGGCCAGCGGCGGTTCCTCATCGCGCAGTGGGTGGTCTTCCTGCTGGGGTTTGGTGCGCTCGAGACCAACGCCGTATACCCCGCTCTCGCCGCCGCCTATGCTCTGTGCTGTGCCCGCCCCTATTTGCGCAAGACCGCGCCCATGTTCCTGGTTTCCGCCGCCTACACTCTGCTGCATTTCTGGGTGGCCCCGGTCCAGTCGGCAGGCCCGGCTTACGTCGGGCACTTCGGCGCCTCCATGCTCGCAACTCTCTGGACCTACTGGCAATGGGCGCTGGGGCCGGCCCGCCTTCCCCTGCTCATCATCGGCTGGCCCGGCTGGGTGGGCATAGCCGGCACCCTGCTGCTGACCGCTCCGCTGGCCTTCTTCGTCATCTGGAAGGTGCGCCAGCGGCAATGGCCGGTGTTGCTCCCGTTGGCTTGGTTTGTGCTCGTGCTCCTGCCTGTGCTCCCGCTTCGGGACCACGTCAGCAGTCACTGCCTCACCCTACCGACCGCCGGTCTGGCTTGGCTCGCGGCCTTGGCGCTCGAGTGCGCTTTCCGCGAGCGCTGGCGCGTCAAGGGGCTGGCTCTGGCACTGGCCGCCGTGTACCTCGCGGCCGGCATCCTCGGGGGCCGAACCGAGACTCGTTTACTGGTGGCACGCAGCCACGCCGTCCGAACGCTGGTCTGGGGCGCGCTGCGGGTACGCGAACGTCATCCCGGCAAAGCGATTGTCCTGGCCGGGATCGACTCCGACGTCTTTTGGGCCGGCGTATCTTGCAGGCCCTTCCCTCTGGTCGGCGTTTCCGACGTGTATATGGGGCCCGAGGCGGTCTCCCAGATCCAGCCTCATCCCGAGTGGGGACGTGTGTCAGACTTCGTGCTTCCTCCGTCTATCCTATTGGATCTGCTGGCGAAACAACGCGCCGTCGTGTATACACCCGACGCTGGCCGGCTGCGCGCCGTCACCTTGTCCTATTTTGGGGACGCCCTGCGCCGCTGGAACCGCGAGGAGCCGCGCCGCGTGGAGGTGGGAGAGCCCGCTTTCGCCCGGCAGCTCGGCCCCTCCTGGTACAACCTGGAGTCTGGCGCGCGCTGGATGCCGCGGCGCGCCACCGTTCGTCTGGGCGGGCCCCGGGCCGCCACTGAGCAGCTTCATGTGTCGGGATACTGCCCCGCCGCTCAGGTAGCCGGCCGCCCGTTGCGGGTTTCCGTGGGTGTCGACGGGGCATTGCTCGAGGTTTTCCAGCTTTCCAAGGGCGATGCAGCCTTTCATCTGGTCCTCAATCTTCCTCTGGAACTTATTGGAAAACAACGTGTTGAAGTGTTCTTGGAGGTTGATCGCACGTTCACCAATCCTCCCGACCGGCGGGAGTTGGGCCTCAGCTTCGGGACTCTTGAGATCCGGGAGTAGGCCCCGGCCTGCCCTCCCGGCTCCCCCCCCGGCCCCTCATTCTAACTAGCGTCTTTCCAAGGCTTTCGCCTATGTCGGAAACTTTTTTCATGTCGATGTGAAACTTCCGGAGAAGATCGGCGTCAAATAGTAACTTGTGGAGAGAGGCGTTACTGCGACTTTTTTGGAACCAAAATTGCTCAAAGTGAGTCTTAGTTGGGTATGGAGTTGAGAATGGCGTCGCGAGAACGAACCGTAGCCACCACCAACGAGTGGGTGGAAGACTTGCACACCTGTGGTATAGTACTTTTCGCATCTCAAATTCTGCTTGACAACTGGAGCAAGCTCGGATAATAATCTTAAGCAATGTTAATGCAACGAAGAGGGGGAGAACATGACCAAGAGCGAGTTGACCAAGTTTCGTCAGATCCTGGCGGCTAAACAGGCCGACCTGGCCAGTATCTTGCGCCGCCGGGACGAAATTGCCATTGAGAAAAGCCCGGATGCGATCGACGAGGTGACTCGCGCTGCCGAGCGTGAGTTGGCCATCCGCAATCTGGACCGGGAGTCCAACCTGTTGCGCAACGTGCGGGCTGCGCTCCGCCGCATCGACGACGGGTCGTTCGGAGTCTGCGCGCACTGCGAGGAAGACATCAGCCCCAAGCGGCTGGCGGCGGTGCCCTGGGCGCCATTCTGTATCCGCTGCCAGGAAGCCGCCGATCGCCACGAGCGCGAGGCCACCGAGACTCTCGAAAGCCTGCTGATGAACGCCGCGTAAACTGACCGGGGGGGGGGCGGACTCGAGTTCGCTGGGGACCTCAGTTCCGCCCCTAAGCCCGGATTCCAACCGCAGAGATCATCCTTCCAGGTTTCCCGCCGCTGCGCCGGTGGGAGTAGAACTCCAACTCAGCATTGTGGCAGGAAGTACACGGTGCGCCCATGCAAATCCTGCACTCCGGAACGCCAGCAGCCTCCAACTGACGGCGGTTGGCCTCGGCCAGGTCGATGGTAGTGGTACGGTCCAGATCTGTTCGGTCCGGGAACCAGGCCTGGAATCGGGAAGCCACCTGCGCTCCCACGGTGTAGCACCTGCCGCAGATGCCCGGCCCGATGGCCACCCACAAATCCTCCGGCCGGCTGGAATACCGGGCGGCCAGCGCATCCACGGTTCTCGCGACGATGCCGTCCGCGGCGCCGCGCCAGCCCGCATGCACGGCGGCGATCGCTTTGCACCGCTCATCCATCATCAGGATCGGGATGCAGTCGGCGGTCCGCACGCTCAGGTATCGGCCGGGAGTGTTCGAGATCAGCGCGTCCCCCGTCCCCTCGAAGCCCGCCGCGTCGTCCGCGCAGAGGCAGATGGTGGAGTGGATTTGCCGGAGCCGAACCGCCGGCTCGGGCGGCCAGCCCTCCGACAGGCGGGTTCCGAACCCGAGTTCGAGCCACGCGAAGCGCTCCAGCTCCGAAACCCGATAGACCTGCTTTTCGTCTTTGTAGAACACTCGATCGCCCGCGGCCTTCACGCCGGATGCTGGATCTGGGCGATCATGACCTGCTTCTGGAAGTCTTCCAGCATGGATTCGTCCAGCCGGACCTCGGTGGGCCGCCGCGCCAGCGTGGTCATGTGATCGATCTTGTCCTGCAGCTTCAGCAGAGCGTAGAACAGGTTCTCGGGCCGGGGCGGGCAGCCCGCCACATAAACGTCCACCGGCACGATTTTGTCGACGCCCTGCAGCACTGCGTAGGTGTTGAACGGGCCGCCCACGCTCGAGCACGCTCCCATCGAGATCACCCACTTCGGTTCCGGCATCTGATCGTAGAGGCGCTTGAGCACCGGAGCCATCTTGAGGGTTACCGTGCCGGCCACGATCATCAGGTCGGACTGCCGCGGCGACGGGCGGAATACCTCGGCCCCGAACCGGGCGATGTCGAAGCGGGCCGCGCTGGCCGCGATCATCTCGATAGCGCAACAGGCCAATCCGAACGTCAGCGGCCACAGGGACGACTTCCGCGCCCAATTGAACACGTAGTCCACGGAGGTGACCAGCACGTTCTTTTCAAACTGGTTCTCAAGGAAGGGCATTTCGCGAACTCTGTAGTTCCATCTTATCAGACCGAACCACGACCGTTAGTGAGCAGACCCACAAGCGCCTTCCGCCCTTCCGCTTGACAAACCCCCTTCTGTTACAATAGAGGCGACAAAGGAGGCCGCCATGAGGTCCATTGGCTTGCCGGAGCTTCTTGTCATTTTGGGCGTCGCCGTTCTGCTGTTCGGCGGAAAGAAGATCCCTGAGGTGGCGAAAGGCTTGGGTGAAGGTATCCGCAACTTCAAGACCGCTTTGAAGGGCGAAGAGAAAGCCGAAGAGAAGAAGCAGGCATGAAGGCTTCCTGACACCGCTCGCAATCTGAGCGGCTCATCTCGGCATAAAAATCAAGAACCCCGCGAGTGCGCTCGCGGGGTTCGTTGTTTTCGGAGATGCGGGTTTCGGCCCCGCCCCGGTTCTACTTCGCTTTCTTCGGCGGAACGATCGCGTCCTTGACGGCTTTCGCCACCCGGAACTTCACAACTTTCTTCGCTGGGATCTTGATCGCTTCCCCGGTGGCCGGATTCCGCCCGATGCGAGCCTTGCGCTCCACCCGAACCAGCCGCCCGATGCCCGGAATCACGAACACGCCGTTCTTCTTGGTTTCGCGGACGGCAACCGCCGCGTACGATTCCACGAACTGCTTGGCGACCTTGTTGTTCACGCCCAGGGCGCCGGCGAGCTCTTTCACCAGTTGCGTTTGCGTCATGCGTTTGACTTCGGCCATAATCTTCTCTTCAGATTCCTCCCGATTTGAACTCCGCCAACAGAGCCCCGCCCCGTCGGAACCCCGGAAACATTGCCGTTCCGCGCTCCGAACAGGGACGAGTCAAGTCGATCATAAGGAATCCGCGGCCCGATGTAAAGAGAAATGTGCACGGAAAGCCCATTTTTCGGGCATTTCTTCACACTTCCCCCCTCCGCGGGGCCTGAAAACGGGGGTCTCGGCCCAAAACATTCATCCAAAGGGATGTTTTCACTGCGCCGCCGCGGCTTTCCGCAGCGCCGGGCTCTCCCCGCCGGCCTCCGCTGTGGTAAGTCCCAACAGTTTGCGCAGGTCCCCATCCAGCCGCTCGCGCGACTCGGGGTGCTCTTTCAGGTACTGCCGGGCCGCCTCGCGCCCCTGCCCGATGCGCTCACCCCGGCAACTGAACCACGACCCGCTCTTCTCCACCAGCCCGTTGGACACTCCCAAGTCCAGCAGGTCGCCCTCCCGCGAGATGCCCTCGCCGTGGATCAGATCGACTTCCGCCTCCCGGAACGGAGCCGCCACCTTGTTCTTCACGATCCGCACTCTGGTGCGGCTCCCCACCACCCCGTCGCCTTCCTTAATCGAACCGATGCGCCGCACGTCCGCCCGAATCGAGGCGTAAAACTTCAGCGCCCGCCCCCCGGTGGTGGTCTCCGGATTCCCGAACATCACCCCGATCTTCTCGCGGATCTGGTTGATGAAGATCAGGCAGGTGTTGGTCCGCGACACCGAACCGGTCAGCTTGCGCAACGCCTGCGACATCAGCCGCGCTTGCAGGCCCATGTGGCTGTCTCCCATCTCCCCTTCCAGTTCCGCCTTGGGAACCAGCGCCGCCACCGAGTCGATCACGATCGCGTCCACCGCGCCCGAGGCCACCAGCGCGCCGGTGATCTCCAGGGCTTGCTCCCCGAAATCCGGCTGCGATACCAGCAGATTGTCGGTGTCCACTCCCAGCTTGCGCGCATACAAGGGGTCCAGCGCGTGTTCGGCGTCGATGAAGGCCGCCGTTCCCCCCGCCTTCTGAGCCTCCGCAACCACGTGCAGCGCCAGCGTGGTCTTGCCCGAGGACTCCGGCCCGAAGACCTCCACCACCCGCCCGCGGGGGAACCCTCCCACCCCGAGCGCCGCATCCACGGAAATCGATCCGCTCGGAATCACCGTGACCGGAAGTACGTTCTTCGAGCCGAGGCGGAGAACCGAGCCCCGGCCGAACTGCTTCTCGAGATTGGCAAGAGTGAGGTCGATCGCGCGCTGGCGCTCTTTAGGGTCCATGAAGGAATCGTGCCCTGCGCAGGCGCGGAATCTCAAGAAAAGTAGGGCGGACCCCCCGGTCCGCGCGGGTCCTCCCGGACCCGCTCCGGCGTTTACCGCGTTTTGGCCGGGGCCGGGGCCGGCGCGACCGCGGGCGCCGCGTTAGCTGCCGGCCGCGCCAACCCCAGCGCCAGCCTCAGCTCCAGATCCAGCTTCTGCGCCACGTCCGGATTGTCCTTCAGGAACTGCCGGGCATTCTCGCGCCCCTGTCCGATGCGGTCGCCTTTGTAGCTGTACCAGGAACCGCTCTTCTCCACCAGGTTCTGCGCCGCCCCCAGGTCGATCAGGTCGCCTTCCCGCGAGATCCCCTGCCCGTACATGATGTCGAACTCCGCCTCGCGGAACGGCGCCGCCACCTTGTTCTTCACGATCTTGACCCGGGTGCGATTCCCCGTCACCGCCTCGCCTTCCTTGATGGCCGCGATGCGCCGGATGTCCGCGCGAATGGTGGCGTAGAACTTCAGCGCGCGTCCCCCGGTGGTGGTTTCCGGGTTGCCGAACATGACTCCTATCTTATGTCTGATCTGGTTGATGAAGATGACCGTGGTCAACGACTTACTGATGGTGGCCGTCAGCTTTC
>PLEM01000404.1 GCA_003137035.1 Bryobacterales bacterium | reverse complement strand
GATGCCAAGGCCGATGTGAACGCCAAGACGAACGATGGTATTCCGGCGTTGACATGGGCGTCAGTGTATGGTCACACCGAGACTGTGCAGATGCTCATCGATGCTAAAGCCGATGTGAATGCCCGCGACAGCACTGGTGAGACGGCGTTGATGGTGGCGTCATGGTATGGTCAGGCGGAGATTGTGCGGACGCTGATGGATGCCAAGGCCGATGTGAACACCAGGACCAACGACGGCTGGACTGCGCTGATGTACGCCGAAAACAACGGCCACACGAATATTGTCCGGATGCTGAAGCGCTTCGGGGCAAGAAAGACCGAAGTTCGGACACCGGACCTCATCGCCGCAGTCGAAAAAGGCGATATCCAACGAGTCAGAGCGTTGATCGACGCCAAGGCCGATGTGAACGTCAAAGATATCTACAGTGAGACGGCGCTGATGGATGCGTCATTCGATGGACATACTGCGATTGTGCGGATGCTGATCGACGCCCAAGCCGATGTGAACGCCCACAAGAAGGATGGCTATACGGCGCTGATGTTTGCATCAGGAAACGGGCATGCGGACGTCGTACGGATGCTGATCGATGCCAAAGCCGACGTGAACGCAACGGGCGGAATTGGCTGGACAGCGTCGAAGATTGCGGCCGATAAAGGCCACATGGGTATCGTATGGATGCTGAAAGAAGCCGGGGCGAGATGAGGCTCGTCTCAGAGGGTTGTAGAGTTCGGCAAGTATCCGCCGGTCCGGCCGAGCTTCCTCGAACGCCGTTTCCGCGGAGTGCAGGCTTCGTGCCCTTCAGCGAAACGGCGACCACTCCACCCGGAACAACGAGTGCGCTGCCACCGCAGCGAGTTTATCCAGGGCCGCCGCAGAGACTGCGGTATTTGCCGCGCTGAATGCAGAATCTGCACGTGGAGGTGCGAGACTTGCCGACGCCCCCGCCCAAACGCCCTTGTGCCTGATCATTAAGGACAGTGGGCCCCTGAATGCTCTACGCAGCGCGAGATTCAATTAAACCCACGACTGTGAGGAAAGATGAAATTTGCTAGCATAGCTATCCTGTCGATCTTTGTCGGCTGTCTGAGTGCGCAAACGGACCAGGCCGAGACTAAAACCACGACGACCACTACCACGGTGAACCTGGCCGGCACACTGGTCGACCAAGGCTGTTATACCACCCGCACCCAGCAGAAAGAAACGAGTGGCGACCAGACCTCCAGCCAGACCACCGTAACTACGAAGGTCGTAACGGAGTGTCCGGCAACCACCACAACGACTTCCTTCGGTCTGCTGACTTCTGAAGGTAAGATGGTCCGCTTCGACGATGCGAGCAACACCAGGGTCGGCGAGATGGTGAAATCCAATAAGGTTTGGAGCGCCGACATTAAGGGGCATAAGCCCGTGAAGGTCCATGTCGTGGCGATGCCCAACGGGGAAGTAATGGTAATCAAGGAGATCAAGTAGTAAAGAAACGGTACGAACAACGTTGGCGGAGTAATCGCCAATGTACTGACCCGCCGAGGCGCTCAAACCTCGACCTCGGCGGTAGGGGCCAAAGAAGTCCATGGCCGACAACCGCCCGACCGAGTGCAAACGATCGCCCAAAGCGAGCGTGTAGACACATAGGTCATGAGTGGTCGCCAAGCGTCTACCGATGCTGGCCAGCAGGTGGCTGCGATGGGATCGGGCCTCCTCGGAAAGTGGCGACGCTCTCGTGAAGTCCCGATCTGGGACGGCATGGCACAGTTCAAGTGTCCTCGATGCCCAGCTTGCCGTTGACGGGGTGGCGCAGTTCCTGTTTGCAGCCCAGGTAACGCTCGGTAGTCTGAACCGAAGCGTGCCCAAGCAGGAATTGGATCTGCTCCAACTCGCCGCCCGCCACGTGACAGAGGCGGGCGCAGGTACGCCTCAAATCATGCGGGGCGAGGTTCTGGATGCCGGCCCGCAGGGCAGCGGCCTTCACGACGTGCCAAATCGCCTTTGGCGTGATCCCTTCGCCCCAGATCTTGCCGAACCTGTTTACGCGCCGGAAGATCCGGCCTGTTCCGATACCGGCAGCCTCGGTCCATTCGTCGACGGCTCGCTTCGCCCAGGCGGGGACCGGAACTGTGCGAATATGCTTTCCTTTGCCGATGAGATCGGCGATAACCCAATGTTCCTCCCGAATCCGGAGGTCCTCGGTTCTAAGGCCGACAAGTTCGGCCCTCCTGAGTCCGCATCCAACCAACAGTGCCAAGATGGCGCGGTCGCGTTTGCCGCGGGCGGTTTCCAGGGACAAGGTTTGCAGCAGTGTTCTCGACTGATCGATAGTCAGCCAATTGCCAACCCTGACGCCCAAGCGCTTTGCGCCTTTGACACGCCGGATGCCCGCCGCCAGTTCGGGGCTCAGGAGGCCGGTGTCGGCGGCTTCGTAAGCAAGTCGCCGCACCGCGGCCAAGCGCACGTTGATTGTGGAGGGAGCGAGACTGTTCTGTTCCAGGAAGAACCGGTATCTGACGGGCCCGTCGGATTTTGGTCCCTTGCATCCGATCATTTCAAAGTGGACTGAATACCCAAACCAGCCGGTGGCGTGATGCGCCTCGCTCGGGATGCCAAGAAATGCCTGTGAGCTTCTGCAGGACCGCTCATCGCGCCATCTTTTTGGAGAGCCCGAGTTCAGCCGGGCTGAAGCCCGGCGCGNNGCGGCCTGAAGGCCGCCCTCCACCTAGAGGGTGAGGCGGTAGACTTCGCGTTTGGAGAGGCCGCGGTCGCGGGCTACCGATTTGATGGCTTCCATGCGGCTCATGCCGGCGCTTACGCGCGCGGCGATTGCGTCGGCCACGGGGGTGTCGTCTTGGGGAAGCCCGGCGGACTTTCCTATGAGCAGCGTGAACTCGCCCTTGAGCGGGATGTCGGAATGCAGCAGCTCGGCGGGGGTTCCGCGGAGGAACTGCTCGTGGATCTTGGTGAGCTCGCGCGCCAGCACCACGGGGCGCGGACCGAGCACCTCTTCGATGTCGGTGAGCGTCTCGCGGATGCGGTGGGGCGCCTCGAAGAAAACCAGGGTGGCCGGCTCGTCCTTGAGGACCGCGAGCGCCTTGCGCCGGGGCGAGGAGCGGGCGGGAAGGAAGCCGCCGAAATGGAATGCGTCGGTAGGCAGGCCGGAGGCGGCGAGGGCGGCGAGCACGGCGGAAGGCCCGGGAATCGGCTCGACGCGGATGCCTTCGGCGAGCGCGTCGGCCACCAGGCGGTAGCCCGGGTCGGAGACCAGCGGGGTTCCGGCGTCGGAGACCATGGCGATGCGGGCATCGTTCCGCAGTTTCTCGAGCAACTCGAGCGCACGGGCCCGCTCATTGTGCTCGTGAAAGCTGACGGTGGGTTTGTGGATGGCGTAGTGGTCGAGTAGCTTGCGGGTCTGCCGGGTGTCTTCGCAGGCGATCAGGTCCACCTCCCTGAGGATGCGCAGCGCGCGCAAGGTGATGTCTTCCAGGTTGCCGATGGGGGTGGCGACCAGGTAGAGGGTTCCGGGCATGTGCTTCCCAGTGTAGAACGCGCGAGGGTTGCGTTACGATAGACCTGACCGGCGGAACTATGGACGATACGTCCGCATACTACGTCTGGGAGGTCACGGGCAAACCCGTTCGAGTGCGCTTCTCCAACGAGGCGATGGAGCGCGTGTTGAACGAGGCGATGCGCGGGCTGGGGCTGTTGCCGCGGCGCGGGGCGGAGGTGGGCGGCCTGCTGATAGGGACAGTGGAGCCGGGCGAGGTTGCGACCACCCGAATCGAAGACATCGTTCCAGTACCCATCGAGTATGCGTTCGGGCCGTTCTACGCCTTCTCGGAGCGCGACAAGAAGGACTTCGGCGAGACCATGCGGCAGTGGGAGCGCTCGGCGGAGCGGCCGCTGCACGCGGTGGGATTCTACCGCTCGCATATGCAGGACCAGCTTGCCCTGGGCCAGCACGACTTGTGGCTGTTCTCGAACTACTTCCGCGACGCCTCGGACGTGGCGCTGCTGATCCGGCCGCGGGCGATGCGCGCGAGCACGGCGGGATTCTTCATCCGGGAGCAGTGGCAGATCCGCGCGGAGGCGAGTTACCTGGAGTTCCCCATGCGTTCGCAGGGGCGGGCGGCCAGGGCGGTGAGCCAGGCTGAGGTAACACCACCGGCGCAAGAGGCAGCGCCGGCGCTACCGGCGGATGTTCCTGTGGATGTGCCGTTGCCGTCGTTCCTGAACGTCCCTCCGCCGGAGGAGGGAAAGAGGAAGTGGGCGTGGAACTGGAAGTGGTGGAAGCGCGCCGTGGAGGAGCAGCCGGCCGTCGAGCCGATCGAGATCGAGCAGCAACCGGAGCAACCGGAGCGACCGCGGCAGCCCTTGTGGACGTCCTGGTGGGTTCAGGTTCCGATCCTGGCCGGCCTGTTGATGGTGGACGGCCTGCTGGGCTTCGTCTCGGCGCGCCAGTTCCGGCCACCGGCCGTGCGCCCGGCCGCGGCTCCCCGGGACCCCTACACGCTTTCACTGATGGTGGTGGAGTACGGGGATAATCTGTGCCTGACGTGGGACCGGTATGCTCCGGCGATCGTGCAAGCCCAAAAGGCGGTGCTGTCGATTTCCGATGGCGACCACAATCAAACGCTGGATGTGGAGCTGCCGGCGTTGCAGAGCCCGGGTTTTGGGGTGACGTACCACCGCATGACCGACCGGGTCAAGTTTCGGCTCGAGGTGTTCATGAGGAGCCGGCGTAGCGTCAGCGAGACGTGGGAATTGGGGGCGAATGCCACGTCGGCGTCGGAGGTGGGGCGCCCCGTAAGGTAGGCTCCGAGGGGAAAACCCGCGACAGTATACTCTGTCCACGGGGGGACAGAGTATACTGCCACGGGTTTTCGGGCGCTCACTTCTTCTTGGGCGGCGGGGGCTTAAGGATGCCGTCCAACTCCTGGAACAGGTCCTGGCCTCGGAAGAGTTCCTGGGTGGCGGCGCCGAACACATAGTCCCGGATGATGAAGCCATCCTTGTCGACGATGTAGAGGTGGGGCAGGTCGATGGAGGGCTTCAAGGGATTGGGCTGGACGTAGGAGTAGATCACCTGCCCGCAGTCGAACAGGATCGGGAACGTGAGCTTGTTCTCGGCGATGAACTTCCCGACTGTGGTTGGGCTGTCGGGCGCGGGCGCGATGGACAAGACCGCCACGCGGTTTCCGTAGCGGTCCGCAACCTGCTGGAGGATGCGGGCGAAGCCGGTGCAGTGCGGGCAATCGGTCTTCATGACGTCGATGAGGACGATCCGGCCGCGGTAGTCGGCGAGGTCCTCCTGGCGGTCGGTGGAACTGGGCAGGGAGAAACCGGGGGCGCGCCGCCTGGCTTGGCCCGGCAGAAGGGTGGCGCAGAGGACGAGTCCGAGAGAAAGAGAAAACAATCGCATGAAACCAGGATAAACGACTGCGAGGGGGAAAGGCGCGTTTGAGTCTCGCCGAGGGCTGTGGTCTACTGGGTCGCATGAGCAGGTTGTGGATACTTTTGGTGGCGCTGGGCCTGCCGCTGGCCGGGCAGGTGAAGATCACGCAGTCGAGCGACCGGATATCGGTGGAGATCGACGGCAAGCCGTATACCGCGCTGTTCGTGGGCGCGGGGGCGAACAAGCCGTATCTGCATCCGCTGCGCTCGGCGTCGGGCAAGCAGGTGACGCGCAGCTTCCCGATGGAGATGGTGGAGGGCGAGCGGCGCGACCATCCGCATCACCGGGGGCTGTGGTTCGCGCACGGGGATGTGAACGGGTTCGACTACTGGACCAACGAGGACAGCGAGAAGCGGCCGATTACGGGCCGGATCGTGCTCAAGAAGGTCAGCGATGTGAAGAACGGGAAGAAGTCGGGAGGGTTCACGGCGGTTTTCGACTGGCTGGACCCGGCGGGGAAGCCGATCCTGACGGAGAGCCGGAGGACGGTGTTCCGCGCGGAGCCGAACCTGCGCGCGATCGACTTCGACATCACGCTGACGCCAGCCGGGTCGAAGGTAACGTTCGGGGACACCAAGGAGGGCACGTTCGCGATGCGCCTGGCGGCCGGGCTGGAGGAAGACCCGAAAGGCGCACCCGCTGTTCCGAAGCGCACCGGGCGGATGGTGAACGCGGAGGGGGCGACGGGCGAGCCGGCGGTCTGGGGGAAGCGGTCCAACTGGGTGGATTACTACGGAGAAGTGGACGGCGAGAAGCTGGGCGTGGCGATCCTGGACCACCCGGGGAATCCGCGGTACCCCACCTATTGGATGTCGCGGGCGTACGGACTGTTTGCGGTGAACGTTTTCGGGGTGCGGGAGTTCGAGCGGGACAAGAGCAAGGACGGCAGTTTGACGATCCAGGCGGGGCACACGCTGCGATTCCGCTACCGGGTGATCGTTCATTCGGGCGATGCGCAGAGCGCGGGGATTGGGGCGCAGTGGGCGCGGTGGGCGNNTCCCGCAGGTCCTGGCGCTCCGCGCGTTCTCTCACCCGGCGCGACTCCAACTTCCTGCCGTTACTGGGCGCCCTTCCAATAGCACTTGATGTCCAGAGTGATCTCATTGCTGATCTGCGTGCGCCCGGTCTCGCGGTCCACGAGGTGGATGCGCGCCTTGGTCGCATCGGAAAGGCCAACCTTGACACGCCTCATTCCCGTGAAATCGAAGTACGGAATATCCACTCTCCCTCTTGGGCCGTATTCGGCAGAAGAGGTCAACTGGGGATCGTCCGCCACGGTGATTGCGTCAGTTTGATAGACAAGTGTAACAGCAGTTCGGTATGGGATCGGTTTGGCTTTCGAAAGACAGAAGACCGGCAGCTTCGCCAGTGTATCGGAGCAGTGAAATCGCACCGGGCCTTCCTGGGCCGGCCACAAGTAGTATGCGAAGCCTTTGTCGAAAGCGGCCTGGGCATCTGAGTCTAAAGATTTTGGCAGAACGACGGAAGGGTCCGGGGGCGTAAGTTTGGGCTCCGACGTGTTGCCCTGGTCAGCGTTGGTGGATCCACCTAGCGCACTGCGGAGCAGAACCGTGGAAGCCCCAAGAGCGGCACACGCGGCGAGAGCCGTCAGCCCGAGGCGGTTGAGTTTCATGAATGAACCCTCCTGATGAGCGTTGGTAATAGCGCGACCGCCCCTCCTCCGATGGGGAGCAAGCGGAGTTTCCTGAAGTTCCCAGAATAACAGGGCTGGGAACAGAGCGCTCTTGAGAACGCTTCGAGCAGTAAGTTCCCAGAGCAACGGCGCGCCGACGCCACCGTCGAGGCCGGACCTGGAGGTCCGGCGCAGTCCGGGAGGACCGCCCTACGGGACTGTCTGAACCTCGGGCATCTGCAACACGCCGCGGGGGCCGTAGGCGGCTTGGATTTGGCGGACCAGGGGTTGAATGATTTCGAGGGCGCGCACCAGGGCGCGCTCGCTGGAGTCGGGGGTTTGGCCGGACACCTGCTCCATGAAGGCCTGGAATGAGGTCTTCTTTTTCGGGAAGAGCTCGAGGCGGACCGGTTCGGTGTCGGGAATGCGGGCGGCTTTTTTGGCGAGGGCGAGGGCGACGGGGAAACCGCCTAATTCGTCGACCAGGCCCAGGCTCTTGGCGTCTTCGCCGGTCCAGATGCGTCCCTTGGCGATTTCGAGGACGCGCTCTTTGGGAAGGCGGCGGCCGTCGGCGACCTTGTTGGTGAAGTCGGCGTAGACGCGGTCGAGCCAGGCCTGGAAGCGCGCCCACTCCGCCGGGGTGTAGTCCGAGGAGGAGTTCCACATGGTGGCGTTCTTGCCGGCGTGCACCTCGTCGAAGGAGATGCCGAGCTTCTCCCAGAGGCCGCTGGTGACCATTTTGCCGCCCAGCACGCCGATGGAGCCGGTGATAGTGCCGGGCTGGGCGACGATCTTGTCGGCGGCCATGGCGACGAAGTATCCGCCGGAGCCGGCGACATCGCCCATGGAAACGATCACCGGCTTGCCGGCCTTGCGGGCGCGCACCGTCTCGCGCCAGATGGCGTCGGAAGCGACGTAGGAGCCGCCGGGGCTGTCGACACGGAACAGAATGGCCTTGACGCTGGGGTTGTCGATGGCGGCGCGGAAGGCCGCTGCGACGGTATCGGAGCCCATCGAGGCTCCGCCGAAGACGGGATCGAATCCGCTCCGGCCGCGCAGGACGCTGCCGACGCCGTAGATGAGCGCGATGGTCTTGCCGGACTGGTGCGGACGCCCGGCGCGTTCGAGGTACTTGCCGAGATAGAGCAGATCGGCTCCCGGCCCGGCCCTCAGCTTGACCTTGGCGTAGACGTCATCGCGGTAGGCCAGGCCGTCCACCAGTTTGGCGTCGAGCGCTTCCGGGCCGAGGAAGGGGCCGCGATCGACCAGGGCGCGGACCTGGTCCTCGGGAATGCGGCGACCCTCGGCGATGCCGCGCATGATTTGCGAGAACCAGGAACTCATGACCTTGGAGACGGCCTCGCGATGCGCCGGAGTGTAGCTTTTCTCGGTGAAGACATTCATCGCGTTCTTGTACTCGTAGCGATGATCCATGCGCGGGACGACGCCGAGTTTGTCGAGGCCGCCTTTGAAGAAGGGGCTCTCCATGAGGATGCCGGAGAGGCCGACGTCGCCGGAGGGCTGGAGCCAGATCTCGTCGAAGGCGGTGGCCAGGTAGTAAGAGCCGGTGCCGGGGCCGAATTCGCCGAAGGTCTCGGAGTAAGCGACGGCGAACTTCTTGTGGGCGCGGAAACTGCGCACGGCGTCGCGGAGTTCCTGCAACTGGGCAACGCCGATCGGGGCGGCACCGAGGCGCGCGACGACGCCGGCCACGCGGTTGTCGTAGGAGGCGCGATCGAGAGCATCGACGATGTCGCGGACGACGGGCGTTCCGGAGAGCAGCGCCTTGGCGAGCGGGTCGTCGGGGACGTCTTCGGCCAGGCCGGATTCCAGGTTGATTTCCAGAATGGTCTTCGAGGGCACACGGCCCGACGGAGAGCGCACGGAACCAACGAGAATTACGAGGAGGAGCAGGAAGAACAGCGCCAGGCCGCCGATGGTGGCCAGGCAGCCGACCAAGTATCTGCGCATTGCCGGTACCTCAGACTATAATCTAGCAGGGTGCTCGAAAACGATGGCAGCCGGGACGGAAAACCCGCGACAGTACACTCTGTCCACGGGGGGACAGAGTGTGTGGAGTTTCTACAATTGTGGGGCAGGCCCGCGGCCTTCGACGGCCTCCCAGGCCGCCCGCCC
>PLEM01000504.1 GCA_003137035.1 Bryobacterales bacterium | reverse complement strand
AAACCTTGAAACTTTGAAACCTGAGATTCTTATGAGAACAGTATCGACCGAACACAAGCGAGTGGATATCCGCCGGAATGACACCGTCAAGGTCATGACCGGGAGGGATACGGGCAAGCAGGGCCGCGTGCTCTCGGTGAATCGCGAGACGGGCAAGGTGCTGGTGGAGCACGTGATGATGGTCAAGCGGCACACGCGCCCCAACCCCGGCAAGCAGATCAAGGGCGGCATCGCGGAGCGCGAGAGCCCCATCGCCGTCTCGAACCTGATGATCGTGTGTCCGGCCTGCGGGCCGGCGCGGATTGGCCACCGGCTGGAGACGGGGACCGGCAAGGTGCGGCGCATGCGGATCTGCCGCAAGTGCGGCGCGCCGTTGGAGAAGAAATAGTATGGGAGCGAGGCTGAGGGAGCTGTACAAGAATACGGTTGTGCCGGCGTTGATGAAGGAGTTCGACTACCACAACGTCATGGCGGTGCCCCGGCTGGACAAGATCACCATCAATCTGGGCCTGGGCGAGGCGACGCAGAACCCGAAACTGATGGACCCGGCGGTCGGCGAGCTGACGCAGATCGCGGGCCAGAAGCCGGTGGTGACCAAGGCGCGCAAGTCGATTTCTTCGTTCAAACTGCGCGAGGGCATGTCCATCGGGTGCATGGTGACTCTGCGCGGCGACCAGATGTTCGAGTTCTTCGACCGGCTGGTGAATGTAACGCTGCCGCGCGTGCGCGATTTTCGGGGCGTCTCCACCAAGTCGTTCGACGGGCGCGGGAACTACACGCTCGGGATCAAGGACCAGTTGATCTTCCCGGAGATCGACTACAACAAGGTGGAAAAGATCAAGGGCATGAACATCTCGATCACCACGACGGCGCGAAGCGACGCCGAGGGGATCGCGCTGTTGCGGCATATGGGGATGCCGTTCCGGCAATAGGCATGTGGCCTGTGGCTGGTGGCATGTGGGCAACGCGCCGGCGACAGGCTGCGAGCGGATTTTGAAAGGAATTTGAATGGCGACGACGGCCAAGATTGCGAAAGACGAGAAGAAGCCGAAGTACAAGATCCGGCACCGCAACCGGTGCTGGCGTTGCGGCCGGCCGCGGGGATACCTGCGCAAGTTCCATCTGTGCCGGATTTGTTTCCGGCAACTGGCGCTGGCGGGCGAGGTTCCCGGCGTCATCAAGGCGAGTTGGTAGGAGATAGCGATGATCACGGATCCGATTGCCGACATGCTCACGCGAATCCGCAACGCGATCAAGGCGCGGCACGCCAAGGTGGATGTGCCGGCCTCCCGCCTGAAGACGGAGATCGCGAGGATTCTGAAGGAAGAAGGCTACATTCTGAATTACAAGGTAGCCGAAGAGGGCGCGCGCAAGACCATCAAGATCTATCTCAAGTACCAGGCCAACAACAAGCCGGTGATCTCGGAGATGGAGCGGGTGTCGCGGCCGGGGTGCCGGGTCTACGTGAGCCACGACGAGATCCCTCGGGTGGTCGGCGGGCTGGGCGTGAACATCCTGACCACGCCGAAGGGCCTGATGACCGGCAGAGAGGCCGAGAAGCAGGGCGTGGGAGGAGAGATCCTCTGCCAGATCTCATGATGACGCGGGCTGAAGCCTGCGCCACAGAGTGGAGAATGCCATGTCGAGAGTAGGCAACAAACCGATTCCGCTCCCCAAAGGGGTGAAGGTACAGATCGGCGACGAATTGCGGGTGGAAGGGCCGAAAGGCAAGCTGAGCGTGGCGATCCCGGCCGGCGTGACGGTGATCGAGAAGGCCGGCGTGCTGGAGTTGGGGCGCGACAACGACAGCAAAGCGGCGTTGCATGGGCTGACGCGGGCGCTGGCGGCGAATGCCGTGCAGGGAGTGTCGACCGGGTTCGTCAGGGAACTGGACATCGTCGGGATCGGCTACCGCGCGGACGTCAAGGGGCGCATCGCCACGTTCACGCTGGGCTACTCGCACCCCATCGAGGTTCTGCTCCCGACGGGCGTGGACCTGAAGATCGACAAGCAGACCCACCTGGTGCTGAGTTCGGCCGACCGCCAGTTGCTGGGGCAGGTGGCGGCCAATTTGCGCGCGCTGCGGCCGCCGGATCCCTACAAGAACAAGGGCGTGCGGTACACGGGCGAGGCGCTGAGGAAGAAGGTCGGCAAGACGGGAGCGGCGGCGAAATGATCCGGAGAACTGCGAGAGACGAGACGCGCCGCCGGGTCCACGAGCGGATCCGGCGCAAAGTTCGCGGGACGGCGGAACGGCCGCGGCTGGCGGTGTTCCGCAGCCTGAAGCACATCTACGTCCAGGTGATCGACGACGTGGCGGGGCGGACCCTGACGGCGGCATCCTCGGACGAAAAGAGCAGCCGCGCCAACGGCGGCAACGTCCAAGGGGCCAAGGACATCGGCAAGCTCATCGCCGAGCGGGCCAAGGAAAAAGGAATTCTGAGAGTGGTATTCGACCGCGGCGGGTATCTGTACCATGGGCGCGTGAAGGCCCTGGCCGACGCCGCGCGCGAAGCGGGATTGGAGTTCTAGCGCATGCCAGCGATAGCGACAAAACCGATTGATCCGCAGGGCCTGAACCTGAAGGAGCACGTGGTAGCGATCAACCGCGTCACCAAGGTGGTGAAGGGCGGCAAGAACCTGAGCTTCTCGGCGCTGGTGGTGGTGGGCGACCCCGACGCGCGCGTGGTGGGATTCGCGACCGGCAAAGCCAAAGAGGTCCCGGCGGCCATCAAGAAGGCCATCGAAGCGGCCAAGAAGAACCTCCGGAGAATCAACGTGAAGCACACCACCATCGCGCATGTGGTGCTGGGAGTGTATGGCGGAGGCCGGGTGCTGCTCAAGCCGGCCCCGGAAGGCACGGGAGTGATCGCCGGCGGCCCGGTGCGGGCGGTGATCGAGGCGGTGGGGATCGCCAATGTGGCGACCAAGTCCATCGGCTCTCACAATCCGCACAACGTGGTGAAAGCCACCATCGACGCGCTGGAGCAACTGCGCGACAAGAGCGCGGTGGCGGCGATTCGAGGGCTGGCAATCGAGAAGATGTAGGGGCGGGCAAAGAACCGGCCCGGCGCGGTGAAACTTATGGCGGAAGGCAAACTGAAGATCAAACTGGTACGCAGCCCGATTTGCGCGCCCCAGAAACACAAAGATGTGGTGCGTGGACTGGGCCTTCGCAAGGTCAACCAGGTGGTGGAGCGGCCGGACAATCCGGGCATCCGGGGCATGGTGAACAAGGTGCCGCACCTGGTGGCGATAGTCGGGTAGGGTAATCATATGAATCTCAGCGGATTGAAACCTCCGGCGGGGCAGAAACACGCCAAGCGGCGCATCGGGCGCGGCATGGGCTCGGGCCGCGGCAAGACCTCCGGGCGGGGGCAAAAGGGACAGCTCTCGGTGAGCGGTTTCGGCCAGAAGCGCGGATTCGAAGGCGGCCAGATGCCGCTGCACCGGCGGCTGCCCAAGCGAGGCTTCCGGAACATTTTTAAGAAGGAATTCTCGATTGTGAACGTGGGGCTTCTGGACCGGCTGGAAGGCGACAGCTTCGGACCGGAGCGGCTGAAGGAATTGGGCGCGATCAAGAAGTTGTGCGACGGTCTGAAGGTGCTCGGGGCCGGCGAGTTGTCGCGTCCCCTGGTGGTGCAGGCGCACTTTTTTTCCAAGTCCGCCCAGGAAAAGATCCAGGCCGCTGGGGGAAGCGCTCAGATTATCGGCGCCGGCGCGGAGTAGCCGGCGAATGGGTCGACCATGAACAAGTTTTTGGAAGCCGTTGCGAACATGTTTCGCATCCCGGACCTGCGCAGGCGCGTGCTGTTCACGCTTGGGCTGCTGGCGGTATACCGTCTGGGCGGGCACATTCCGACGCCGGGAATCGACGCCAACAAGCTGGACGAGTTCTTCAGCCAGAACCAGGGCACGCTGTTCGGGTTCATCGACCTGTTTAGCGGCGGCATGTTCCGGCGGCTGACCATCTTCGCNNGCATCATGCCCTACATCACGGCGTCGATCATCTTACAGTTGCTCACGGTGGTGGTCCCGACCCTGGAGAAGCTCCAGAAGGAAGGGGAACTGGGGCGGCGCAAGATCACGCAGTGGACGCGGTATCTGACGGTCATCCTGTCGGTCATGCAGTCGTTCGGCATCGCCACGGCGCTGCAGTCGAGCGGAAGCGGCTTCGTGCTGAACCCGGGCCTGCCGTTCATCCTCATGACCATCCTCACCCTGACCACGGGCACGGCGTTCATCATGTGGCTGGGCGAGCAGATTTCCGAGCGCGGCATCGGCAACGGAATGTCCCTGATCATCTTCACGGGGATCGTGGTGGGGTTGCCGCACGCCATGCAGGAAATCTACACCAACGTGTTTGTGACGCGCCAGTGGAACGCGCTGCAACTGCTCCTGATCCTGCTGGTAATGCTGGCGGTGGTGGCGTTCATCGTGCTGGTGGAGCGCGGCGAGCGGCGCATCCCGGTGCAGTACGCCAAACGCGTGGTGGGCCGGCGCATGATGGGCGGCCAGGCTACCCACCTGCCGCTGAAGGTGAACGCGGGCGGCGTGATCCCGGTGATCTTCGCCTCCTCGATCCTGACCTTCCCGCAGACGCTGGCGCTGGTGGCCTGGGTGAAGAACAGCCCGTGGCTGAGCGCCATGCTGGCGTCCATACGGCACGGGGAGCCGCTCTACATCCTGGCTTACGTGGCGGGCATCATCTTCTTCTGTTTCTTCTACGTCTCGATCATCTTTAACCCCAACGAGGCGGCGGACAACATGCGCAAGTACGGCGGGTTCGTTCCGGGCATCCGGCCGGGGAAGAACACCGCCGAGTACATGAACAAGATCCTGACGCGCATCACGGTGGTGGGCGGGTTGTACCTGGCGATCCTGTCGCTGATCCCGGAGATCATGATCTCGGGCATCAAGCTGCAATCGCTGCCGTTCATGGGCAACTGGATCGACACTCATTTCCCGCGCTGGCTGCTGGACGGGCTGGGGGTGAACTTCTATTTCGGCGGCACGTCCCTGCTGATCGTGGTGGGCGTGGCGATGGACACAGTCAACCAGATTGAGGCGCAGTTGATTATGCGCCACTATGAAGGATTCACGCCGCGTTCCGGAAGGATCCGGGGAAGGCGCTCCGTATTTTAAGATGAAAGCGAATTCGGCAGTGCTTCTGTTCGGCCCTCCGGGGTCCGGCAAGGGAACCCAGGCGGTGCTCCTGGCCGACGGGTTGCGCCTCCCGCGCATCTCCACCGGCGACATTTTCCGCCAGCAGGTGAAG
Organism: Bryobacterales bacterium; assembly: GCA_003137035.1. Lineage (GTDB taxonomy): Bacteria > Acidobacteriota > Terriglobia > Bryobacterales > Bryobacteraceae > Fen-330. Next base: position 11,536 of record PLEM01000504.1, on the reverse strand, counting down.
GAGCGGACGGAGTTGGGGCGCGAGGTGGAGGCCATCCTCCAGTCGGGTGGGCTGGTGTCGGACGAGCTGGTGAACCGGATTGTGGAGAGCCGGCTGGAGCAACCGGACTGCGCGGGCGGGTTCATTCTGGACGGCTACCCGCGGACGGTGCCGCAGGCGCGGATGCTGGACGAGCTGCTGGCGCGGTTGGGCAAAGGCAGAGTGGTGGTTAACCTGCTGGTAGACTACAATATAATAGTTGGCCGGATCATCGCCCGCCGTTCCTGCCCCGTCTGCGGAGCCTCGTACAACTTGGTCTCCAAACCTCCCCGTGAGGATTCTCTGTGCGACCGGGACGGCGCCGCACTGGTGCAGCGAGACGACGATACGGAAGAGGTTATGCGGAAGCGGTTCGAGGCGTACGACCAGCAGACCCTGCCGGTAATGGACTTCTTTCGGGCGGCGGGATACCGGGTGGTCGAGGTAGTGGGCGGCAATGGCGCTCCCGAGGATTTGACGGCCGCGATCCGGGCGCGGCTGGACGAGGAATGATCGTTCGAAAGACCGCGGCCGAACTCGAGAAGATGCGGCAGAGCGGTTTGTTGGTGTGGACCATCCTCGAGGAACTGCGCAAGCTGGTTCGCGAGGGGATTACCACCCAGGACCTGGAGGCGGTGGCCGAGAAGATGATTCGGGACGCGGGCGCCAGGCCGGCGTTCAAGGGATACTACGTCCCGGCGGCGGGGGCCAAGTACCCCTTCGTGCTGTGCACGTCGGTGAACCAGGAAATCGTGCACGGAATGCCATCGGCCAAGCGGGTGCTGAAGAACGGCGATATCGTTTCGATCGATACCGGCGTGGAGATGAACGGGTACTACGGGGATTCGGCGATCACGCTGCCAGTCGGGGAGGTAAAGCCCGAGACCGTGCGGCTGATCGAGGTGACCGCGAGAGCTCTGGAGCTGGCGATCGAGAAGGCGCGGCCGGGGAACCGGCTGTCCGATATCTGCGGCGCGGTGCAGGAGCACGTCGAGTCGAACGGGTTTTCGGTGGTCAGAGAGTATGTGGGACACGGCATCGGGACGCAGCTCCACGAAGAGCCGCAGATACCGAATTATGTCGACCGGAAAAGCGAGAACCCGCGGCTGAAGGAAGGAATGGTTCTGGCGATCGAGCCGATGGTGAACGCGGGGCGGCCGGAATCGCAGGTGCTGCCGGACCACTGGACGGCGGTAGCCAAGGACGGATCCTATTCCGCCCATTTCGAGCACTGCGTGGCGGTGACCGCGAATGGGCCGTGGGTTTTAACGAGGCCATGACCGGACCGCGGCAAGTATCCGAGCCGCGACCGCCAGGGAGCGGTAGCGAGGAGTTGGTGGCGACGGTGGTGGAGTTGCTGCCCAACGCGGTCTGGCGGGTGGAACTGGAGTCGAGAGAGCAGGTCCTGGCGCACGCAGCGGGCGCCAGAGTGAAGAATTTTGTCCGGGTCCGTCCGGGCGACCGGGTGTGCGTAGAGCTTTCTGCGCACGATCCGGGCCGCGGGCGGATCACGAAAGTATTGAAGGGTTAACGATGAAAGTACGGGCATCCGTTAAAAAGATTTGCGACAAATGCAAGGTGATTCACCGCGAGGGAGTGGTCCGGGTCATCTGCACGAATCCCAAGCACAAGCAACGTCAGGGTTAAAGGGAGCAAGACATGGCGCGTATCGCAGGCGTGGACCTGCCCAGCAAGAAGCGGGCCGAGATCGGGCTGACGTACATCTACGGCATCGGCCGGACGCGCTCGAACTCGATTCTGCACCGGGCGGGCGTGGATCCCAACAAGAAGGTTGCGGAGTTGAGCGAGGACGAGGTCAGCCGCATCCGGCAGATCATCGAGGAAGAGGGCGCGGTGGAAGGAGATCTGCGCAAGGAGATCTCGCTGAACATCAAGCGCCTGATCGAGATGGGCTCGTACCGGGGCGTGCGGCACCGGCGGGGGCTTCCGGTTCGGGGCCAGCGGACGCACACCAACGCGCGGACGCGCAAGGGTCCGCGGCGCGGCACGGTGGCGAACAAGAAGAAGTCAGCGTCGAAGACCTAGCCGACAGGGGTTGGAATGGCGAAAGCACCAGTAAAAGCAACCAAGAAGAAGAGCTTCAAGAAGAAGGAAAAGAAGAACATTCCGGTCGGGGTGGTGCACATTCAGGCGACCTTCAACAACACCATCGTGACCATAACCGACCAGACCGGCGGCACGGTGGCCTGGTCGAGCGCGGGCTCGCTGGGTTACCGGGGATCGCGCAAGGGAACGCCCTACGCCGCGCAGCAGGCGGCGCTGACGGCGGCCAACAAAGCCAAGGAAGTCGGGATGCGCGTGGTGGAAGTGCGCGTGGCCGGCCCCGGGGCGGGCCGTGAATCGGCCATCCGGACGCTGGCGACGGTGGGGCTGGACGTGCGCAGGATACTGGACGTGACTCCCATCCCGCACAACGGGTGCCGGCCGCCGAAAAAGAGGAGAGTGTGAGAAGAAGCTCGTCGCTGGTGGCCCGCAGGCGACTGGCTCCACGAGCTACGAGCTGAAGTAAGCAGGACGACCGCCCGCCTGGCGGGCTGTAAACTGCACCTAGAGTTCAGGTCAAGGAGGACGCATTGGCTCGATATATTGGCCCGGTTTGCCGGTTGTGCCGGCGCGAGGGCATGAAGCTGTTCTTCAAGGGTGAGCGTTGCCACAGCGAGAAGTGCGCTATCGAGAAGCGCAACATCATACCCGGGCAACACGGCAAAGACCGCAAGCCCAAGATCGTGGGTTACGGCCTGCAATTGCGCGAGAAGCAGAAGGTGAAGCGGTTCTACGGGCTGCTGGAAGCCCAGTTCCGTAACCTGTTCGAGAAGGCCTCGCAGAAGAAGGGCATCACCGGCGAGAACCTGCTGGGCATGCTGGAGCGCCGGCTGGACAACGTGATCTACCGGATGGGACTGGGCACCAGCCATCCGCAATGCCGGCAGATCGTGCGGCACGGCCACATCCAGGTAAACGGGCGCAAGGTCAACATCCCGTCATACCAGGTCAAGCCGGGGGACGCGGTTGAAGTGCGGGAGGCGAGCCGCAACAACCCCACCATTCTGGCGGCCCGGGACGCCACGGCGCATGCGCCGGTTCCCAACTGGCTCGAGGTGGACCGCGAAACGTTGAAGGGACGCGTGATCGGAATGCCGAAGCGCGAAGAGCTGGTTCAGATTCAGTTGAACGAACGGCTCATCGTGGAACTGTATTCTAAGTAGCAGGAGATCCCCCGCCGTCCTGACGCGGGAAAGGATGGGAGCTTATGTTTAAAGGATTTCAGAAACCAAAGCGGCTGGTAGCCAACACCGAAACGCTGACCGACCGCTACGGCATGTTCACCGCGCAGCCCTTCGAGCGTGGCTTTGGCACCACCATCGGCAACAGCTTGCGCCGGGTTCTATTGAGTTCAATCGAGGGCGCCGCCATTACCGCGGTGCGCATCGAAGGCGTGGCCCACGAGTTCAGCCCGATACCGGGCGTGGTCGAGGACGCCACCGATATCATCCTGAATTTGAAGCAGATCCCGTTCAAAATGACCGGTGAGGGAATGCGCACGGCGCGCTTGAAGGTGGACCAGGCGGGCGAGGTGGTGAGCGCACAGATCGAGACCGACGCGGATGTGGAGGTGCTGGACCGCACCATGCACATCGCCTCGGTCAGCGACGGGGGCAAGCTGAACATCGAGTTGCGGCTGAAGCTGGGCCGCGGCTACGTGAGCGCGGACCGCAATTTCGACGAGGACCTGCCGCTGGGCTACATACCCATCGACTCGGTGCACTCGCCGGTGCGGAAAGTGAACTTCGCGGTGGAGGCGGCGCGGCTGGGCCAGATGACGGACTACGACAAGCTGACGCTGGAGGTCTGGACCAACGGCGCCATCTCCCCTCAAGACGCCATCGGGCAGGCCGCCAAGCTGCTCAAGGACCACCAGTCGATCTTCATCAACTTCGAGGAACTCCCCGAGATCGCCGAGGAGCCGGCCGAGCGCGCCATGGATCAGATGAACGAGATCCTGAACCGTTCGGTGGACGAGCTCGAGTTGAGCGTGCGTTCTTATAACTGCCTCAAGAACGCCAACATCCAGACCATCGCGGACCTGGTGCAGAAGACCGAGGCCGAGATGCTGCGGACCAAGAACTTCGGGCGGAAGTCCCTGAACGAGATCAAGGAGATCCTCTCGGGAATGGGCTTGCAGTTCGGCATGAAGTTCGACGCGCAGGGCCGGCTGGTGTCGGGATCGGGAACTCCGGTGACGCCGCAGACGCCGCTAGCCGAGCAGGAGGGTGAGGAGGAGGAGTTCCCGGAGGACGAGGGCGAAGAGCGCCTGGAAGAGGAACCCGCGGCGGAAGCGGAGCAGGATCCGGACCGGGAGCAGTTAGAGGAATCGACCGAGTAGTAGGAGGACACCGTTGAGACACAAGGTTGCGGGGTATAAGTTAGGACGGACGGTTGCTGCGCGCTGGATGCTGTTCCGAAATCTGGTGACCAGCGTGATCGAGCACGAGCGCGTCATCACCACGGTGCCCAAGGCCAAGGCCGTGCGCCCCCTGGTCGAGAAGATGATCACCCTGGCCAAGGACGATACGCTACATGCGCGGCGCCAGGCCGCGGCGTTCCTGAAGACTCCCAAGTCTGTGAAGAAGCTGTTCGACACCCTGGGCACGCGGTTCGGCCAGCGGCAGGGCGGCTATTGCCGCATTGTGCGCCTGGGGCCGCGCAAGGGAGACGGCGCCGAGCAAGCCATGCTCGAGCTGGTGGGTTCCGAACTGGTGAAGCGCGCGGCGGAACGAGCCAAGCGCAAGGAAGAACGGCTCAAAGCCATCAAAGAAGGGCGCGAGTCGGAAGAGGGCGAGGAGCCCGGCACGGAAACGAAGTAGTCACAGCAGTTTTCCAAGACACGGGGCACTGGCCAGCGATGGCCGGGTGCCCCGTATTCATTTAGTCCGTTTATTTTCAATACCATAGTGGCAATCCGCGGAACCATACTTAAAACATGCGCAGATGTGCTTGACATCATCATGCTCATGTTTTATGATCGTATTGTAGTCTGACTCAGGAGGTTAAACCATCATGCAACTGACTAAGCGATGCGACTCGGCCAGCGATGTCGATTATCCGACCGGAATCCGGCTCTTTCAGGATGCCGTCAACCGGCTGTTCAGCGAACCACCCGCCGCCAGGCCCTGGGCGCCGCCGGTGGACGTTCTGGAGACGGAAAACGACCTGATCCTGAAGGCGGACCTGCCGGACGTGGACATGAAGGACATCCAGATCGAACTGGAGCAGGGCACCCTGACGGTGAAGGGCGAGCGCAAGTTCGAGAAGCACGAAGACAAGGCGGCGGGCTACCACCGCATCGAGCGCAGTTACGGCGCGTTCATGCGCTGCTTCAGCGTCCCAGACACCGTGGATGCGGAGAAGGTGAAGGCCGACTACAAGAACGGCGTACTGACCGTGACGCTGCCGAAGAAGCCGGCCGCGAAGCCCCGCGCCATCAAGATCGAAGTGGCCGAGTAAGGCGCGCCGGCGGATTGACGATTGACGATTGCAGCATTGACGATTGATTCGCGCCGTCCATTCGTCGATGGTAAAATCGTCAAGCGTCAATCGGTGTCAGAATAGTGCTTGGAGGCGCACCGTGAATCGTCTCAAGACTGCGCTGTTGCTCGGACTGTTGAGCGGGGTTCTGTTGCTGATCGGAGAGCGTCTGGGCGGCGGGAGCGGCCTGGCGATCGGGCTGGTCATCGCTGTCGCGATGAACTTCGCGAGCTACTTCTTTTCCGACAAGATCGCCCTTTCCATGTACTCGGCGCAGCCGGTGAGCGAAAGCCAGAATGGGGAGGTGTACAAGAGGCTGGCCCCGTTGGTGCAGAACCTTCGCATGCGCATGGGGCTGCCGATGCCCAAGCTGTGGCTGATCCCGGAGGAGTCGCCCAACGCCTTTGCCACCGGGCGCAATCCGGCGCACGCTTCGGTGGCCGTGACCGCGGGAATCCTGCAGGTGATGGACGACCGGGAGCTCGAGGGGGTGCTGGCCCACGAACTGGGGCACGTCAAAAACCGGGACATCCTCACCAGTTCGGTCGCGGCCACCATTGCGGCGGCGATCACGTTTGCGGCGCGCATGGCGTTTTACTTCGGCGGGCGGAGCGACGACGACGACGGCGGGGGGATTGGCGCGCTGCTGATGATGCTGCTGGCGCCGCTTGCCGCGATGCTGATCCAGATGGCCATCTCGCGCACGCGGGAGTATGCGGCCGATGCCACCTCGGCGCAGTACGCCGGCGGTCCCGCGGGATTGATTTCGGCGCTTGGGAAGCTGGAGGGGTGGTCGCAGCGCGTGCCCATGAGCGCCTCGCCCGCCACCGCGCACATGTTCATCATCCAACCGTTCACCGCCCAGTGGTTCGGCCGGTTCTTCTCAACCCACCCCGCCACCGAAGACCGCATTGCGCGGCTGGAGCGAATGACGCTCCCTCAGCCGATTTAAGTGCCCAACCTCGCGGCGGTACGCATATCCCGGAAGGGCGCCAGCCGGCTGGCTTCGGGCCATCCCTGGGTGTTCGCCTCCGACGTAGTCGACCGCGGCCAGGCGGCTCCGGGCGATGCGGTTCGGGTGGTGGATACCTCGGGGCGGACGCTGGGCACGGCGCACTACAGCTCCACGTCGCAAATCTGCCTGCGCCTGCTGAGCGCGCGCGCCGAGACCATCGACCGGGAGTTCTACCGGCAGCGGGTGGCGGCGGCGGACCAACGGCGGCGGGGACTGGTTTCCGATACCGACGCCTACCGGGTGGTGCATGGCGAAGGCGACCTGCTCCCGGCGCTGGTGGTGGATCGCTACGGCGATTACCTGGTGGTGCAGACCCTGGACCAGGGGATGGAGCGCGCCAAGGCCGAGATCGTGTCCGCGCTGGAGGAAGTGTTCTCTCCGCGCGGGATGGTGGAGCGCAACGACGTCGCGGTGCGCAAGCGCGAGAGTCTTCCGCTAGTATCCGGCCTGCTCGCCGGCGAGGCGCCGGAGCTGGTTGCCATCCGCATGAACGGCCTGGTACTGCACGCCGACCTGCTGCGGGGCCAGAAGACCGGCGTGTTCCTGGACCAGCGGGAGAACTACTTGGCGGCGGCCCGGTACGCCAGCGGCCGGGCACTGGACTGTTTCACCTCGACGGGCGGATTCGCCCTGCACCTGGCGGCCAGGTGCGAAGCGGTCGAGGCGGTGGACAGCTCGGCGCAGGCGCTGGCGCTGGCGGAGCGGAACCGCGCGGCCAACGGGATCGGGAATGTCCATTTCCGGGAGGCGAACGTTTTCGACTTGCTGGGAGGGTTGAGGGCGGCGGGCCAGCGGTACTCGACCATCGTGCTCGATCCACCGGCGTTCGCCAAGTCGCGCGAGAGCCTGGAGGGCGCTGCCCGCGGGTACAAGGAAATCAATCTGCGGGCGCTGGAGCTGCTGGAACCGGGCGGGCGGCTGGTGAGTTGCTCGTGCTCTCACCACGTGAGTGAGGCGATGTTGCTGGAGGTGATCGCCGCCGCGGCCCTGGACGCCGGGCGGGTGGTTCGGGTGCTGGAACGGCGAACCCAGTCGCTGGATCACCCGATCCTGCTGACGGTGCCCGAAACGCACTATTTGAAGTGCCTGATATTGGAGGCGATGTGAGAACTTGCACCGCTCCCTTGCGGTCGCGGCCCGGTTAAGGTCGCGGAACCGCTCCGGCTTCTTTCGCCAGGCGAACGCGGGCGTCCTCGAGCTTCTTTTGTACCTTGGCCGTCTCGGCCGGGTCCATCTCGGCTCGCGAACTCGACCGCCACTCCCGCATTGAGATTTCCCACTGCGCGATGGCATCCTTCAGGCGGCCCTTCTGGTAGTAGACGTCGCCCAGGTGGTCGTGCACGGTTGGGTCGCGCGAGAAACGCTCCAGCGCCTGCCGCAGATAGGTTTCCGCCTCGTCCAGCTTGCCCATGCGGAAGTACACCCAGCCCAGGCTGTCGAGGAAGGCTCCGTTGGTGGGCTCCAGAGCCACCGCCTGGCGGATGAGATCCAGCGCCTCGGGGAGCCGGAGATTGCGGTCGGCCAGCATGTAGCCGAGGTAGTTGAGCGCGGACGCGTGCTGGGGGTTGATCTTCAGGACCTTGCGGAACTCGGCCTCGGAGAGGTCGAGCTTCTGCATCTTTTCGTACATCGCCCCGCGCATGTGAAAGACCTCGGCCTTCTCCTCGTCGCTCTCGGAGAGCTTGGCGGCGGCATCCAGGGCCTGGGCCATCTCCGTGAACTTCTTCCCTTTGTCGTAGATCTGGGCCAGGGTCAGGTAGGTTTCGCGGTCGGCTTTGCCGCCCAGGAGCTGTTTGGCGGCCGCCGCTGCCTCTTCAGTACGGCCGAGATCGGCGAGTAGAGACGCGCGAACGACTTGGATCAAGCGGTCCTTGGGGTACTTCTTGTAAGCCGCCTCGGACTCCTGCCCGGCCTTTGCGAACTCCTTGGCCTGGCGCCAGGTTTCAACGATCTGCGCGGCGGCCCTGGGCCCGGAATCCGGATCGAGCGCAGCGAGCTTCCCGTAGGTCTCAACGGCCAACGGATACTGCTCGTTCGAGCGGTACAGGAGCCCGAGGCGTTCGAGCAGATAGCCGCGGTTGCGCTGCTCGGAGTTGGTGTAGGCGCTCTTGGCGGTCGAGTCCAGGATCTGCGTGAGGCGGGCGATGGCCTGCGTGTACTTGCCTTCGGTGTCCAGAATGTTGACGTCGTTGTAACGGATCTCGAGGTTGTCGGGGTCCAGGGCCAGAGCGCGGTCCTGCGACTCCCGCGCCTTCGCGAAGTCCCCCTTCTGGTGGTAGATCTGCGAAAGGCGGAGCTGCATGCCGGGGTCCTTGGGATCCGCCTGGGCCAGCTCGGCGAAGAGTTTAAGCGCACCATCGGCGTCGCCGGACAGCGCCAGATCGTCGGCCAGGTTCTTGGAGATGTCGGGATCGTGCGGCGACATTTCCAGGGCGCGGCGGAGTGTCTGGGACGCTCCGGCATAATCGTGCACATCCTCGTAAGCCTTAGCCAGCGCCCGCAGCGTGCGCGAATTGGGGTTGCGCTCGGCCAGCCGGCGCGACATCTCCACCGCGCTCTTGTTGTCCCCGAGGTCCGAATAGACCAGCACCAGACCGGAGAGCGCATACTCGTTGTCGGGATCGAGTTCGAGCGCCTTCTTGTACGCTTTCTCGGATTCTGCGGAATCCTGCCCGATCTTATACAGGCGGCCCAGCACCAGCCAGGCGTCCAGGTCCTTGCTTTCCTTCTCCACGATCTTGCGGTATTGCTCGATGGCCTGGCGCAGGCGCTCCTGGTTGATGCGGTTCTGTTGCGGGTCCTGAATCAGGCGCGAGTAAATGCGGCCCAACATGCGGCGGGCTTCCAGGTTGTCGGGATTCCGCTTCAGCATCTCCTCGGCCTCGGCGACGGCATCCGCCAGTTTGCCGGCCTGAATGTAGAGGTCGGTCAACTCCTCGCTCACAAACCCCGCGCTGGGATCCGCCTTGAGGGCGGCCCGGTAGTGTTCGATGGCCTTGTCGACATACTCGGAGCGGTACCCGTAATTGCCCGCCAAATCCGCGTACATGTGCGCCATGGCGAAGTTGTAGTAAGCGGCGGCCCGGCCGTCCGGAGGCGCGGCCGAGGCGGAGGTCTGTGCCGGGGCGAACCTGGCCAGTGTGAGGACCAGCCCGGAAGAGACAAGGACTACCCTGAGTTTGCCGATCATGGAGACTCGATTTCCTCGCATGGCGATAGAACGACCCCTGGTGAGCTTCGAAACCCTCTCTTTTTCAGTATAGCCGTTGTGGGCACTGAACCGCTGAACGGCAGAGCGCCAGGTGCGTTGTGCATGGGGCCGCTCCCTTACGGGACTGTGAAAAGACCGCTTTGTCGCGCCGAAGAGGACAAGCTAAAGCATGTCCTACGTGGGGTATGCTTCAGCTTGCCCGGCGATTTCTTCACAGTCCCGTGGGAGCGGTTCCAAACGGATAGACTGGTATGCGATGGAGCAGCGGTTACCCGCCGCTCTGGTGGCCGTGGTAGGGCCGACCGGAGCGGGAAAAAGCGAGTTGGCTCTGTGCATCGCCGGGAAATTCGGCGGGGAGGTGGTGAACTGCGACTCGCTGCAAGTGTACCGGCACTTGGATATCGGAACTGCCAAGCTGCTTCCCGGCGAGCGCCAGGGAGTACCGCACCACCTGCTGGACATCCTGAATCCCGACCAGGTGTTTACGGCCGGCGAGTACGCGCGGGCGGCGCGGCCGGTATTGCGGGAGATTGCGGGGCGCGGGCGCCTGCCGGTGGTTGTCGGGGGAACGGGTTTCTACTTGCGCGCGCTGCTCGAGGGCCTGTTTCCCGGCCCTACCCGAGACGAGGTCCTGCGCCGTCGGCTGGCGCACCGGGAGGCGAGGCGTCCGGGCTGGCTGCACCGCACGCTGGCCCGCTTCGATGCGCCGTCGGCTGCGAGAATCCATCCCGGCGACGCGCAGAAACTCGTTCGGGCGGTCGAGGTACTCCTGGCGACGCGCAGGCCGCTTTCGGCCTGGTTCGAGGACCGGCGCGATGCGCTCGATGGGTTCCGGGTGCTGAAACTGGGGCTGGACCCGCCGCGGGCCGCGCTCTACAAGCGGCTGGACGAGCGCTGCAAACGCATGTTCGACGCAGGGCTGGTCGAGGAGGTACGGGGGATTCTGGCGTCGGGATACCCCGAAGGGAGCAAGGCGCTCGAGGCGCACGGGTATCGCCAGGCGGTGCAGGTGATTGCGGGCCGTCTGACCCTCGCCGAAGCCATCGACGAAGCCTGCCGGAACACGCGCCGCTATGCCAAGCGGCAGTGGACCTGGTTCCGGCGCGATCCCCAGGTGCGGTGGCTGTGTGGATTCGGAGGGGACGCGCAAGCCGGGGAGTGCGCTCTGGCCGCTGTGGGCGAGTTTCTGGTCCGGCAGTCCTGAACTATCGCGGCGCCCCGCGTTGAGGGGCGCGCCCAAGGCGCAGTGTGGGAGCCGTCTGATAGACTGAGGTTTGTCGATGCGGCGGCTCCTCCCTGTTGCCCTTCTGTCGGTTGCGTTGCCAGGCTGGGCCGACACAGTCCTGGTCCTTCCTTTCTTCAATGAGTCCACCTCGGCGAACCTGGACTGGATCGGCGAGAGCATCTCGCACACGGTTTCCGAGGCGTTGGTCTCACGCGGGCTGCTGGTGCTGGAGCGGGAAGACCGGGAAGAAGTGTACCGGCGGTTGTCGATCCGGCCGGCGGCCCATTTGACGCACGCTTCGGTGATCAAGGTGGCGGAGGCGCTGGACGCCTCGCAGGTGGTTTACGGGGAATTCGAGGTGACCTCGGCGCCGGACGCGGCGGGAACCCCGGGCGCTCCAGCCGCGCGCGGATCGGTGCGCATGACGGCGTACACGCTGGACATGGCCCGGATGCGCAAGGGGCCGGAGTTCATGGAATCCGGAGCGCTGGAGGATCTGGCGCAGTTGCAGGCGCATCTG
>PLEM01000298.1 GCA_003137035.1 Bryobacterales bacterium | reverse complement strand
CACCGAGACCGCGTGCAACCAGATGGCGCCCGAACTCGTCTGCCTGTATGAGCCCGGCAGAAAGCCGAGCCGCTGGCGGAACTGCCGGAAGTAGCGGCGGTCTTTGAGGCAGCGCAGGAGGAAGTAGACTACGAGGAAGGGGAGTCCGAGGATTTCGAGCAGCCGGTATAAGGATATGGCTATCACGGGCAAGTTGTCGATGGTACTCCTGAGTATAGCGATGGCGAGCGCCGGGGAGAAAGAAAAGACTGCGTTTCAGGCCGGTCCGGTGGAGAGCTACCCGTCTCGCCAGACGCTCGACAAGGTTACGGTGGCTGCCGCTGCGTTCCGCTCCGACGCCGAGACCGCGCCCGCCTTTGGGAAGCTGAACCTCAATCGCTACGGCATCCTCCCCATCCTGGTGGTCATCCGGAACGGGTCCGGCAAGACGCTGGCGCTGGACCGGATGAAGCTGGAGTTCATCACCGCGGACCGCGACCACATCGAGCCTACGCCTCCCTCGGAGATCCGCTACCTCAGGGGGGCGGACCGGCCGAACCCGGTTGGCGGGCCGCCAGTGCCGGGGTTGCCGACGCGCATCTCTCGCAAGAAGAACCCCCTGGATGCGTGGGAGATCGAGGGCCGCGCCTTCACCGCCCGGATGCTGCCGCCCAACGAAACCGCCAACGGCTTCTTTTACTTCCGCACGTTCTACAGTAGCGGCTCGATGCTGTACCTGCGCGGGGTGCGCGAGGCCGCGAGTGGGAAGGAGCTGTTCTACTTCGAGATCCCGCNNGCGGGCTGAAGCCCGCCCTCCCGGTGGTAGAATGCGTTTTATGCGCATTCGAACAGTGTTTCTCGCGATTTTGGCATTGGTGGCAACGGTGTTGTGCTGCAGCGCCCAAACAGCGGCGCCAGCGCCGGCCGCGGTGCCGGACGTCTATCGTGTGAGTTTCGAGACCAGCAAAGGCAACTTCGTCATCGAGGTGACCAAGGCTTGGGCGCCTCTGGGCGCGGAGCGTTTCTACCGGTTGGTAGACCATCAGTTCTATGACGACGCTCGGTTCTTCCGCGTGATCGATGGGTTCATGGTGCAGTTCGGGCTTCCCGCCAGCCCGGCGGTGGCGGCGCGATGGCGCGCCCGGCCGATCAGGGACGACAAGGTCGCCAAGAGCAATTGGCGCGGGATGGTCACTTACGCCATGGCCGGGCCGAACACCCGCACAACGCAGGTATTCATCAACTTCGCCAACAACGCGGCGCTGGACAAGGACGGCTTCGCCCCCTTCGGAAAAGTAGTGATGGGCATGGAGGTGGTGGACAAACTGTACAGCGGCTACGGCGAGAGCCCCGACCAGGGCATGATCCAGTCGCAAGGCAACACTTACCTGGAGAGCAAGTTCCCGCGGCTGGACTACATCAAGACCGCGCGCATCGTGCCGTCCGAAGCGAGGTACTGACCGCGCGCGGGTTTCATGCATAGTCTGCGAATCGCCCTGGCGGCCCTTCTGGCCTCGGTGGCCGGATGGGCCGGACAGGTTACGGTCACGGTGCTCGCCACCACCGACCTGCACGGCAACGTCTATCCGGTCGATTACCTGACGGGCCAGCCGGCCGAGCGCGGGCTGGCCAAGATCGCCACGTTGATCCAGGCCGTGCGCCGGGAAAACCCGAACACGCTGCTCATCGATTGCGGGGATACCATCGAGGGTTCCCCGATCGAATCGGTTTACCAGAGCAGCGTGAGCGCCGGGCGGCTCCCGCTGGGACTGACCTTCGCCGNNCGCTCGGTTACCGGGCCATGACGCTCGGCAACCACGAGTTCAATTTCGGGCTCAGGAGCATCGAGCGCGCGCGGGCGGATGCGAAGTTCCCGTGGCTTTCGGCGAACACCGAAGCTCAGGCCGGCGCGAAGCCATTCGATCCTTACATGGTCGCCGCCATCGACGGGGTGAAGGTCGCCGTGGTGGGCGTCACCACACCCAGCATCCCGAGTTGGGAGGAGCCGGAACACTATCGAGGCTACCGCTTCCTCGATCCGGTGCGGGCGGTGGAATCCGCGATGGCCACGCTTCGCCGCAAGGAGCGGCCGGACGTCATCGTGCTGGCCGCCCACATGGGCCTGGGAGATGCGGGCGAGAACCAGGTTTCCGCGATCGCCACCCAGGTTCCGGGCATCGACGCAATCTTCTTCGGCCACACGCACCGGGAGGAGCCGGGGAAGCGCATCGGCGGCGCGCTGGTGGTGCAGCCCAAGAATTGGGGCATGTCGCTGGCCCGGATCGATTTCGTTCTCGAAAGCACGGACGCGGGCGGCTGGAAGCTGATCGACAAGCGCAGCCGTCTGATTCCGGTCACTGCCGCAACTCCGGCCGACGCCGAAGTGTTGAGCATCGTCAGGCCGTACCACGAACTCACCGAGCGCTATTTGAACACGCCGGTGGCCGAATCCGGCGCCGATCTGGACGGGCGGCTGGGGCGCGTCGAGGACACGGCGCTGGTGGACGCGATTCAGGCGGTGCAGTTGCACTATGCCCAAGCCGACGTCTCCTTCACCGCGCTGTTCAATCCGCGCGCGAAGACGCCCAAGGGGCCGGTGAGCGTGCGGCAGATCGCCGCGCTTTACGTCTACGACAACGAACTCTATGCCATCGAGGGCGACGGCAAGATGGTGAAGGACGCGCTGGAGAACGCCGCCCGTTACTTCCTCGCGTGTCCCGACGCGGCCTGCTCTCACGGCCCGCTGATCAACCGGCAGTTCCCCGGATTCAACTACGACATGGCGGAGGGCGTCGAGTACGAGATCGATCTGCGGCGGCCGCCCGGCGACCGCGTGGTCAACCTGCGCCGGAACGGGAAGCCGCTGGCGCCCGGCGAGAAGCTGCGCATCGCGGTGAACAATTACCGGGCCGGAGGCAGCGGCGGCTACGAGATGTTTCGCGGAGCCAAGATTCTGTGGCGCTCGTCGCAGGAGATCCGCGACCTGATCGTGGCCTACTACACCGAACACAAGCGGCTACCGGATCATGCGGACGGCAACTGGCGCATTGAGCCGCCGCGGGCGCGGGAGATTCTGGAGCGGGAAGCGCGCGGGGAGCGGGACTAAAGTCCCGCGCGGGCTGAAGCCCGCCCTCCTTAACGGCTGACGGTGGGCTTGACCGCGCCTCGGGTGGCCAGGACGCCGGCGGTCGTGCCGGCCGCGGCGATAGCGACGCCGGCGACGATCACCTTGTGATTACGGAACCAGGGGCCCGCTCCGGCACGCTTACAACCCTTGCCCTCGACAAT
>PLEM01000374.1 GCA_003137035.1 Bryobacterales bacterium | reverse complement strand
CCGGTGATCAACAAGATCGACCTGCCGGTGGCCGAGCCCGAGCGGGTGCGCGAGCAGATCGAGCAGGTGATCGGACTGGACGCCAGTGGGGCGATTCTGGTGAGCGCGAAACAGGGCACGGGCGTCCACGAGGTTCTGGAAGCCATCGTGCACCTGGTCCCGCCTCCGAAAGGGCGGCCCGAGGCGCCGCTGCGCGCGCTGATCTTCGATTCCTGGTTCGATTCCTACCGTGGCGTGATCACGCTGCTGAGGGTGGTGGACGGCACGCTGCGCATCGGGCAGCGCATACGGCTGTGGGTTAATGGCAAGGTGTTCGAGGTGGAGGGGCTGGGCTACCAGTCGCCCAAACCGGTGGCGTGCACGGAGCTGTCGGCGGGCGAGGTGGGCTTCATGTTCGCCAACATCAAGACGGTCTCGGACGCGCAAATCGGCGACACCGTGGTGGACCACGACAACCCGGCGCCCGAGCCGCTGCCGGGCTTCGAAGCAGTGAAGCCGATGGTGTTCGCGGGCCTCTACCCGGTGGAATCGCACGAGCACGGGGTGCTGCGCGACGCCATCGAGAAACTTCGGCTGAACGACAGCGCGCTCAGCTTCGAGCCCGAGCACTCGGCGGCGCTGGGCTTCGGCTTCCGCTGCGGTTTCCTGGGGCTGCTGCACCTGGACATCGTGCAGGAGCGGCTGGAGCGCGAGTTCGATATCGACCTGATCACCACCGCGCCTGGCGTGCGCTATCGGGTGACGACGCGCAAGGGCGACCTGGTGGAGGTAGACAATCCGGCCAAGTTCCCCGACCCGGCCGAGATCGAGCGGATCGAGGAGCCCATCATCGCGGCCACAGTAATCACGCGCGAGGAGTACCTGGGCGAGATCCTGAAGCTGCTGGAAGAGAAACGGGGCACGCAGAAGAAGTTCGAGTACATCGGAACGGGCCGCGTGCTGCTGGTCTACGACCTGCCGCTCAACGAGATCGTGATGGATTTTTACGACCGGCTGAAAACGGTGTCGCGCGGGTACGCATCGCTGGATTACCACCTGGCCGGTTACAGAGAGTCGCCGCTGGTGAAGCTGGACGTACTGGTGGCGGGCGAGCCGGTGGACGCGCTGTCGATCATCGTGCACGAGGAATTCGCCTACGACCGGGGCAAGGCGCTGATCGGGCGGCTGCGCAAACTGATTCCGCGGCAGATGTTCGAGGTGGCGTTGCAGGCCGCGATCGGCAACAAGGTGATCGCGCGGGAAACCATTTCGGCGATGCGCAAGAACGTGATCGCGAAATGCTACGGGGGCGACGTCTCGCGCAAGCGCAAGCTGCTGGAGAAGCAGAAGGCAGGCAAGAAGCGCATGAAGCGGGTGGGTCGCGTGGAGATCCCGCAGGAAGCGTTCCTGGCGGTGCTGAAGGTGGGCGGGGACGAGGAGTAGGGGCTTGAGTCCGGGCCGACCTTGCTGTAGATTGGTGGTAGCGGTGGAGTTCGCTTAACCGTCGCTTCGCGCGACCAATAACTCCTACGGTGGAATCGCTGTAGGAGCACGGCTCGCCGAAGGCCCTCCTGGTGGTTCCCCAAACTACAACTTGGAGAACGAAAGCATGGAACAGGTGTGGTTCACCGCCGCGCTGTGGCTGGTGTTGGCGCTGATTGCGACTCTGCTGTCGATTTGGTTTCGGATCTCGACCGCGCTCACGGAAATCGGTGTTGGGGTGGTTGCGCAACTGCTGATTGGGGGCCTGGTTGGCGCCGAAGCGCTAGGCGCGAAATCCGGCTGGATTGCGTTTCTGGCGGGCGCCGGCGCGATCGTCCTGACGTTTCTGGCCGGCGCGGAACTAGATCCCTCGATCTTCCGGACGAAGTGGAAGGAGACCTCCGCCGTTGGACTGGTCGGGTTCTTCGGACCATTCCTAGGCGCGGCGGCAGTTGCGCGCTTCGCACTCGGCTGGTCCGTGCCGGCGAGTTGGCTGGCGGGCGTAGCCTTATCGACAACGTCCATCGCCGTAGTTTACTCGGTCATGCTCGAGCTGGGTCTGAACCGAACGGATTTCGGGAAATCGATCCTCGCCGCCTGCTTCATCAACGACCTGGGCACTGTGATCGCCCTCGGGCTGATCTTCTCGCCCTTCACCCTGCGGACTCTCGTCTTTGTGGTCCTCAGTGTGGTTGCATTCATGGTGCTGCCGTTCGTGACGCCAAGGATCTTCGGCCGCTATGGCGGGCGCGTCGCGGAGCTGGAAGCCAAGTACATTCTCTTGCTGCTGTTCGGAATGGGCGGGCTGGCCGTCTGGGCGGGAAGCGAGGCGGTTCTGCCGGCGTACATCATCGGGATAGTGCTGGCGGGAACGGTGGGCAAGGACCACATCCTGGTTCGCCGCTTGAGGACGCTCGCGTTCGGGTTGCTGACGCCGTTCTATTTCATCCGGGCCGGGTCCCTGGTGTCCGTTCCGGCGCTCGTGGCGGCCCCTCTGGTCTTCCTGGCTCTCTTCCTGGCGAAGATGTTCTCCAAGATGATCCCTCTACTCCCCACGATCCGCTCGTTCGACCACGCTGGGAAGGAAGGCGTTTACTACACGCTCATGATGTCCACGGGCCTGACATTCGGAACCATCTCGGCGCTGTTCGGCCTGAACCATCATGTCATCAGCCAGTCGCAGTACTCGTATCTGGTCGCGACGGTGATCGGCAGCGCGGTGGTCCCCACGGCGATCGCCAACGCGCATTTCCTGCCCAAGCACCTGCTCCCGGCATCGCTGCGGCAGACCGCGGAACCGGTCGTAATCGGCGCCGCCGAGGAAACCGCATGAGAGTAGAGCGCGTGGGCTGGACTGATCGGCCCGGGAAGCGCTCCCGCTATTCTTTCTTGGGCGACTCGCACGCGCGCTGGAATACGGTTCGGAAGGGGATCACCTCGCCACGAAACATCTTCGACTTCAAGGCTGAGTCGGCGTTCATGAGCGCGGCTGCGCTGTCCATGTCCGGGGCATTCACGACGATGATGCCGAATAGGCCCTTGGGGTCGAAGGCCTGACCGGCGAAGGTGAGCTTGCCATCGTTGAGAAGGCCGGCCAGGTACGCGGCGTGCGCCCCGATAATCGGGCGCTCCTCCTCGGTCATGTTCATTAGCGAGAAATCTTTGAGCACGGGCTCGATGCGCAGCAGGAACTGGGGAAGGGGCGCGATTGTGCTCCGGCTTCCGCTAATCTAGGAGCATATGAGACTCGCACCCACAGCCATCCTCGTTGCCGCGCTGGCGTACCCGCTGGCCGGCGCCGAACCCACAGCGCAGGAAGCGCAGAAGTTCATGGACCGGGTGGAAACCAAGCTGCTCGAACTCAATACCATGAGTGGGCGCGCCGACTGGGTCCGCTCGACCTTCATCACCGGCGACACCGAATCGCTGGCGGCCGACGCCAATGAGCGAGCCATCTCGGCCACCGTGGCGCTTGCCAAGCAGGCCACGCGGTTCGACAAACTGGCGCTGCCGGCGGAACTGGCGCGCAAGATGAAGCTGCTGAAGCTCTCGCTGACGCTGGCCACGCCCGCCGATCCGAAAGAAAGCCGGGAACTGACCGAGATCACCGCCCGCATGGAAGGCGTGTACGGCAAAGGCAAGTACTGCCCCGGCGGCGACCAGAGCAAGTGCCTGGACCTGGAAGACATCACGCGCATCATGGCGACGAGCCGCGATGCGGCGCAGCTTCTGGACGTCTGGCGCGGCTGGCACACGATTTCGCCACCCATGAAGGGCGACTTCGCGCGGTATGTCGAGCTGGCCAATAAGGGGGCGCGGGAGCTGGGTTTCGCAGACGACGGGGCGATGTGGCGCTCGAAGTACGACATGCCGCCCGACGACTTCGCCAAGGAAGTGGACCGGCTGTGGGAGCAGGTGAGGCCGCTGTACGTCTCCTTGCACGCCTACGTCCGCAACAAGCTGCGGGAGAAGTACGGCGACGCCGTCGTGCCGGCTAGCGGCCCAATTCCCGCGCACCTGCTGGGCAACATGTGGGCGCAGACCTGGGACAACGTGTATCCGCTGGTGGCTCCGAAGGACGCCGACCCCGGGTTCGACCTGACGCAGATTCTCAAGTCGCGCAAGACCGACTGGCGGCAGATGGTGAATTACGGCGAGGGCTTCTTCACCTCGCTGGGATTCGCGCCGCTGCCGCAGACGTTTTGGGAGCGCTCGCTATTCCTGAAGCCGCGGGACCGCGAGGTGGTCTGCCATGCCAGCGCCTGGGACATCGACTTTGTCGACGACCTGCGCCTGAAGATGTGCATCGACATCACCGGCGAGGACTTCGCCACCGTTCACCACGAACTCGGCCACAACTTCTATCAGCGCGCCTACNNGCCATCGGCGACACCATCGCGCTTTCGATCACGCCCGGGTACCTGGTGAAGCTTGGCTTCCTGGACAAGCCGACCGATCCCAGCAAGGACATCGGCCTGCTGCTCCAGCGCGCGCTCGACAAGGTGGCGTTCCTGCCGTTCGGGCTGCTGATCGATCAGTGGCGCTGGAAAGTGTTCTCGGGCGAGATTTCGCCGGAGCGCTACAACGCGATCTGGTGGGAACTGCGGCGCAAGTACCAGGGCGTGGACGCGCCGGTCGCGCGCAGCGAGCGGGACTTCGACCCGGGCGCGAAGTACCACGTGCCGGCCAACGTGCCCTACACGCGCTATTTCCTGGCGGACATCTTGCAGTTTCAATTCCACCGCGCGCTGGCGCAGGCCGCGGGCTGCACCGGACCGCTGCACCGTTGCTCGATTTATGGCAATAAGGAGGCCGGCCAGCGGCTCGCCAAGATGCTGGAGATGGGACTGAGCCGCCCCTGGCCCGACGCGCTCGAAGCGCTCACCGGTCAGCGGCAGATGGACGCCACCGCCATCCGCGACTACTTCGCCCCGCTCCAGAAGTGGCTCGACGAGCAGAACAAAGGCAAGCCGGTGGGGTGGTAGGCCCAGATGAAGAAAAAGTTACTGATCGTGGCGGCCGTCGCCGTCGGCGGCCTCTCCGTGGCCGCCATCGCGAATCGCGACTGGAAAGGGTTCACTTTCGCGCGGCTGGCTTGGAAGCGCGATCAGCGTTGCTCGCTACGCGATGTGTGGGCCGCTATCGGCGCGAACGAGCGGCTCTGGGAGCGCATCGGCGATATCGCGGAAGAGATCGAGTCGATCGAGACCGATCCGGCCGGATTCGAGCTCGTCGAGGCGGCGGGGAGAAGGTTCTGGATCCCGCGGCGCAACCGGCTGGCGCTGGCCGAGATGATTGGGGAGCAGGAGGAGGAGGTCTACGGCGCGGCGGGGCGCGGCGCGCGGCCGGGCGACACGGTGCTGGATTGCGGGGCGAATGTGGGCGTTTATACCCGCCACGCGCTGGAGGCGGGCGCGCGGCTGGTGGTGGCCATTGAGCCGGCGCCGGAAAACCTCCACTGCCTTAACCGCAATTTCGCCGATGAGATTCGCGCCGGGCGCGTCATTGTGTACCCGAAGGGGGTCTGGGACAAGGACGACACGTTGACGCTGCGCACCTTCGAGGACCAGTCGGGCGGGGACAGCGTTGCGCTCAAGTTTCCCGGCAGCCGGCCTGGGCCCACGGTGCCGCTGACGACGATCGACAAGCTGGTCGAGGAACTCCGCCTGGAGCGCGTCGACTTCATCAAGATGGACATCGAGGGCGCCGAGCGCCACGCGCTGGCGGGGGCGAAACGGACCGTCGAAAGGTTCAAGCCGCGTCTGGCGATTTCTATGGAACACGAGCCCGACGATGCCACCATGATTCCCACGCTGATCGAGAAGTTGTGGCCGGAGCGGAAGGTGGAGTGCGGCCGCTGCACGTGGGTGCACACGGCGCTGGTGAACCGGGTCCAGCCGGAAGAGGTGTACGCGGCGCGGTAGCGCTTAGCCCGCCCTTCTCACACAAGGTCTACGGCGGCGCGCGATGAACCCATGTCTACTTCGTCGCGCTCGGGCGACGTCCTCACCGTACCGTTCAAGTACGCCTCCGGGCGTCGCCTCTCGCCCGCCTCGCATCCACGGGCTCCTCACGCGCCTCGTCACGACCCTGCGTGAGAAGGGCGGGCCCAGCGCCCCGCGAGACCTTCGTAGTAGTCGCAATAGCGCAGGAAGCCCAGCCGCTCGTAGACGCGGATGGCGGTGTCGTTCTTTCGGCTGACGTTGAGTGCGATGGTCGTGAGGTTCATGCGGAGCAGTTCGCCGACTACGGCGCTGGCCGAGCGCGCCGCCAGTCCGCGACTGCGGCGGTCGCGCCGCGTGTACACGTTGCCCACCGCCGCGACTCCCTCTGCGGGGGCGACCAGGTGGGTGCCCGCGGCCGCCACCAGCTCGCCCGCTTCGCGAACGCCGAAGAAGACGCCTTCATCGAGCATCGAGGGGAAGAAGAAGTCCGGGACCTCGCGGGATTCCTTACCGTCGTCGTAAAGGCGGGCCAGTTCTTCGATGTCGGCCGGGCCGAGCCGCTCGGCGCCCTCGATGGGCGCGGGGAGAAAGGCCGGCGCGTCGAGCACCATTCGCAGCATGTCTTTTTGTTCGACAATCCGATAGCGCGTGGCCAGCACGGGTACGATCTCTGGCCGCACGTGCAGATACAGCGCGGGCTCGCAGCCGACCTCGTCGAGCATCGCCGCAATGGCGGAGGGCTCGCCGATGGTGAACAACACCGGAGTCGAAAACCCGCTGAACAGCAAGGCCAGCGCCGGCGCGCCGTCCCGGGGCTGGAACCACAGGCAGCGCTCAAAGAAGCCGGGCGCCAGGTCGCCGAGCGCGTACACGGACCAGGCCCGGTCGGTCGAGAGAATCGAGCGGATGATGGCGGGATCGCGGAGCGCGGGCATGTCCGTCTCATATTCTAGCCGCCCGGTAGTAGGATGAGAGGCAGCCGCATGAGAGACGTCATCGTCGGAACGGCGGGGCATATCGACCACGGCAAGACCGCGCTGGTGCGCGCGCTCACCGGGATCGACACCGACCGGCTGGAGGAGGAGAAGCGGCGCGGCATATCGATCGACCTGGGGTTCGCGCATCTCGAACTCTCCTCCAGCGTGAGGATCGGCTTCGTGGACGTGCCGGGCCACGAGCGTTTCGTGAAGAACATGCTGGCGGGCGTGGGCGGCATCGACCTGGTGCTGCTAGTGGTGGCGGCCGATGAATCCGTGAAGCCGCAGACGCGCGAGCACTTCGACATCTGCCGGCTGCTGGGCATCCCGAAAGGGCTGATCGTCCTCACCAAGGCCGACCTGGTGGACCGGGACGTGCTGGGCCTGGCGCGGCTGGAGGTCGAGGAATTCGTCGCCGGTTCGTTCCTGGAGGGTGCGCCGGTGGTGGGGGTGAGCTCGGTCACCGGAGAGGGGCTCGACGAACTGCGCGCGCGCCTGCTGGAGCTGGCCGAGCAGGTTCCCGTGAAGGACGCCGCATCGCATTTCCGGCTGCCGATCGACCGCGCGTTTTCGATGCGCGGCTTCGGGACGGTGGTCACCGGGACGCTGGTTTCGGGTGCGGTCGAGAGGGAGCAGGAAGTCGAAGCGCATCCGGGCGGGCGGCGGCTGCGGGTGCGGGGAATCCAGGTACACGGGCGCGCGGTGGAGCGCGCTCTGGCCGGGCAGCGGACGGCGCTGAACGTCGCGGGAGCGGAGCCTTTAGAGTTGCCGCGCGGCACGGTGCTGGCGGAGGCGGGCTTGTTCCAGCCGACGCGATCCGTGGACTGCATGCTCGATCTGTTGCCCAACGCCAAGCCGCTCAAGAACCACGCCCCGGTTCACTTTCACTCCGGCACGGCGGAGGTGGAAGCCCAGGCGCGCCTGCTGGGGGTGGAGGCGCTCGCGCCTGGCCAGCGGGCCTATATGCGCCTGGTGCTGCGCGAGCCGCTGCTGCTGCTGCCGGGCGACTGCTTCATCATCCGCATGTTCTCGCCGGTGGTTACCATTGGCGGCGGCACGGTTATCGACATCACCGGCCATCGCTATCGCCGGGGCGAAGATGCGGCGGCGCGGTTGAAGGCCATGGGGGTCCCGCTGCTGGTGCGCGAATCGAAGTACGGTCTGGGGCTCTCCGAGCTGGTGGCGCGCACGGGGCTGATGCCGGCCGAGATCGAGCAGGTGGCGCGGTCCGAGAGTCTGATCGCGTTCCAGCAACCGCAGTTCTGGGTGGTGGACCGCGAATGGCTGCACGCCGCGCTCGGCCGCATCACCGGGTTGCTGCGCGAGTTCCACCAGCGGAATCCGCTGCTGGCCGGAATGCCGAAGCAGGAAGTGCGCAGCCGCGAGTTGGCGGGCGCGCCGCCGTTTCTGCTGGACGCGATGATCGAACGGGAGCCGGGAATCGTTGCCGAGGGGGAGACCGTACGGCTGGCGGCGCACCGGGTGGTGCTGAAACAAGACGAGGAGCAGGCCACCGCGGCCATCGAGAAGGCGTTCCAGGATGCCGGACTCACCGTGCCTGCGGTGAATGAAGTCCTGGCGAAATCGGGCGTTGCGCCGGGGCGCGCCCGCTCGCTGCTGGAGCGGCTGCTGCGCCAGGGGCAACTCATTCGGGTCGCCGCCGATCTGGTGTTCCACCGCGCCGCCATCGATGCCCTGCGCACGCGGCTGGCCGCCCACAAGGGCGAGCGATTCAGCGTCGGGCAGTTCAAGGAGCTAGCCGTCATCTCCCGCAAGTACGCCATCCCGCTGCTGGAATACCTGGACCGCGAGCACGTCACACGGAGGGAAGGCGACCAACGGGTGGTCCTGTGACCTGGCGAGTGCGGCACTACCTGCCGGTTGCGGGGAATGCGCCTTTCTGCTATTGTCCATCGTGACCCGGTATTGTCGGAGGTCATCGTGAGCAAGCGGTGGTACAACCTATTTGTGTCTGTGGACCAGGCGGCCGGCGAGGGCGCCCCCGATGCCGCCCAACCGCCGGATGGGGCGGCTGGCACGGCGGCTCAGGCGGTCGCCGATATTGCCGCGTCGGTCCCGCGGGTAACCCAGTTCTCCGGCCCCGTCGCCAACCCGACTTCCTTCGAAGAGATCTACAACTCGGCGGAGATCCACCCGCCGGAGCACGGCTACACGATCATGAAGGTGGCCGAGATGCTCCAGAGCGAGCATATCCGCGGCCTGCCTGCCGAAGTGAGGCGCAGTTCCATCCTGGTGGCCCTGGAGGCCGCCGGGGTCAAGATTCAGGACGTGATCGAGGATGCAGTCAAGCGCGACCGGGCGCTGGACACCTACGAGCGGGTCCTCGAGAAGTCCCTGCACGACCTGGAGGCCGCCAAGGCCGACGACAGCCGGAAAATCCAGGCCGAGATGGAACGATTGGTGGCCGAACATCGTTCTCGTATACAGGCCAACGAAGACGCGGTAGCCAAGGAGAAGGAGCGCTTTTACGGCTGGCGCCTTCAGAAGCAGCAGGAAGAAAAGAAGATCGCCGACGCGGTCGGGTACTTCGTGTCGGAAAACCCAATCACTACCAGCGGCAGTCCGGCTCCGCCGCCGCCCAAAACGTAGGCATTTGAGCCGCTAGAAGGAGGAAGACTCCAGATGTTCAGACGTCTATCCCGCATGTTTCGGTCGTTCTTCGGGTTCTTCATCTCGGTTGCCGAGAACCCGGAGCTGATCCTGGAACAGAACATCCGCGACATGAACGATCAGGTCCCGCGGATGAACGAGAGCATCGCGATGGTCAAGGCCAACGTGACGCTGCTCGAAAGAGAAGAAGCCAAGTACAAGACCGATATGGCCGAGCTCGTATCCAAGGTGAAGGCCTCCATCCAGGCCGGGCGCGACGACCTGGCCGGCAGCTTCGCCACGCGGCTCGAGCAGACGCGCGGCGCCCTGGCGCGTACGCAGGGCCAGTTGACTACGGCCCGCGCCGCATTCGACAAGGCCATGGCGGTCAAACAGGCCTTCCTCCGCGAGAAGGAGCGCAAGACGCAGGAGGCGCTGAACGCCATTCGCGACTATCGCCGCGGCCAGTGGGAGAAGAAGGTGGCCGATTCCATGGAACAATTCCAGGTCGCCGGGGTCAGCGAGACCCACGACGAGATGGTCCGCAAGATCGAGGAGATGACCGCGGTCAACGAGGCCCGCATGGAAATGGCCATGGGCAACGTCGATCAGCAGGCCGTCAAGATCGACGAGGAAGCCGAGAAACTGCGGGCCGGCGAGCTCGTAAAACAGTTCAAGATGGAGATGGGGCTGGCCCCGCAACCTTCGGCCGGCTCGGCGGAGAAAACCATCGGGGGCAAGGAAGCGCAGCCTACCGAATAGCGAGGTGAGCCATGGCAGTCAAAATTGAAAAGGGTGGCTGGACACTGATTTTCCTGGTCGGGCTGGCCCTGGTGGGCTACAGTCTGCACCGGTATGGCGTGGTGGACTTCGGGAAGATGTTTGGATCCTCGTCGAAAGGTTCCGGGAACGCGGAGGTGGTGGATACTTCCAAACCCCTGGAGATGCCTGCTTCGAGTACGGCCGAGAGCAACGAAGTCCGCCTGCGCGTGAACATCTGGGTCGGCTGCGTCGGCGGTCTGGTCGCCAACGGCGGCCTGGACACGGTGTCCGGCTCGATCTACGCGAACAAGGGGCTGAAGGTCTCCTTCAAGATCATCGACGACTGGACCGAAGGCGCGGCGGCGCTAGCCACCAACAACGTGGACGTCATGCTGACCACCGCCGACGTTTGGGCCAAGGACTACGCCCAGTTCCAGGACAAGAACGTGAATGTGCACGCGTTCTTCATGGTGGACTGGTCCCGCGGCGCCGATGGCGTGATCGGACGCCAGGGCATCAACAACATCGAAGACCTGGCCGGCAAGACCGTGGCGTTCGCGCCCTACACTCCGTCGCACTTCCTGCTCTGGAATGGGCTGAAGAGCTCGGGCCTGAGCACGGAACAGCGCAACGAGATCTTCGCTAAAGCGGTACACACCAAGGACGGGATCGAGCCGGCCACGCTATTCGCCCAGCAGAAGGTGGATGCCGCGGTGGCCTGGGACCCGGACATGAGCGACGCGGTTGCGAAGCGCGCCGGCGCCAAGAAGATCTACGACACGCGGATTGCCAACAAGCTGATCGCCGACATCCTGGTGGTCAGCGACCGGTTCGCGGCGCGCAACCCGCAAACTGTGGCGAAGTTCACGGAGGGCTGGTTGGAGGGCGTCGAGTTCATTCGCGCCAACCCCACGCGCGCCTACAACCTGATCGGAACCATCAAGGACTTCAACATTCCCGCCGATCTGGCCAAGACCATGCTCGACGGGGTGAAGCTGGCCGACTACGCGGACAACGTGGCGTTCTTCGGCGCGGGGGCGGAGTCCGACTACGCCAACATCTTCAAAATGGCGCAGCAGATGTACCGCGAGGAGCGGCTCATCAAGCGCATCTACGATCCGGAGCGCTCGCTGGACAGGCGTTACCTGGAGGTTATCAAGGGCAAGTTCCCGGGCTCGTCGCCGGAGCCCGCACCGGTCTACTCGCAGCCGGCGCCCGGCGCCAAGCCGATTGGCACCCAGCATCGCTCCATCTACTTCGAGCCGGCCTCCGCGAAAATGAGCCTGGACTCGCGGGCCGTCGTGGACGAGGTGGCCAGCTTCATGCGCGCTTACGAGAACACGGTCATCGACATCGAAGGGAATACCGACTCCACCGGCGCGCGGGAGTACAACATGAGGCTGTCCGGGGAGCGCGCGCGAACGGTGAAAGACTACCTCACGGAGAAAGGCTTTCCGGCGGAACGCATGCGCACGGTCGGGAAAGGGCCGGACAATCCCATCGATTCCAACGCCACTCCCGAGGGCCGTGAGAAGAACCGGCGCACCGACATCAAGTGGTACGCCAATCCGGCCAAGTAGGGCGGGCTGACGCATGGACCTGTTCGCCATACGTAAGGAGACCTCGCCGCGCGCGCGGGTGGCGCTGGCGATTCTGAGCTGGGGGATTGTGGTCGGGCTCTGGTATGCGCTGACCCGCTGGGAGTTTCTTCCGGTATTTACGCTGCCCAAGCCCGCCGGGGTGGTGTCTGCCATCGCCCGCCTCTGGACCGAGTACCACCTGCTCGCCAACGTCGGCCAGAGCTGGTGGCGCATCGCCCAGGCGTTTTTGTGGTGCGTGGTGGTCGCCATCCCGCTGGGACTGATGATGTCGAGCTTCCGATGGGTGCACGACCTGGTCAATCCCGTGGCCGCGCCCATGCGTTCGATGCCCATCACCGCTTTCCTGCCCGCCTTCATCGCCTTGTTTGGGATGGAGGAAGGCATGAAGGTGGCCTTCCTGTGGTTCGGCATGTTCTTCTACCTGCTGGCGGTGGTGGTTGAGGAAGTGAACAAGGTCGACAACAGCCTCCTGGAAACCGCCTACACCCTTGGCGCCAAACGCCGGCACGCGCTGTGGCTGCTGTTCCGGGCTTCGTTCCCCGGCATTTTCAGCTCCTTCCGAATCCTGTACGACATCGGGTGGACCTATGTGATCCTGGCGGAGATGGTGAATGCCCGAAGGGGCGTGGGATACATGGTCGAGGCCGCGCGCAAGAATCTGGATTTCGAGAGGGTGTACGCGGGGATCATCGCCATCGGCGTGGCCGCTTTTCTGTTCCGCTGGCTGCTCGGGTTCCTCGAGCGGATGCTGTTCCCATGGCGCCGGGCTGCCCAGGCGTCCTCTGCGCCGATGGCGGCGATAGGAGCGGGGATGAAGACGAAGGCTGCGCATGAAAAATAGGATCAAGATCAGCGTCGAGAACGTCTCGCGCACCTTCGTCAACGCGCAGGGAGCGAAGATCCAGGCGCTGCGCGACATTAACTTCGAGGTCGAGGACCTGTACTCGCCGGAAGGGCGCGACATTGGCGAGCTACGCGTGCTGCTGGGCCCTTCCGGTTGCGGGAAATCCACCATACTGCGCATCATCGCGGGGCTCGATCATCCCACCACCGGCCGGGTGCTGGTGAATGGCGCGCCGGTGACGGGCCCTGGCGCGGACCGCGGGATGGTCTTTCAGAAATACACCTCCTTCCCGTGGCTTACCGTCGAAGCGAACGTCGCTTATGGACTGAAGCTGAAGGGCGCTCCGGAGGCCGAAATCAAACAAACCGTCGCCCGCCTGATCCAGGCGGTGGGGCTGAACGGCTTCGAGAAGAGTTACCCCGACACCCTCTCGGGCGGCATGCAGCAGCGGGTCGCCATCGCCCGTACGCTGGCCGTGCGGCCGCAGGTGATTCTGATGGACGAGCCCTTCGGCGCCCTCGACGCCCAGACCCGCAGCGACATGCAGAACCTGCTGCTGGACATCTGGGAACAGAGCGCCTCCACCGTGCTGTTCGTGACGCACGACGTCGAGGAAGGCATCTACCTGGGCGACCGGGTCTTCATTCTGAGCGGCAGACCCGGTACGATTGTGGAGGATGTCCCTGTTCCGTTCGGACGGCCGCGCGACCCGGCCATCAAGGAGACCAAGGAGTTTCAGGAACTCGTGCACTACGTCCTGGGGTGCTTGCGCCGCGCGCCCGGCAACGGGCAGGTCAGAGTGAGTGTCTGATGGGGGATGAACGCCAGATGGGGTCCGGGGGCGACCAGGGGCTCGACTCCACCACGTACGTCAAAGCGGCGTTCAAGTCGCAGTATAACTTGATCGGCTTGGGAGGCCTGGCGCTGTTCGCGCTGGTTTCCGGCTCCGCCCTGCCGCTGCTGCTGGGCGCGGGGATCGAGATGATCTACCTCAGCCTGGTCCCGAACAATAGCCGCTTCCAGCGCCTGGTGCGTTCCTGGAAATACGCCGAACAGAAACAGCAGCACGAGACCAGCCTCAACGCCATCTTCGAGGCGCTTCCTCCCGAGATGCGGCTGCGGTATGTCGAGGTGGACAAGCTCTGCAAGAGCATCCGCGAGAACTATAGCCGGCTCTCGGCGCCTTCCCAGATCTTCACGCAGCAGATGGAGGACCGGCTGCAAGGGCTGGCGCAATCCTATGTGCGGTTGCTGTACGCGGCCCACCAGTACCGGCAGTATCTCCTCACCACCAACCCGAACTCCATCCAGAGGGACATCAACGAATTGCAGAAAGGCCTCGCCACCGATCCCCCGAAGGTGCAGGAGATCAACCGCAAGCGGATCGAGATTCTGTCCAAGCGGCTGGAGAAGTTCGATAAAGCGCAGGAGAGCGGCAAAGTGGTGGATGCGCAGTGCGCGGCCATGGAGGAGGTGCTGCAATTGATCCGGGACCAGTCGGTCACCCTGCGCGATCCGCAGCAGGTGAGCGACCAGCTCGAAAGCCTGGTCCACGACGTGGAGCAGACCGAAGAGGCGGTGAAGGAGGTCGAATCGATCTTCGATATGGCCTCGCCGGAGTTGACCGGGACGTTTGCGCCGCTGCCCACCGCCGCGCCGCCCGACGCCGATCCCCGGCGCACCCGCATTCGGAGCTGAACATGGCAAGTCCCCCCACCCCGCGCAATACGAATCTTGAATCGCTACCCGGATGGGCGCGGCAGCTTTCCGAGAAATATTACTCGCGCACGCTCTCGATGTTCGTGCTGTGCGGCAACGTGCGGGACCTGGCGCCGCTGAAGCGCGCAGAGGCGCTCGAATTCCTGTCCATGCGCCGGTTCCTGAGCGAGGCGCTTTTTGGCAAGCGCGACCTGATCATGATGTACGACCGCGGCGGCGGCCTCAGCTTCGCCGAGCCCGCCATGCAGCAGGACTTCCAGCGCGCCCTCGCCGCTTACGACAGCTTCCACGGCACGAACTATTCCCAGGGTCTGCCGCGCAATCCCGACGGCGTCCTGAACCTGCTCGACAACTACGTGCGGGCCCGCATCCAGGACAACAAGAAGATCGCACTGATCGTCGATTTCGCCGAGACCATCGCGCCCGCGGGCGACGTCTCGAGCATGCCCGCCGAGGACCGCAACGCGCTGGTCATCCTCAAGCGATGGGCCGAGAATCCTGCCTTCCTGCGCGCGGATGTCACCATGTGCCTGATCGCCGAGAACCAGAGCGAGCTGAATCAGAGCATCACCCAGAATCCGGGCGTGGCCGCTATCGAGGTCCCGCTGCCGGATGAGGCCGAGCGGCTCCAGTTCATCCACGCGCAGCTTTCCTCGGCGGCGCTGCCGCCCGGGTCCGATGTCACCGAGGAAACCCTGGCCAAGTTGGGCGCGGGCCTGAAGCGGGTGCAGCTTCAGAACCTAATCAGCCATTCCATCGAAAACCAGCGTCCGCTCACGCTGAAGTTCCTGCGCGAGGTGAAGAAGGAACTGATCGAAGCGGAGTCCGGCGGCTTGCTGGAGTTCGTGCAGAGCCGCTTCGACCTCTCGATGGTCGCGGGCAACGATGCGGCCAAGAAGATGCTGAAGAACGCCGCGGCGGCGCTGCGGGCGGGCCGCACCGACGTGCTGCCCATGGGCTACGTCATCAGCGGGCCGGTGGGGACCGGCAAGACCTTCATGACCACCTGTTTCGCGGGCGAGGTGGGCGTCCCCGCCGTAACGCTGAAGAATTTTCGCAGCATGTGGCAGGGCGTCACCGAGGGCAACCTCGAGCGGGTGCTCAACCTGCTGAAAGCCATGAGCCCCATCGCCGTGATCGTGGACGAAGCCGACGCGCAACTCGGCACGCGATCGAGTTCGGGCGATAGCGGCGTCAGCAGCCGCGTCTTCGCGCAGATCGCCGCCTTCATGGGCAACACCGAGCTGCGCGGGAAGGTCATCTGGTTCCTGCTGACCTGCCGGCCGGACCTGCTCCCAGTGGACTTGAAGCGGCAGGGCCGCGCCGAGGAACACATCGCGCTGTTCTATCCCGAGAGCGACGAAGAGCGCCTGGCCATGTTCCGCGCCATGC
>PLEM01000370.1 GCA_003137035.1 Bryobacterales bacterium | reverse complement strand
GTTGACGGCCGTGATTTCGAGCACGTTCGAGCCGGGCAGCAGCCGCAGGTCGGGACGCATCTTGAGGTCCATGAACAGGGCTTTGCCGCGGGCGGTACTGCGGTACTGACAGATGATCGAGGCGGCGTCGCCGTTCAGCTTGGGGTAGATCTTGCCGTAGCCGACATTGTCGGCCATGGGGGACAGCACATGGATCACCAACCGGCTCAGGTTCCCAACCGGCACTTCGACGATGTCGCTGTCGAACACCCGGCCCTGGAACTCCGGGATTTCCAGCTCGAAAAACTTCGGCGGGGCCAGGCAGGGNNATGCCAGGCCGCCGCCTAGAAGCCCTGCCAGCAGGGCGAACCTCATGGGTTTCATTTGGATTTGCGGAGCGGGTTCGAAATCAACGCCTTCTTGGCCGGCTGATCGGGTTGCGCCGCCGCTGCAGCGGGCGCCGACGCATCCGCCGGGGCCGCCTCTTCCGCTACCACCGGATTCACCCTGACCTCGCTAGCATCCAGGAACATGGGCGCGTCGTTCGGCAGCTTGGGCATCCACTCGCGTTCTCCCAGCAGACTCATGTACTCGTAGATGTTTCCCAGGTTCGGGGGCAGCAGCCGGGCGCGCAGGTTATTGTACTGGAACAGCACATAGGTGTTGACGTAGTTCTGCAACTCGTCCACGATCAGTTTTTTGTTGGCCTCGGTCTTCTCGTCCATCATGGCCAGGGCATGGTGCAGGTGCGCGCCGAAGTTCTGGCCGCGCCCGTCGTACTTGGCCGCGTTCACGAAGGACTCATCGGCCAGCTTCTTCTCTTCCGGCGTACGGCCTACCAGCTTCAGCACCTTGCCGTAGTAGTAGTGAGCGGTGGGGTCGTTGGAACGAATGGAAACCGCCTCCGAGAGGTTGTTCCTGGCCATGTCGAGCATGTCGGAAAAGAGGGCGTCGATTCCGTTATCGCGCTTCAGCTCGGCCATCAAGTGGCGAAATTTCGGGTTATCGCCGATCAGCTTGCCCTGGTTCTGCTTCATCTCGATATCGGCCTTGTAGGCCTTCTCGATCAGGTCCTTGCAGTTCTCGATGCGCTCGCGCACCCGCTTGCGCTCTCCGATGAATCCGAGCGTTACGCGGCTGTCGCGGGTGCCGCTGGTTTGCAGCGCCACGTAGAACTTGGGAACCTCGCGCACGTCGTAGTCGGCGTCGAGGGCGGCCTTGAACGCAATCTTGTCCGCCTCGTCCTCCTGCACCTTGTCCCAGGCCACATTCATCCTGGGATTCGCGATCGAGCCGACCGCATACCCGGCAGCCCCGCCGATCAGGGCGCCCAGCGCGGCATCGGTGCCGCTGCCGCCAATCCCGCGGCCGAGTCCCGCGCCCGCAGCGGCGCCGATCAAGCCCCACCACGCTCGTTTGGTTTCCTGCTTCTTGTTGTATTCCAACTCGCCGAACTTGAGCATCGACTTCAGCTTCCAGTGATCCTTGTACACGTGGGCCATCTCGTGGGCCAGGACGTAGGCCAGTTGCGCTTCGTTGTCCAGCATGGCCACCAGCCCGGTGGAAATGTAGATCGTGCCGGTCGCAAGCGTTTGCGCGGTAGGGACGGGGTTCGCCTTCAGGCGGAAGGCGAACAGTTTCTCCGAATCGGCCGGCACCAGGTGCTGGCCGACCCGGTTCACATAGTCCTGGATCACCAGGTTGTCGTACAGACTGTTCCTCACGTGGTAGCGAAAGTGGTCTTCGTAAACAGCCCTCTCCGAGGACCTCAACGATATGTTGGTGGCGTAGGCCAGGTCGCTGTGTTCTCGCAGAACGTTGTCGAAGTCCTGTTCGACCGCATCGTGAAAGTCGGGGTCGCTCTCGTACAGGTTGACCGAGAACTCCTTCAGCTTCTCGTAGCGGCTGGCCTCTTTGGAGGCTTGTTTGACTTCTTTGTCCCGCCGCTTCTGCTCCCGTTCCTGTTTGTCGGCTTCCTTGTTTTTGGCGGCGACGACGGGCGCCGACAGAGCGAGCGCCGTCCCGAGCAATATCAGTGTGTGGATCTTCATAATCACCTCTTGATGTACTTGTCGATGAAGTAGAGCACCAGTTTGGTTTCCCGGTCCGACCAGGTCTTCGGACGGAGATTGTACGTGCGCTTGCCCAGAGTCCGGATGTGATAGACGCCTTCGCCCGAGCCGAACCACTTGTTCTGCTTGATCTCCTTGAACTCCCCGGCCTGGATCGTAAAGGAGTGGTCGGGATTCGAGGCCTTGAAGGTCATGCGGTCCTTGTAGATCGACAGCCTGCCCACGCAGAAGTCGTTGGTGTCCATGCTGATCGCGGTCACTTTTTCGTGCGCGTGCTGCATGACAAACGAGGCCCGGCCACCGCCGGCGATAGCGGTCTCCATCAGGCCTTGCGCCTTGGCACTGTCCCGGTCGGCATAGAGATAGGCCAGGCCGAGGTTTTCGGCCACGGCGGGATCGGACTGGTCCAGTTCCCAGACCTCCTCAAGGGCGTTAATGGCTTCGTTGTAGCGGCCCTTGTCGATCAGCTCGATTCCCTTGCTGGTCAGGGCCGCGAATCTCCCGGTGTTTTGCGCGGAAATGCAGGCGCAAATAGCGAAAAAGAACACTATGCGAATGGCGTGGGTCGGGAGGCGCCTCATGAAATCACCCGGGCTCTCAGTGGAGCGATTATATCGCCCGCGGCCGATGATGTAAACAAGATTTAGTACCTTCTTGTCCGCTAGTACCGCGTGGCCGGCGCGCCGCGGTCGGAAATGCAATAAAGCCAGCGGCCTACGCTGGCCACGTACAGACGGCCGGCCCGATCGAATGCGGGCGACGAACGGATTTCGTTCTGGAGGTTCAGTTTCCAGACTTCCTCCCCGGCATCGTTGACCGCGTACAGCAGGCCGTCGTTGGACCCGAAGTAGATGGTGTTCGAGCGGTCCACCACCGGCGCGGAATAAATGGGGCCGCGGGTTGCGAATTTCCAGCGCAATTCGCCGTCGCGCAGGCAATACAGGTTGCGGTCGGCGCAGCCGAAGATAACGTCGCCATCGGCGCTCAGGGCGGGCGCGGCGGTGATCCTCACCGGCGCCCGGAAGGTCCATCGGACTTTGCCGGTGTCGTCGATGCAGAACATGGTTCCGGCGGTGGTTCCCACGTAGATTCGGCCGCGCTGATCGATGGCCGGCGAGGTAGAAGCGGGATCGTGCAGGTCCACGCGCCAGCGGGAGTCGCCGAGCTGCCGGAGTTCCGCGCCCTCGGCATAGAAGATGCGGCCGTCCGGGGACTGGGCGGCTTGATCGTCGACCAGGCCGTTCGCGGGCGCACAGGGCGCCCCCGCTCCGTCGGGAGCGGCGCAGAAATGCCCGCCTCCCTCGATGCGGACGCGGATGGCTCCGTTCTTCTGTATGATCGGCGCGCCCTCGATGGCGGCCCCGGCCATCGCGCTCCAGACGCGGCTGCCCGACTCGACCGCGTACAGGTTGTGGTCGTTCGACCCGATATAGACGCGACCCTCCGGCCCGATCGCCGGCGAGCCGCGCAGTTGCCCTCCCAGCTCGGCGCGCCACTGGACATAGGGCTCCCGGGGTCCCCGGACAGGCGCCAATCCGGTTCGTTGCGGATTGCCCCGGAAGGTGGACCACTGCGGCGGCAGGGAGGCGAGCTTCGCCGGAATCGCCTCCGGAACGCTGGCGGGAGCGGGGGCGGGGGCGGATGCGCTCGGAGGTCGTGGCTCCGCAGTGGTTCGCGGAGAGACTTTCGCCGGAGCCGCTGCAACCGGTGGAACAGTCTCTCTTGCCGGGGCCTCGGGAGTGCTGCTGGGCGGGTTCGGTTGGCCGCGCTCCACGCTCGTGGACACCGGGGAAGTCCGCGACCTCTGCAAGTAGATGAACAGCAACGCGCACCCACCCACCAGAAGCAGCCCGAGTGCCATCATCAGCGGCAACAGGAGCCGGGAGCGGGGCGGCTGCGAAACCACAGGGGTTACCGGCGCATGCGGAGGCGGATGTGGCGGCGGCGGCGGAACGATCACGGGCGCGGGTTGAGGAACAGGCGCCGGTACGGCCGGCCGCGGAGTGGTTGCGAGAGCGCAGGCGTTCTCCAGAGCCTCGGCGAATTCCGTGCAGGTCTGGAAGCGGCCATTCGCATCCTTGGACAGGCCCATGCGCAGCACCGTGTTCACCGGCCCACCCAGGGCGGGGTTCCACTGCTCGACGGGCGGCGGGTCCTTGTGCAGGATCATGAACAGCAGGCTGGTGAGCGTATCGGCCTGGAAAGGGCGCTGCCCGGCGAGCATCTGGTAGGCCATCACGGCGAGGGAGAACTGATCGCTCCGCCCATCCAGA
Source organism: Bryobacterales bacterium (assembly GCA_003137035.1). Classification (GTDB taxonomy): domain Bacteria; phylum Acidobacteriota; class Terriglobia; order Bryobacterales; family Bryobacteraceae; genus Fen-330. Next base: position 747 of record PLEM01000370.1, on the reverse strand, counting down.
GGCCGGGCTTCGATCTGCTCGGGCGACATGTAGAACGGCGTCCCGAGCGTCATTCCGGTCTGCGTGGTGGTCTGGGCTCCGAAGACTTTCGCCACGCCGAAATCGCAGATCTTCACCACGCCCTCGCGGTCGATCATCACGTTGGCGGGCTTGATGTCCCGGTGGATGACGCCTTTCTTGTGCGCGTAGTCGAGCGCCGCGGCCGCCTGGCGGATCACCTTGAGCGCGAAGGCCCTGGGAGGCGGTTCGCCGGTTGAAAGCAGCTTCTCCAGCGTCGCGCCATCCACGAACTCCATGGCGATGTAGGGGACGCCGTCCTGTTCGGCGACCTGGTAAACAGTGACGATCCCCGGGTGGGAGAGGTTGCCCGCCGAGCGCGCCTCGCGGAACAGCCGATCGCGCAGGAATGCGAGTTGGGTGGGATCGTCGCCCTCGAGCCGGATCACCTTCAGCGCCACTGTCCTGCCGATGGCAGGATCCACCGCGCGCAGCACCACGCCCATGCCCCCGCGGCCGAGTTCGCCAAGAACCTGGTACTGTCCGAGTTGCTGCATACTGGCCAGCTATTCTACACCTAGTTTCGGAGGCGGGCATCCGAGAGTTCGTGGTCAAGGGCCAACCGCTCCCTCGGGAGCCGGGAAGGAACGCCCGCACAGGCTGAAGGCCTGTGCCACTATTCCCCAGAATCGTGGCGCACGCACCAGTGCGTGCGCCACGAGTTGTAGTGGCACAGGCATTCAGCCTGTG
>PLEM01000085.1 GCA_003137035.1 Bryobacterales bacterium | reverse complement strand
AGGCCGGCAATCGCGAAGCTCTGCCCGTCCTGGAGTTCGATTTCCGTACTCACCTTGCGGGTGGCCAGGGCCGGGACGGAGAACCCGCTCACCGTCACGCCGTGAGCCAGATCCAGAGAACTGACTTCGGAGTGGATCTTAAGCCGGATGGTGCCGCGCGGAGTGATGGTGGGCGTGAAGATGGTGCGGATACCGAATTCCCGCCAAGTGAGAGTGACCACGCCCGAACCACCGGCTCCCGCCTGTATCACCGGGAACGGAAACTCACCACCGGCCAGGAAGCTGGCTTCCTTCCCGTTGACGGCCAGCAGGTTCGGCTCGGCCAGAATCTGAAGCAGGTTCCGGGATTGCAGGGCGCGGATGGTCGCGCCCAGGTTCAGGTCCGGCCGGAACAGGAACAGGTTGAGGGCGTCGGTCAACTGCAGCTTAAACCCGCCACTGTCCGTGGTCCAGGAGGGTGGCGTGTACTGGCCGGTGGTGGTGCCGCCGAGGGTGTTCCCGGCGCCGGTGGAGAACAGGTTCACACCGAGATCCTGCGAGACGGTGCGGTCCACGTTGGCGAATCGAACTTTAAGCAGGATCTGTTGCTCCGCAGCGGGCACATTGACGCGCAGCAGATTGACCGGCTTGCCCAGCGTGGCCGCAACGGCCACCGCCCGGTTCGCGCTGGCCAGGTCCCTCACCGTTCCGCGCACGAACACGTTGACGTCTTCCAGCGTCAGATCGACGTCCTGGCCAGGAAGCTCCCTCTGGAGTTCCAGACGCACCGCATCCAGCCTGGCGGTGCTCGGCCGCACTTTCAAGTCGAACAGCAGCCGGTTGCCTCCCTGCTGCCAGATGATCAGGCNNACCACCGAGATGCGCTGGATATTGACCGGGCTTTCGACTACCAGCGACTTCCCCACCGTCAGAGGCAAGTCGCGCGCCCCGGACCCGGCCGCCTGGCGTGCGGGGGCCGAAGCCGGAGTCGTCGATTGTCCCCGGGCTGGTTGGCCGGCGAGGATCAACGCCCCGCCGACCAGAAGAAGTGCGCCGCTCAGCAGTCTGATGTGGCTCACAGTTTAGTCCTCCGGCTCTTGCTGAAATTGGGTCTGCTTCCGCTCGCCGCCTTGAATCACCTCGATGACCAAAGGAGGTTTGGGCTTGGGCGGTGGCGGCGCCACGACTCTGGGAGCCTGTCTCTCGACCGGGGCACGCGCACCCGGCGCCGACAGTTTCTGCCCAGAGAACAAGAGCGCCATGGCGGTGCCCGTGGTTTTTGCTTCGGTCATGTCCTTGGGATTGCGCAGCACCAATTGGATTCTAGTTTCGTTGCTCGCCAGGCTGAGTTTCTCCGCGTCCTCCGGCGAAGCCAGCACGGTGATCACCGGGACGGAGATCGGCTTTCCTTCGGGGTCCTTCCGGATGTCCTGTCCGGCGGAAAGGACTTCGACTTTCTGGAGCAGGGTCTTGGATTGCGTACCCATGGTCGCCGACGATCCGGGCGGGTTTCCGAGAATGATGATATCGACCAGCATGCCGGGCACCACAAACCCCGCCACGCCGGTGATATCGTTCACCCGAAGAGCTACAGCGCGCTTTCCGTCGGGAATCTTGGCCGTCAATCCGACCCCGGCCCCAACCCCAGCCAGACGCGTCTCCAGCACGGGCTCACCCTGATAAATCTTGGAGATCACCCCGCGATCCAAGGCGCTCTTTTCGTCCTTGATGGTGTTCGGGGGGGGGGGCCNNGGCGGAGAACTCCACATCCCCCTTGCGGACCAGCGCACCTTCTTCGAGGTTCCTGGAGGCAACCAGTACCTGATTGGTGGCAACCGGCGGGGGCGCCGTGTTGATTTTGCTGGCGATCAACTTGTAGAACAACAAGGTGAAGACGCCGGCGACCAACAAGGCGAAGACTACGACCGAAACTAACCGCTTGTTCATGCTCCTTCCTTGCCGCCCCGTACCCGCTCTACGCAGCCGACGGGACTGAGTCCTTCCCACATCATCCCAGAACACCGAGGGGGGCATGGCGTGCATGCCCCCGGTACTTGCCTAAGTGGCAGAGGCGGCCGCCTTGCTCAACTGGTTGTTGGCGGCCGTCCAAANNTGCCGCCCGCCCCGATAAAGAGGGCTGCGGAAGCAAGGGCCACGAACGCGAGCAGGAGGGTGTACTCGATCAGGTCCTGGCCTCGTTCGTCGTGCAGGATGTGGTTCAAATGAATCATCTTAAAGCCTCCTCGCGAAGGCTCGCAATCCCCTGATCGCGAGGATCCGGGAGAGTTGTCGGGGGCATGGCGTCCATGCCCCCGGTTATGTACTTAAGTGGCTGATGCGGCCGCCGAGCTCAATTGGTTGTTGGCGGCCGTCCAAATGGTGCTCACCTTGCCGCCCGCCCCGATAAAGAGGGCCGCGGAAGCAAGGGCGACGAACGCAAGCAACAGGGTGTATTCAATCAGGTCCTGGCCTTGCTCGTCACGCAGAAAGTTGTTCAAAAAAGTCATCGTACTGTCTCCTCGCGTAGTCTCGCGATCTTCCGATCGCGAGGGTTAGGAATGGTTGGCGATCTGGCGATCACCGAAATTCCGCCGCTTGTGGCGGCGGAAACCCGCTCGCTCTCGGGCCGGGGCGCTTGAGCCGCCCGAACGTCCCTGTTGCGGAACACGATGGCTACCCCATCGTCGTAGATGGGATGCCACTCTGGCGATTCCTTCAGGGTGCTGGCCAAAGAGGCGTCGACAGGCAGAAGGATGGCTTGGATCCCGTAGCGGCTGAGAGTCTCCCTCCAGTCGTACTTGCCCTCCATCACGTCGAGATACTTCTCGTCGAACTTCTTTCCATAGAAGTCGCTCCTGCCGTCGACGAAAACCTTGGTAGTAGGATAAAGACGGTAGATGAGATAGCCACCCCAGACATCGGGCGTAAAGATTCCATGCGAGAGTTCCGCGCCCCGCAAGGCCTCGACGGCTTGGGAGGGAAAGTTCTTGGGATCATACTCGGCGCGCAACGCGGCGGGGGGGGCCGGAAGGTTGAGCATCAGGACCAGGAGCACGGCGGCCGCCATGCTGGCCACCGGAATCCGTCCCAGGGCGTCGTTCTGCGCGACCTCCGCCCCAAACGACTCAATCGCCGTGGCCATCCGCTTCACCCAGCCGGCCGCGGCCCACTTGGGAGCCGGCAGCAACGCCTCCCGTAAGGTCTCGGCAATCAGCGGCGCGGCCAGGATGGCGAACATCGGGATGTTCCTCATCGACATCAGCGCCAGGTGCAGGAAGCCCGCCAGCAAGATCACGTATGTAAAGCGTTTCCGGTACAGGTTCCAGGCCGCTGCGATCATTCCCAGCAGAATCAGCACCTCGAAGTAGTGCGCCGCGGGGTGCTGGAAGCTGAGCGTCTGGAACTCCTGGACCTTCTGGAAATGGAACGGTTCGGTCAGATACCGGACGATATGAACGTGCAGATGGTAGAAGTACGGATTGACGAAACTAGCCAGACCGCAACCGGCCGCGCAGAGCAGGAAGGGCTTGGAGCGCCGGAGGGCCGCCGCGCGGGTCTCGGGCTGGGCCTCGGTCGCCCAGGCGCCCAGTTCCCCAGCCGCGTAGGCCAGCGCCAGCACGATCCCCACGAAGAAGCCGCCGTGCAGGTTGGTCCACACCACGGTCAGCGGCGGGAGAAACCACAGCAGGCGTAGATTGCCGTCCCGCGCCCGCTCCAGAATCGAATAGAACACCACCACAAACAGCATGGTGAACAGATGCGGCCGCGCCAGCCAGTGAATGCTGGAGGCCGCCACGGCCAGGAAAGTAACCGCGATGGCAATGACAGCGTTCGGGCACTTCCGGCGCACCAACCGGTAGAGCAGCGCGGAAGTGAGCGAGACCACCATCAGGCTCGCCGCCACCACCGCGACCATGCCCCAGTGCATGTGCAACCAGCCGAAGATCACGTCCCAGAGCCACTCCCAGGCGAACCAGGGTTGGCCGGCCTTGGTGAAAGAGAAAATGTCGCGGTCGGGAACCCGGCCGTTGCGGATGATCCACTCGCCGGTGCGGAGGTGCCAGCCGGTGTCGCCGTCGGCCAGCATGTACTTGACGCCGCCCAATTTTGCGAAGAGCATCAGGATGGGCATGACAAAGGCGACGTCCGTCAACGACGGAAGGCACCAGAGCGCACGACTGTTGGTCTGCTTGCTCATGTCAAGTCCGAACACGCCCACCATACGGGCGCCCAAGCCAGCCGGCCAAGCGAAGCCTCCACCGCTCCGTCCCGCCCACGCCGCTCTGGTCCGCCGCCCATTCTACCTAAGAACCCTTCCTCACATCAGCGAGCAGCCAACCTCGCGATTGGCCGCGCCCGCGTACTTCCCGTTCGAGTAGCTCCGAAACTGCATCTGGTTCACCTGGAAGGCGACCCTCGCACCGCCGTCCTCGCCCGCGGACACCCGGGCAACCACCGCCTGGCAATGCATGCACCGCCGACCGAAGGAATGGTTGGCGGGCAGCTCGATGTCGACGGTCAGCAGATCGCCGGCTCTGGGCAAATTGGTCATCATCCGGTCCGCGCTCCACGACACTAGAATGCCCCCGCGGCTCATGTTCTCGGTGACTCCGACGAACAGCGGCGACTTGCTCCGCGGAAACGCCACGTGACACGGCAGCTTCACTTCTACCCGTGGATCGGCGCGCCTGTCCATTTGGCCTGTTGTAAGGGTTACACCGGTTCGCCCCCAGGCACAAGACCGAAAATGGATGATATATTTTTGTTGACTGAGGTTAACCAACAGTTTAAGATCGAAATTGCTCAAACAACTGGCCTTGTCCGCCGTTCGCCGGCCGGGCAGGGTAGCCTCTTTCGAGGTGGTTAGTTAACCAAAGAGGGTATTCCAGTTGACCTGAGTGGAGCAAACGAGCAGGGTCGCGCGCCGGGGAGGGGTTGTGATCCCCGCGTATGAGAATGCGAGTAGGTCCAGTACCCGGGAGTGGGTGATTTTTTTGAGAGTACTAGGACCATGAGGTTGGACTGAGGACGGTGCCGAATCTGGTCCGGCGGAGCGACAAGCGAGTGCGGTGGAGGGTGGTGGATTCCGAGGCGTTGTAGCGTGACGAACTTGCCGGCGCATGGTGACTAATAATGGCCCGAGTTTTGCTGTTCACCGATGAGCCTGTGCTCGCGAGAGGGTTCTCTTCGGTCCTCTCGTCAGTGCCCGGATTCGAATCCGTATCCGTGTGTCACAGTACTGCGGAGCTCGCAGTAACAGTCCAGACTTTCAAGCCTGACGTCCTTCTGATCGACCTGACCCCCGACGTCACATTCGGCATCCTGACCCAATTGCAGGGCGATCTGCCCAACTGCCGGATTGTGCTCTGGGTTCGGGCAATATCCACCGAACTGGCCTATCAGGCCATGGAACTGGGAGTGCGCGGCGTTTTGCGAAAAACGCTGCCGACCGAGCTGCTGATCAAGTGCCTGGGCAAGGTTTCGGAGGGCGAACTGTGGTTCGACAAGACCTTGACCGCCAGCTTCCTGTCGGCCAAAATGATTGCGCTCACCAAGCGCGAAAGCCAGTTGGTGAGCTTGCTCTCCCAGGGCCTGAAGAACAAGGAGATCGCCAGTACCCTGTCGATTTCCGAAGGCACCGTGAAGGTCTATCTTTCGCGTCTGTTCCAGAAGGTGGGCGTGAAGGACCGCTTTGAGCTCGCCTTGTACGGCTTGAGGAACCTGCAAAACATGAGCGGCGAGCCGTCCGCCCTCAATCCGCTGCCGCAGCAGACTATGATGGGAGGAGCGAAAGATCCCGGACAGATGCAATGGCTGCGATCGCTGGTTCTCGAGAAACCGTCCGGCAAGGCGATCGACAACGTCCCGTTTTGGAGTCCTCGATCCTAGCACCTATCCGCGGCGGCGCTTCTCCGGTGCAGGGCGCCGCCGCGGAACACACGTAGCGCAGTGGCCATGCAATCGCTTTTTCCGCCGCCGCCGATCAGCTCGGCCGTGCCCCCGCTAAAACGGTCGCGGTCGCTGCAGATCTTTGCGCAGGTCTCCCCCCAGCATCCCAGCCGCTGGCCCAGCTTCCTGGCTTCGGCGGCGCTGCACCTGGTGCTGGCCCTGGTGGTCCCCCCCATCGCCGATCATTTCGCGGCGCAAGACGACCGCGAGACCGTGATGCGCCACGAGCGGCTCCTGCGGACTCTCCGCATCCGGATTCCCGAGCGGCTTTACATCGCCTCCACGGGTTCTTCGGCGGTTGCCAGGCAGCCCGTCGTCTTCCGTCGGCCTGCCTCGGTCGCTCCATCACCACGGAGCGGGGGCGGGGCGACCGAAGGGAAGGCGTCCCGCAGCAGCCGAACTCCGGGCCGGCAGCGGCGGTTCGATCTGCCTCCCCTTCCCCGCCGAACCGACAGCGACCAGAGCATCGTCCAGCCGAGAATCGCTGCCGACTTACTGCCACTGCTCGACCTGCAACTCCCCGAGATATTCTTCTGGGCGCCGCCCGACACACCTGAGGCTGTGGTCAAGCCATTCGTGCTGCCGGGTTATGCCGCGCCGCCAACGGCGCCCCGGCTGCTCGACGCCCCGCCCAAGCTGGAGCTGCCCTCCCCCGATCTGGCTGGACCGGCATCGGACGAATCGCTCCAGTTGCTGGCGCGCGCGGCGCTGGTGCTCCCTCAGAACGCGATGCCGATCCGCACCACCTACCCCGAGCAACCCGTTCCCCATACCGGCGTCTCGGCGGATCCGGTCCCGGGAGACCCGACTAACGTGTTGTCCGTCACCTCCAGCCCGTTGCCGCTGCGGGAGTATCTGACCGTTCCGCCGGGCAACCAGGTGGGGAGAGCCCCTGCGTCCGGACTCGAAGGCCAGGGCTTGGCCGGCGGCGCCGGCCACGGCGACCGGGGCGCGAGCGCCAACGGGCAATCCGCGGCTCAGGGAGGCTCGGCGACCGGAGCGGGCGGCTCCGGAGGCCCGCGTCCCGGCCAGGGTGGCGCCCAAAGCAGCTCGGGCGGCCCCGCCGAGGCTCACTCAGGCGACGCTCGGACTCAGTCTGCCGCGGTGGCCTCGGCCGGAGCCAGCCGGACCGACTCACAAGCTCCCACCTCAGGCGCGGCTCCCTCCCAGCCCGGGCCCTCCGGCGAGCGCGCGGAATCCAGTAGCCCGCCCTCCACCGCCACGCCGCCATCCGGCGGCGCGGCAGCCCAGGCAGCCGCCGTCGAGGCCACCCGCATGGTGCATCCGACGGGCGGCGTTTTCGACGTGGTCGTGCAATCCTCCGGACCCGAGGGGTTTCCGGAGAGCGCAGGGGTCCTAAGCGGAAAACCGATCTACTCGGTCTACCTGGCGGTGGGCGCCCCCAGGGAGTGGATCTTGCAGTACTGCATCCCGGCCGAGGAGGCCGACAGCGCGGAGGTAGTTGGCGGCGTGGTGAGACTGGGAAATCCCGCGCCATTGACCGCTCCGTACCCCCGGACGACATTCCGGCCGCCTCCGCACCACAGGCCCGGAGGCTACCTCATGGTCCACGGGCTCATCGCGGCCAACGGCCGCTTTCAGGATCTCAGGGTCTTGGGGGCCGGCGATCCGCAGGACAACGCCCACGTGATCGCCGTCCTGGAGCAGTGGGAATTCCGCCCGGCCACCCGCCAAGGCCGGCCGGTACACGTCGAAGTGCTGCTGGCGATCCCCGCCGAGTAGCTTGAGGGCAACCAGAAGGTTCTACTGGAACCGGAAGGATCGCGCCAGCACATAGCCGGCGGCGAGCGCCAGGGCGGAAAGCGCCAGCACATTCGGAATAATGGCCGCCGGCCCGTCTCCGAAGCTCACCAGCTTGTGCATGGCGTCCATGGCCCAGCCGGTGGGCAGGGCCAGCGCCACCCTTTGGGCCCACGGTGGAGTGATCTCGATCGGCCACCAGCACCCGCCCAGCAAGGCCAGGACGTTGGAAGCCAGCACGCCGATCCCAATGACCTGTCCCTCCGTCCGTCCCAGGTTGCCCAGCAGCATGCCCAGTCCGGTGGCCATCGCCGCGTAGGCCAGCATTACGACGACCACCGCGCCCAAATAAGGACCCCAATGAACGCCGAACAGCACCCTGGCTGCGATCATCGCGAAGGCAATCTGGACCATGCCCAGCCCCATGCGCGCGCCCCACTTGCCCAGCACCACCGCGCCGCGGGACATGGGCGAGGAGGCCAGCCTCCTCAGGATGCCCTGATTCCGCTCCATGGTAAGAGTCACCGCACCGGAGGTGAACATGATCAACAGCGCGAACATCACCATGGTGCCGGGAACCGCCTGCTCGAAACCGCGGGGCGGTTCGAGGCGCTTGCCGGCGGAAGTCACGCGGAGAGTAAGGGTATGCGGCCGCGCGGCGATTGCCGCCAGGCCTTGGGGAGTAGCCGCCCCGTCTTTGGCCGTTACCACCAGGTCCGCCAGGACCGTGTAGACCGCGCGGCCCACGCGAAGCTCGTCGTAGTCGGCGCCCAGCCCTCCGCCCTGCCGGGTGAGCGTCAAAGTGACCTGCCGGCCGCCCAGCACGCTCTGGGAGAACCCCGAGGGCAAGGTCAGCCGCCGATCGTAGCCGGCCAGTTCGGTTTCCGTTCCTCTCACCACGCGGTATTCCCGCTCCTCCAGACGCTTCACGAGGTGGTCGGCGAGAAAACCGGCGTCGGCGGGAGCGCTGAGCGCGATCGACTCGGTCCGGGCACCCGGGCGCGAGTTGCCGCCCGTCACCGTGCCGATAAAGTAGAAAAAGACGATCGGCATCAGGAAGGTCCAGAGCCAGGTCTCGCGGGCGCGGAACAGGTGACGCAGGTCCTGCCGCATCAGATAGAAAGCATCGCGCAGCATATCGGCCTCAGACCACGAACTTGACGCGCAGGCGCCGCGCCACCACCAGGAACACCAAAGCGCCCAGCAACGCCACGGCGGCCAGATCCACCGCCAGACGCCCGGCTCCCATCGAGCCGTCCAGAATCGCCTTGAACTGGAGCAACAGCCAGCCGTTGGGAGTCCAACGCCCAATCGCCGCCATTTGTTTCGGCATCGCCTCGAACGGAAAGAAGGTGCCGCCCAGCATCATGAGCGGCATCACGAACAGGTTGGCGAGCAGGTTCGCCGCGCGTTCGTTGGAAGCGGTGGTCTGGAGCAGAAGCATGAAGAGGAAGAGGACGGCCCCGGAACACACCACCCAGGCCAGCGCCGCCCAGACATTGCTGGGATGAAGGTCCGCCATCCAGCGCCCGGCCGTGAGGCCCGCCACGCCCACCGCCGCAATCACCAGGGTCACCGAAAGCAACTTGCCCGTCAGAGCTGCCGAGAAGGGCGCGGGAGTCGAAACCAGACGACGAATCGTCCCCAGGCGGCGCTCCTTCCACACGTCGGCGCTCAAACCCATAGCGACGAACAGGAGGGATTGGAACAGCAGGCACGGAAAAAGAACCGCGGCGAAACTAGGCGACGCCGTGGCGCTTTGTTCGACCACCGTAGTTTTCAGTTTGATGACCGGAGGATCGAGGTAGGCGTGCAGGTTGTCGAAGCGGTGCCTCAGGGTGAGGATGGTTCCCGACAGCGCCAGGTCGGAAAGCGCGCCCTGGTCCCCGGAAAAGGCGCGCAACTGATCGCCCGCCAGCAGTTGCAGATAGAACCCCAGGTCCATCACCATGGAGAGCGTTTCCGAAACGATCTGGGGAAGGATCTGCTGCGAGGGATTGGTCACCAGGCTGAGCTCGAAGGGCTGGTTGCGGAGGTAGGCCTCGGTGAAACCTTTGGGGATGATAAGCAGCGCCGAGCCATCGCCCTTATCCAGACGGCGTCGCCCCTCGCCGCGTTCTACCTTCTCGACGGTGATCATCTTGGCCATCGGCCCGCGGTCGAACGAGCCGGTCAGGAACCCGCTGAGCACGCTCTCGTCCTCGTCGGCAACCAGCAAACGTCCGTGCGGCGTGGGGCTGCCGCCGCCGCCGAACAGCAGGGTGAGCATCAACCCGATGATCACCGGAATGCCGATCCACACCGCCAGAGCGAGCGGGTCTCGGCGCAGACGGCGGAGGTCCTTGCGCGCGCTGGTGAGCACGAAGCGCATGGGCTACTCGCGCAGCTCCTTGCCGGTGAGTTTGATGAAGAGCGTCTCCAGGCTGGGCCGGGTCAGCGTAGTCTCGCGCACCTCGGCCTCGGAGGCGGCCAGCGCCGAGAAAATCGCCGGGAGCCGCCGGGAGGCCTCCGCCGCCGCCAGAATCAGTACCTCGGGCTCGGCCTGGACCACTTCGATTCCCTCCAGGTCCTGCAAGGACCTCCGGACGGCGTCGGGCTGGAAACGGCCGGTAAAGCGGAGCAGGTCGCGCTGGCCCAGCACGGAGCGCAGCTCGGCGAGGGTGCCCTGCGCGATGACCTTGCCGCGGTCCACAATCGCCAGCCGGTCGCAGAGCGACTCGGCTTCCTCCATGTAGTGCGTCGTGTAGAGCACACAAGTGCCGGCCCGGGCTTCCGCGCGCACCATTTCCAGCAGCCGTACCCGGCTCTGGGGGTCCACGCCGACCGTCGGCTCGTCCAAAAGCAACACCTTGGGCCGGTGGATGATGCCGCAGGCCATGTTCAACCGCCGCTTCATCCCGCCGCTAAACTTCTTGACGGCTTCCCGAGCCCGGTCCTGGAGCCCGGTCAACTCGAGCACCTCGGCAATCCGGGAGCGCAGAGCGGGATCCCGCATCCCCTGCGCGCCGCCCCAGTACTGGAGGTTGTCGGCGGCCGACAGATCCTCGTACAGTGCGATGTCCTGCGGCACGACTCCGAGGGCGCGCCGCGCCGCGACGCCGTCGCTCACCACGTCGTGCCCCATCACCCGCACCCGGCCCGCGGTGGGAGTGAGCAGGCCGGAGATGCAGCCGATGGTGGTCGACTTCCCCGCCCCGTTCGGACCCAGCAAGCCGAACAGCTCCCCCGGTTGCACCGCGAAACTGACGCCGTCTACAGCCACCAGTTCGCCGAATGCCTTGCGCAGTTGCTCGACCTCGATCATGAATAACAGGATACGATGCGGCATGGGGGGAAAGTTCAACCGGAATTCGTCCGCAAGGCGCCAGAGCTTGAATCGCAGCCCGGGTAGCTCGCGGTTCGGCGCCGCCACCCGGCCCTCAGCACTGAACCGCGCCCGTCAGAGCGTGAAAAATCGCCTTGGAATGCCGAACCGGACAAGCTGAAGCATGTCCTAAGTGGGGCATGCTTCAGCTTGCCCGGCGATTTCTTCATGGTCCCGTCAGAGCTGTTTTTTTCGTTCCAACTCGCGCAGGTTGTGGTATAAGGTTAGGAGCAATGGGCGCTGCTGTTGTTCGCAGGGCTCGATCGGAGGGACCGCGAGTGCAGCTTCGCGGTCTTTTCTATTTGGCCCGGACAGCGCGGACGAGCACGGCGCCGAGGCAGAAGAGGATCGAGTAATGAAGGAAAAAGGTGTAGTGAAGTGGTTCAATGCAGCCAAGGGTTATGGCTTCATTCAAAGAGAGAACGGCGAGGACGTGTTCGTGCACTTCTCCGCGATCCAGGCTTCCGGCTACCGCACCCTGGATGAGGGCGCGCAGGTGGAGTTCTCCGTCAAAAAGGGCCCCAAGGGCCTGCAAGCCGAGGATGTAAAGCTCATCTAGCTTCCCCGTTTCGTCCCTGAAGTCCAGACGCCGCCGAGGCGCCGGGGCCGCGCAGATTCAGTGCGCGATCCGGCGCCCCCGGGCGGTGTTGCGCTCAAATCAGCGTTTTCCAGTCGGGCTGGAAAGCTCCGGCGCAATACAGGCGCCACATCTCCACCGCCTGCAGGCAGAAGGTGGTGGACGCGGGGTTCACGTAGGGGAGCGCCTGCGTTCCCTGGCGTCCGAAACGGAAGCCGCCGTCGATGCGCGGATCGCTGTCGGCGGCCTGGAATCCGGTGATGGCGGCCACCTCCCGCTCGGCCGCATCGCGATCCAGGGGAACGACGCCAAGCGCCGCGGCGAAGATGCGAAGGCGCAGCAACTGGGCGTAGACGTCGGAGCGCTCGAACAGCGGGGCGTTCGCCCCCAGCAGGTCCGCCACGCGCCGCAGCCCCTCGCGCAGCGCGGCTGCGCAATCCGGCTGCGTCGCGCGGGGCAGCAGACCCTCCAGAAAGTAGCAATAGGCGTGCAACCGGTCCACCACCCGGAGGCGCTCGGCTTCCCCCGAAAGAAACGTGGCGTGGGTGGCGAGGGCGTACTCGAGAAGGCGATCGTAGCAGGCAGAGTGCGCGGCTCGGCCGGTTACCTCCGCCAGTTCGCACCAGGCCAGCGCGGCCTTCAATTGGTAGCAGCCCGGCCCGCGCGACCAGCGCTGGTCCCGCGGCGCAGGTTCCTTCGAGGGCAAGACCACGATCGGATGGAACTCCAGCCCGGCGGCGAAGTCCGTGGCCATCGAGTCCGCACAGGCCAGGGCGGTCTCCAGGAACGCCGCCTCCTGCGAGACCCGCCAGAGCGCGACGAGGCCGCGCGCGATGATCCCGCTGTCGAAGAAGTACGCCTGGCCCCCGGTTGGGTTGGCGCCGGGCGAAACCTCGAAGGGGAACGCGCGCAGCAGGCTGTTCCATGCCACATGAGTGAGGAAACGTCCGGCCCGCAGCGCCTGCTCGAGATACCGCGCCTCCCCGGTGCGCGAATGCAGAAACGCCAGCGCGCTGGCGGCGTAGCCGGTGATCTCGGTGGAAACGCGCGCATTCGACGACAAGTCGGTGCGGTAGTAGCGCGCTACTCCTCCCAGGGGTTCCTGAATGCCGGATTCCAGAAACCAGCGGCCCGCAAGATCCAGGCAGGACGGATTGGCGAGTTCAGTGTTCACGTTGGACACAAGCGGAGTGGTCAAACGCTCAATCGTAGACCATGCGGCGCCGATCGTCAATTCGCGGTTGCCCGAAACGCGATCCGGCGCGGGCGCGTCTAGGAACCTGTGGTCCAAACGGGCGGGCCAGTTGGCGGTCGGGGACGGGACGGTCTACAATCGTGAGTTGAGTTGGTATACTAGGGAGTTCTGAATTCTTCCATTATGAAGTATTTAGCGGCACTTATCCTGGCTGCCGGAAGCACCATGGCAGCCGACTTCGCAACGGGCCAGGCGGCGCGTGCGGTCATTGGTCAGCCGACCTTCACGGTGCAGGCTACGACCTCTCCCGAGATCGTTTCCCAGTCCACTAGCGTCATCACCACGCTGCTTGGGGGCGCTGGCGGACTCGCCTACGCCAACGGCCAACTGTTCGTCGCCGACTGCAACCGGATCGGCTCGGTCCCGAACAACTACCGCGTACTCATCTACAACGTTCCGAGTTTCCTGCCGGCGCCGACGGCCGAGGTGCCGCAAGGAGTGCGCTGCCCGCTGTGCACCAGCCTGCCCTCCGTCGTCTTGGGACAGGCGGACTTCACGATACCCGATCCCACCACCGGCTGGGGCCTCACCCAGACCGCCATGCGCCTGCCGACCGCGGTGGCTACCGATGGCACGCGCCTGGCGGTGGCCGACACGGACAACAATCGCGTGCTGATCTGGAACTCCATCCCGGCCACCAACAACGCGCCCGCCGACCTGGTTCTGGGCCAGCCCGATTTCAAGACCGGCACGCCGAACACCGGCACCGGCGATGTGCGCGTCCCGAGTCAGAAGTCGCTGCGCGGCCCGCAGGGCGTATGGTTCCAGAACGGGAAGCTGTTCGTGGCCGACGACATGAACCACCGCGTGCTGATCTGGAACTCGATCCCGACTTCGAATTACCAGCCCGCCGACCTGGTCCTGGGCCAGCCGAATTTCAGCACCGCCATCGAGCCCGACCTCACCAAGAAGACTTTGGACGCAGCCGCCAACACGCTGCTGAACCCGGTGGCGGTAACTTCCGACGGCGTCCACCTGTTCGTCAGCGACCTGGGCCACAACCGCGTACTCATCTGGAACAGCATCCCCACCCAGAACCAGCAGCCGGCCGACGTCGAGATCGGCCAGCCGGACATGAGCACGGCGATCGCCAACTATACCGGGGCGGGCGGCCTTTGCGCGTCGAACGGGACGGATAGCACGGGGGCCGCCACCTATCCCAACCAGTGCGCGGGCACGCTGAACTTCCCGCGCTTCGCGCTCTCCGACGGCAAGCGGCTGTTCATCGCCGACGGTGGCAACGACCGGGTGCTGATCTTCAACCACATCCCCACACAGAACGCCGCGCCGGCCGATCTTGTGCTCGGTCAGCCGGATGCCGTGTCCGTGGACACTTCCGACACCACGGACGATCCCAACGCAGCCCGCATCGCCTCTTCGGACTCGGTGCGAACCCCGACGTCGCTGGCCTGGGACGGCGAGAATCTGTACGTCAGCGAGCCGTACAGCCGCCGCATCATGGTGTTCACGGTTGGCGATCAATCGTTGCCGCTGACCGCTGTGCGGAATGCCGCCAGCCTGGAGATCTACGCGGTGGGCTCGGTTGCCCTGAGCGGCACGATCACCAAGGGGGACGCGGTCACCGTCACGATCCAGGACGTCAAGTACAAGTACACCATCAAGACCGACGACACGTTCGCGATGATCGTCGACGCGCTGGTTACGCTCATCAACGCCGGCAGCGGCGACCCGCATGTGCTGGCTACGCCCAACTACGCGTTATCCACGATCGCCTTGACTTCGCGCATCGGCGGATCGGCCGGGGACGCCATCACGCTGGCGGCTTCCGTTTCCACCAGCGCCACCATTGTTGCCAATGCCAGCGACGCCAACCTCACTGGCGGCGGGGACGCGGCCAAGATCGCCTCGGGCACCCTGGTAGCCATCTTCGGCGACAACCTGAGCGATACGACCGCCTACGCTCGTGCCGGCGCCGATCCTCTGCCCACCAAATTGGGAGGCGTCGAAGTCTATGTCGACGGCATACGCTGCCCGCTGCTGGCGGTTTCCCCAACCCAGATCAACGCGCAGGTCCCCACCGAGGTGCTGGATTCGACCAGCGTCAGCGCCTATATACGGATAGAGCGCGCCAACGGCACGGTCACCACGACGACCGCCACGGGAGTGCCGATCATAGCCGCCAATCCCGGCATCTTCGCGCAAGGCGGACAGGATCCGCGACCCGGGGTGGTTCTGCACGGCAGCTCGCAAGCCACCGGCACGGTGATTATCGAGGGCACCGCCAAGACCGGTGACGTCGCCACGGTGACTATCAGCGACCGGACGTATAACTACACCGTGGTGGACGGCGACACGCTATACACCATCCGCGATCACCTTCTGGATATGATCAACGCCAGCGATCCCGAGATCTACGCTCTGGCGTCCGGCCAGTGGTCCTACATCCGGCTGCGAGCGCGCGTGGAAGGTCCGGATGGCAACGGCCTCCTAATCAGCGCCACGGGGAACTCGGGCGGCAACCTCAGCATGAGCACTACCAATACCGTGCTGTGCTGCGCCAATGTCGCCGGCGCCATGGTCGACGACGACAACCCCGCCGTGCCCGGCGAGACGATTACCCTCTTCGCCACCGGCCTGGGCACTATCCTGCCCACCGCGGCCAATAACGCAGTCACTACCGGATTCACCTACAAGGGGCCTGCGTTGAATCAGCCCAACGTGTTTGTGTCGGCGCTGGTGGGGGGCAAGAGCGCCGGCGTCTATTACGCGGTGATGAAAGTGGGCGAGGTGGGCATCTTCCAGATCGACCTGGAGCTGAACGCGGATCTGCCTACCAATCCGTTCACGCAGTGCACCATCGCTCAGGACGTCTACGTGAGCAACATCATCACTTTTCCGGTGGTGAACCCGAATGTCCCGGTTCAGTGAGCGGCTGGTGCGGGCGATATCCGTGCGCTGCCATTAGGCTGCGGACAGTGTCCTCCGCTTCCGGCGCCACATAAAAGAATGCGCCGATCCGCTCGCTGCGGAAGATCAGGCCGCCGCTGTAGTGGTCCGGCTCGACCAGGTAGTCCGCCCCCGAGTCTGTGAGCAGTTTCTCCAGTTTCAGCGCCTCGCGCAGTCGCTTGGCGATGTACACCAGCACCAGCTCCCGCTCCCCGAAGAAATCCGGTTCCCTGCGCATGCTGTGTCCGTTACGCCGCCACCGGAATGCGCCCGGCCAGATCGGTGAATTCCCCCCGGTTCTCGAAGCCGAGGCTGAAGCGTAGCATTTCGTCCACGCGGGCCAGGGCGCCCGCCCGCATCAAAGTCGGTTGAAGGCAATCGCGGCGTCTCATTGGGGAATTATAGCCCAGCGGGCCAGCCTCGATCCCGTTCGCGTACCGAGGAGGCTGCCAGTGGCAGAGACTGGGGCCAACCTAGCCGTCGGCCCGCCGACCGGAGGTCCGCACCAGGAAACCTAGCCCACAGGCGTCAGGTTGCCCGGGAAGCTGTCCAACAGCGCGGAGAGTTCTTCGCCGCGGATCGGTTTGGCGAGGTAGCCGTCCATGCCGGCGTCCAGGCAGCGCTGCTCGTCGCCCTTCATCGCGTGCGCGGTCATCGCGATGATGGGCTGGTGTTTGTTCGTGCCGCGCTCGCTATCCCGTATCGCGGCCGTGGCTTCGAAGCCGTCCATCTCGGGCATCTGGATGTCCATCAGCACCAGGTCGAACGCGCCGGTTTCGAGCGCCGCCAGCGCCTCCAGCCCGTTGCTCGCCACAGTGATTTTGTGCCCGCGCTTTTCGAGCATCCTCACCGCCAGCTTTTGGTTCACCAGATTGTCTTCCGCCACCAGAATCTTCAGGCTCGATTCCGCGTGCTTCTCGTGAATCGCGTGGTGCGTGATCAGACCGCCTGCCGGGGATTCCGTGGCCTTTTGGTCGAGCAGCATGAAGATCGCTTCGCGCAGCTCGGACTGACTCACAGGTTTGGTCAGATACGCGGAAATACCCAGCTCGAGACAGCGGGCCGCGTCGCCGCGCTGGCCGGCGGAGGTGAGCATCATGATGGCGGCGCCGGCCAGCTTCGGGTCCCCCTTCACCTGTTCGGCGAGCCAGAAGCCATCCATCTCCGGCATGTTAGCGTCGGTCACCAGCAGCGTAACCGGCTGGCCGGCGTCCGCCCGGTCCCGCATCATCGCCAATGCGCGATTCGCGCTCTCGGCCACCATCACGTCGACTCCGTACTTGCCGAGCACGTCTCGCAGAATGCGCCGGTTGGTCTCGTTGTCGTCCACTACCAGGAACTGCGCGTCCTCCGGTATGTGCGGGCACGAGGGCTTGGTGGGACGTGCGAGCTTCGACACGCCCATGCGCGCCGTGAAGTGGAAACAACTGCCCTGGCCGGGCTCGCTCTCCACCCACATGTGGCCGCCCATCATCTTCACCAGACGCAGTGAGACGGTGAGCCCCAGGCCCGTGCCGCCGTACTTGCGCGTGGTCGAGCCATCGGCCTGCGAGAAGGCTTCAAAGATCTTCTCCTGCTTCTCCGCCGGGATGCCGATGCCCGTGTCGCGCACCGTGAAGTGCAGAAGCAGGCTGTCGTCCTCGCGGCTTTCCAGGTCTGCCTTGACCGCGATTTCGCCATGCTCGGTGAACTTGATTGCATTGCCCACCAGGTTATTCACAATCTGGCGCAGCCGCGTCGGATCGCCCACCACCATCTCGGGGATTTCGGCAGCCACCTCGTACACCAGCTCCAGGTTCTTTTGTGCGGCCCGCAGACCGAAGATCTTCACGATCTGGTCCAGCGCGTCCGCCAGCGGGAAGTCCACCTGGTCCAGGTCCAGCTTGCCCGCTTCGATCTTGGAGAAATCCAGAATGTCGTTGACCACTATGAGCAGCGCGTCCGCCGAGCTGCGGACCATGTTCAGATAGTCGCGCTGTTCGGCCGTGGTCTCGGTATCCAGCAGCAGTTCGGTCATGCCCAGCACGCCGTTCATCGGCGTGCGGATTTCATGACTCATGTTGGCCAGGAATTCGCTCTTGGCGCGATTGGCGCCTTCGGCCGCTTCCCGCAGGCGGGCTTCTTCGACCAATTGCTGGCGGATGATGCCGGTCTGCCGCCGCACTCTCTTGCGCAGCAGCAGGATCCAGACCGCCGAGAAGAGAATCACAGCACCCATCGCAGCCAGCACCCGCAAGGCGCGTTGCGCGTTCAGCCACGGAGCTTCGCGCAGCACGGTGATGTCGCCGGACGATCGCAGGTACAGGTCGAACGCGGTCGGCACAATCTGAGTTTTGTCTTCCACGCGCACCGAACAAACGCCGGTCAGCCGGAGCAGGGCGCCGCTGTTGGGCCAGACCAGCGCTTTGCGCTCGTACGGCAGGCGCGCGTTGAACAGCAGGTCTCCAGCTTGCATCACCAGCCTCTGGTCGGCGAGGGTCGAGAGATGGTCCACCACGGTGGCTTCAATGCGCGCCAACTGGGAATCGCAGGCGCCGGCCAGCGCGTCCTCCGCCGAAACGTCCGGAGGATTCAGGGGCGCGGCTCGCCCCACCCGCCGCACCACCGCGTTTTGCAGGATCGCGGAGAACGGGCCGGGAACCGGCAGCCCGACCGCTTCCACTTCGTCGCCGGCTTGAATCTCCTCGGGCAGAGCCACTTGAATCCGAAGTCCCGCCGTGGAGTCTTCGACAAATGCAGTGCCGTCCGGATCGACCAGGGTCAGCGTTCCGCGAACGCGAACCCGATGCTGCTCCTCGGGCGAGTATTGCATCAGGCTGGAGATACGCGTTTCGGGGATGTCCGCTACGTTGGCGACTCCCGGCTTGAGGATGGTGACGTACTTCCAGCTCGGCACGTAAAGCCTGATGCCGATCAGTTGGCGCCGCTCATTGAAGCTGGTGCCGCAAACACCTTCCAGCCGCACCCGGGCGTCCAGCAGGCGGCCGGCCAAGTCACCATGGTCGGTCAGGTTCACCGGGAAGGTGTGCACCCCCTCAACCACCGTGAGCGTGAGCGCACCGTCTCTTTCCTCGACTGCCGATACGATGCCTTCCGCTTGTACCCAGTTGCTGTCTTCCCGACCCGTGTAGAGCGTATCGAGACTCGCCGGCCGTGCTTTGGGCATCACGCCCGGTCCGACTCTGCGAACCTGGCCGCTATGCAGGATCGTGGCGAAATTGCCGGGAGCCGTAACACCCGTTATCTCCACCAGGTCCCCCGCCGCGAATCCGCCCTCGGCGGGGCCGTCGTACCACAGGAAGATTCCGCCCGTTTGGTCCTCCACGAATGCGATTCCGTTACTCTGGCGATAGGTCACCACCGCCCGGAGCTTCACGGCCAACGAACGCGTAGCTTCCGTTGCCGACAAGTCGTGAATCTGGCGAATGCTGGAGAGTACACCATGCGCGGCAGGCGCCTCGGAACGGGTGGACAACGGCCCTTCCAGTACGGCGCCCGTGCCGGCACGCACTGGAAACCCTGCGATCTCCGCCTCGTCGGTTTCCGGCAGCATCCACTCCTGCAAAGCCAGACGCATCTCGCCCGTGGAATCCCGGAACCATTGCTCGCGACTGGCGCCCTGGGCGACAATGCTTCCTCGCAACCGCACCCGCCGATTGGGAAGCGAACCGGCCATCTTGACCGCCTCCGCTACCGTGGTCACGGGCAGCGATGCAACCGGCGCTTGCGGCGACGTTTCCGCCATGAACCTCAAATCCGGGCTCAGCAGCAGAAGATCCTCGTTCCCGGAATGGCTTGGGATCCTGCGGGCCACGCCCTGCGCGCGAACTTTGGCGCCCATCAGGTTCTCAACCGACGGGTGCTTCTCGGTTCCCGCAATCTTGACGCGCACACGCCGGCCATCCACTACCATGTGCATGGTCATGATGTTGAACCGGTCGCAGGTGAACGCGTATGCCGTCCCCTCCACCTCGATCCACTCCCAGTCCACTTTGCCCTTGGACCACTCCGCGGGAGAGGTTCGCCTCGAAGCCGGCAGGTCGGTTTGGCCCAGCGCCTTGACGTTCGGCTTGGCCAGCGACATTCCATTCTGGGCCCGGCGCGTTTCGCCGCAGACCTCCACTCGCTGGCCGTACTGCAGCGCCCGCAGGTTCACGTTGTCGAATTTGATGGCGCCCGTCTGGTCCTGAACCACGAGACTCCCGGCGCCCAGGTCGTAAAATGTGGCCACACCCTTTACGCACACTTCCACCGCAACCGGCAACTTCCCGGCGCGAAGGTCGGCTGCGTTTACCCGCCCGCCCGGACCGACGTGCACATGCGAACACGCGCCCAGCCAGACCAGCAGCACCCCGGCCAACGCAGCGATACCAGCTCGCGGACGACTCACATTTCCCTCATCGGCCACCGTGCCGGTAGCTTGAATTCCGACCACCTCCGGCAAGACCGTAGTGCGTCCCGTGGGTTGCGGCGCCCACACGCATCTTAGCTGCACCCGCCAGGAGGGTCCGCTCCCGGTCGCGGTTCCGTGCTGCCACCCAACCCTCGGCGCCGAACCGCGACCGGGAGCGTGAAACAATCGCTTTGTAGCGCCCAAGAGGACAAGCTAAAGCATGTCCCACGTAGGACATGCTTTAGCTTGTCCGGCGATTTTTCACAGTCCCGTGAGCGGATCCGGGCGCAACGCACTTACGGACGGATTGCGGCCGCAAGTCCCGCCTCCCATGTTCGGGCGCCCCAATGCGGCGGGAACCGAGGCCATTCTACAATTACAGATGATTGTCTCAATGCGCCTTCCAACCAGTACGCTCAGCGTGTTTCTTCTCTTTTCCGCAATCGCTCGGGCCGCGGTTCCCGACATTACGGGTTTCCATGTAGCCGGCGGCGGTTCCGAGGGCTGGCCCAACATCCTGCGCTCGCTGGGACTGAGGGAGCGCCCGGCCGCGGAGGCGCGGGTCTTCGTCCTGCCGGCGAAGGCCAGCGGTGCGCCCCAGAAGTGGATCTCGCGGCTGGAGGGCGGTGCGGTGCTGATCCTCGAGGGCTCCTCTCCATTGGCCACGGAGCTGGGATTCCGCGCGGGAAACCGCAGAGTCCGGCTGCAAGCGGTGCGCGAGGAACGCCATCCCAAGATCCGTATCGAGTGGGAACGGCCGGTGGTGGCGCCCGCATTCGAGACGCCCGGTGAGGCGCGGGTATTTTGCCGCGCGCGCAACGGCGGCCAGCCGCTGGTAGCCGGCATGCGGCGCGGGCGGGGAGCCGTGCTGTGGGTGGCCGTTCCTCCGGGCGAGCAGGGCTACGAACGGTTTCCCTTCCTGCCGAATGCGTTAGTGGAGCTCGGGGTGCTTCCTCCCTTCACGTCCCGCCGGTTGTGGGCGTTTTTCGACTCAGCCTATCGCCTGCGGGACGATCCCGATGCGCTGGCCCGGCGCTGGCGGGAGGGCGGAATCGCCGCGCTGCACGTGGGCGCCTGGCCGTACTTCGAGTCCGCTCCCGACAGCGACGACTACCTTCGCAAGCTGATTGCAAGCTGTCATCGCCACAACATTCTGGTGTACGCCTGGCTGGAGTTGCCTCACGTGAGCGACCGTTTCTGGCACGATCACCCCGCCTGGCGCGAGAAGACCGCCCAGCTCAAGGACGCTTACGTACCTTGGCGGCGGCTCATGAACCTCGCCAACCCGGATTGCCACCGCGCCGTGGCTCAGGGCGTAAGAGATCTGGTGATGCGCTTCGACTGGGACGGCGTCAACCTCGCCGAGTTGTACTTCGACGGCGTGCAAGGCGTCCGCAACGCGAAGGAGTTCACGCCCATGAACGCGGACATCCGGCGCGAATTTAAGCTCCTGAAGGGCTTCGATCCACTGGAGCTATTCACGCGGCCGCGGCGGGACCCCAAAAAGCTCCGCGCCTTTCTCGACTACCGGGTG
>PLEM01000521.1 GCA_003137035.1 Bryobacterales bacterium | reverse complement strand
GCAGGCGGCGGAAGGCGCGCAGGGATTCGGCAATGCGCTTGTAAGGTTTGAGGAATCCGAAGACGCCGACGAGCGGGGTGGACTCATCCACGCCGAGGCGTTCGCGGCAGGCCCAGCGATCGGTGGCGGGAATCCAGGCGCCGTGCGGAATGCGCGCGACGGGCCCCGAGAATCCCGCGGCGCGGACCTGGTCGAGCACGCACTGGCTGTGGACGACGATGGCGCGGGCGCGCTCCAGAACCTTGCGGATCATGGGCACGCCTTCGTAGTCGGGCCCAACTTCCAGCGCGCGCACGCGCCGGGCGTAGGCGAGCGCCGCCTCTCCGCCCTCGTATTCCACTTCGCCCAGGTAGGCGTCCCAGTCGCCGCCACGGATGGTGAGATCGGCGACCAGGTGGTGCAGGTTGGCTTCGTGCATCACCACCACGCCGGGATGCCGCAGCGCCATCTGGTAGACGAACTGGTGATAGGGATTGTTGCCGAGCTGGTAGAGAGTCAGGTCGAATTGCGACGGATCGAAAGCGGCGGGCGCCTGGTCGAAGACTTCCACCCGGACCAGGCGGGCCAGCGGCTCGAGCAGTGCGGCCGAATAATCCGCGATGCCGCTTTTCGAAGGCGGCATGGGAGAGAAGAAAGCCAGCCGCATCTCAACGCACCAGTTCGAGCGAGAAGACGCCAGCCGCGAAGGGAACGCGGATCATGAGCGGGGTGCGGACGGCGTCGCGCGCCAGGAACAGCTCGAAATTGGTCTCGGAGGCCTGGCCCTTGAGCGAGACGCGCACCCGTTCCGCCTCCACGCGGCGATCGTTCACGCGGATGCTTTGCGCGCCGCCGTAATCCAATTTGAGCTGGTAGGGGGCGCCGAAGAAGACCGCCTGCGGCGGCGGAATGCGGCCCTGGCTGAGTTCGCGGCGAAGGAAGTAAAAGAAGGTCAGCGCGTCCCTGGCGCAGCCCGGCGCCGCGACTTCCGACTTGCCCCCGTCGTTGATCAAGGTCTGTCGGGTAGCGATGCCTTTCTGGGCGTCGAAGACGAGTCTCTCGCTGGTCTTCTTCTGTCCGTGCGACGAGGTCTTCACGAACTCGACCGAGCAGAAGTCCTTCTCCGCCGTGGACTGGTAGGAGTCGCTCACCATGAAGCCCGGAATGGCGGCGTCGAGCGAAAGCGCGAACCGCCACCGGTCGCCGGTGCGCTTGGCGAGGAATTGCGCCTCGCCCAGGCCGAGGCCGCTAGGCCAGTTCACTGTGTAACGCAGACTCTCGTCGGCAAAGGGCTCGGGCGGGGCCTTGGGGGGCTGGGCCAGGGCCAAACAGGCGGCGATAGGAAGCAGGAGGGCCTTCATGGATGGGACACCGGGACGCCGGCGAGGCGCTGGCGATCGGAGCCCGAACGGCTGCACGCGACGTCGTAGTAGACTTCCAGCGTTCGCTCCGCGGTCTTGCGCCAGTTGAACTGGGCGGAACGTTGCAGTCCGATCCTCTCCATACGCAGGCGCAACTCGGGGTTGAGCGCCAGGTCCAGCATGGCTTGGGTCATCTCCGAGATGGAGTCCGGATCGAACAGGATGGCGGCGCCGTCGGCTACCTCATGCACCGCGGAAGTATTCGAGCAGGCAACGGCTCTGCCGCAGGCCATGGCCTCCAGCACCGGCAGGCCGAAGCCCTCGTAGAACGAGGGGAAGACGAAGAAATCGCATGCGTTGTAAAGCTGGAGCAGACTGCCGTCGTGAACGAAGCCGGTAAAGTGAATGCGGTTGCCGAGCCCCGTTCCTTCGGCCGCGCGCTGAGCCTCCGAACCGCGCCAGTTCTCTTTGCCAGCCAACACCAGGCGGTGCGGGAGTTCCGGAAAGGCGCGCACCATCTCGGCGAACGCATGGATCAGACCGACCTGGTTCTTACGTGGCTGCAGGTCGCCGACCGTCAGAATGAAAGGGGCGGGGATGCGGAAGTTGGAGCGAACCCAGGCTACGGCTTGCTCTCGCGGGATCGGCCGGAACTCGGCCGACGCAGCATTCGGCACGACCACGACCTTGTCCCCGTTGATGCCGTAGGCGCGGGAAATCGCAGATCGCGAGAACTCACTTCCCGTGATGACTCTGGCCGCGCGAGAGACGGTGCGGCGCACGGTGAGCCGCAACTGTGCGGCGCGCGAGGAGGTGAAGTACTCCGGGTGCTCCAGGAAACTCACGTCGTGGACGCTCACCACCACCGGGACCGGGCAGCTCAAGGGCGCCGTGTACTGCACGTGAAGCAGGTCGGGCTGATCCTGGCGAACCCTGCGCGGAAGATCGAAGCCCAGGCGGACAAAGGGGTTGCGCGAGACTTGGTGCTGGCCGAAGCAGTGCGGCACCAGTTCGGCAGCTTCTTGGCCCGAGAGGTAGGCGATGAATTCCGCTTCATCGTCGATAGCCGCAAACTCGTTCAGCAGGTTGCGGATGTAAACTTCATTCCCGGTGAGGTGGCACCCGATCGCATGGGCATCGACAGAGAAGCGCATCCGGTTCACCTCCAGTATAGCGAGGACAGCGGCAGGAAAACTAAAGCGATATTGTCAAAAGACTGTTCCAGCCCTGTTGCCAGGTGAACTGGCGCTCGTAGAGCTGGCGGCCGGCGCGGCCCAGGCGCAGCCGTTCTTCGGGAGACGCCAGTAGACGGGAAACGGCTGCCGCGAAGGCTTCGGGCGTGTCGGCGAGCAGCAGGTGCTCGCCATCGCGCACCGGCAATCCCTCGGCGCCCAGCGTGGTGGAAACCACGGCACGGCCGGCCGCCCAGGCTTCCAGGATCTTGACGCGGGTTCCGCTGCCGGCGAGCAGGGGGACGACCACCACCCGGACTGCTGCCAGCGCTTCGATCGCGTCGACGACCGGGCCAACAAGCTGGATCCGCGGATCGCCGCCGGCGTACCTGGCAACTGCCCGCGGATTCTTACCCACCAGTCGCCAGACCAGTTCGGGCCAGCGCTCGCGGAGCCGGGGCCAGATCCGCTCGCGGAAAAAGCGGACTGCGGAGATGTTGGGCCGGTACTCGAGATTGCCGGAGAAAATGAGTGCGGCTTCCTCCGGAAGGTCGGGCTGCGCGACCAACGGGATGGTGTTGGGGTAGACGTGCGCACGCACGCCCGGAGAGATTTCCCGGACGCGGCGGGCGTCCTCCTCGGAGGTCACCAGCAGCGTCGAGAACCGGGGGAACCAGAGGCGTTCGGCGGCGGCGCAGGCGCGCGAGAACCGGCGCATGGCGATCGAGGCCGGCCAGGGCTCGGACCGCGCGCAACGGCTGTAGAACACCGATTCGACGTTGTGCAGGTCGAGCACCACGCGGCCCGCCAGTGGCTCGAGCTGCCTGCAATACGGCGCGCACCAGAAGTGCTCGATGACCGCCAGATCGTAGCGCCGCCCGCTCAGCCACGCCGAGATCGGCGCGGCGAAGCCGGCGAAGCGGTCGTTCAGCGGGGCGCTGCCCTCCAGAAACCGCACGGCGTTTCGAGCCACGCGCGCAAGCAGACTCCGGGAGTGGTAGGCCAAATCGAGGATCTGAACGTCGCGCACCAGGCCGGCCGGGAAGGCGGCGCGGGGATCGGGCGCCGAGGGTTCGCGAAACACGATGACGTCGACCAGGTAGTGCGCCGCCAGGTACTCAAGCAGCGAGGCCGACCGCAACGCACCCCCTCCGATGGCTGGATACGGCGCCTCGGGGCTGAGGAACAGCGCCCGCGACCGCGAGTCGGGCGGCATGGGAGAACCGCAGTCCCGCTCAGAGAATCTTGATGCTGGCGATTTTGATGGTGTCGCCCTTGATGTCGCCGCTCACCTGGACGCGGAGATCGTCCTTCTTCGTGGAAGCCTTGAGCGCCTGGATGACTTTGGCTTTCCCGGCGGGATCGATGTTGACGAACTTGCCGTCGGCCGTGAGCACGCCGTACCCTGCCTTCGCGCAATCTTCCATCAGGGCGCAGTCTCGCGTGTGCGCCTTGGCGCCGGCTTGATCGTTGGCCTTCACGATGTTGGGCGAGCACATCTTGTCGAGGAGCATTCCCTGCACGTCGGCGGCGAAAGCCATCGAGGCGAAGGAGCCGGCCAGGACGACGATCAAGAGTAGTCTGAGAAGAGCTTTCATGTTCTTACCCTCCACCTGCCCATTGTAGGGCATGACCGGCCGGACGCCGGTGGCCGCTTGTTGGTCGGGGAAGTTAGCTCCCCTTCACTGTTCTCTCGAGAAGCGGATGGCAAAGCCCCCGCGCCCCTCCATCCCGCTAGCCGGGCAGATGAATCCAGGATACCCGGCCCGCGCGAAAAGACCGATGCGGCAAATTGACGCAGGGCGGACAGGGAGCCGCGCAGGCGGACCTATTTGCGCTTCTACGCGACGGTGCTCGGTGGCAATGGAACCGCTGGCTGGAGCAAGCAGGCAGGTGCACGAGGTGGCGCGCTTCGGAACGCGCCACCCCGGTTCAACGAAGTCGAGAGCCTAGCGGCTTTGGCGCAGGCGCCGTACGAACCACAACAGCGTTGCCGAGCCGAGAAGCAGGCCGGCGGTGCCAGGTTCCGGCACGCTTCCGCCACCATTGATCAAAACGCCCTGCGAGAAATCGGGCCGTCCAGAGGTCTGGTCGGCAGCGTCGCCGAAGGTGACGTTGAAAGACGACGAGTTGAAGAAACCGTTTCCGTTGTTGCCCGGAGGCGTCCCTATCGCATTCGCTCCCAAGGTCTCCGACACGAAGGAGCGGCCGCTTCCGAAGCCTATGGGCGAGACCGTAAGCCAGTACGTGCCTGGCGCCAGGACGATGTTCAGGCCGTCCACCTCAATCGTATATTCGGTGAAACCGAAACCCGAGCGTCCGGTAGCCGTCTGGGTGGCGTCAGAAGTGCCTGAATCGATCAGGGCGCCGCCGTTTCCTACGGATACCCCGCTGCGAATCTCCCAGAACGCCTGAGTGATCCCGGTGAAGCTTATCAGGTCATTCGAGAACACGCCCACCACCGTCCATCCACCGGCGGGGACTACGAAGTCGTCGTAGACATTCGCCTACGAGACTGTGGTGTTTTGTTCGTTGGCGAGACCGTTGTTGTTATCGAAGTCGCCGTTGTACCAGCCGACGGTTCCGCCGCACAAGGGAAGACAACACAACACAGCAAGAGATAAAGCTATCCTCATTAATCCTCCACTGGTGCAATTGTAGCGGAGGGCGCAGTAACATAGCAAGGGACGATGAGCGCTTTCGGTACTATGAGTACTGGGGGCCGGCGGCAAGACCGGCGGTGCTACCAGGGGAATCAATGGGGCCTATACGCGGGGCGGGGACTTGACGAGTTTGCGCTGGAGCGACCGGCGGTGCAGACCAAGCAATTTGGAGGCCTGGGAGACGTTTCCTCCGCAATCGGTCAGCACGCGCTGAATGTGTTCCCATTCGACGCGCGCCAGGCTGGGTACGATGGCGGGGGGAGGAGCGTCGTCGGGCAGCGTCTGACCGGAACCTTGAAAGGCGGCCAGGATCTGGTCCACGTCGACGGGTTTGGTCAGGTAGTGGTCCGCGCCCTGGCGCACGGCTTCCAGGGCTGTGGCGATGCTGCCCCAGCCGGTGAGCATGAGGATCGTCACGGTCGCGTCCAGCTCGCGCAGACTCTTGACCACGTCGAGCCCGCTCTCGCTGGCCAAGCGCAGGTCCACGATGGCCAGGTCCGGGGCGGCCTCGCGGGCGATGGCGAGCGCCTCCGCGCCGGAGGATGCCGCGTGCGCTTCCCATCCGCGCAGTTCGAAGGCGCGGCACAGCCGGGTGCGGAACACTTCGTCGTCATCGACGATCAGCGCTGCTGGTTTCTCTCTCTCCGTCATGGCAAATGAAAGGTAGCTCCAAGATGGCCGTTGTGCCGGCGCCCGGCTCCGATTCGAGAATCAGACTGCCCTTGAGGTCCTCCGCGAAAACGCGCACCAGGAACGTTCCCAAACCGATGCCGCGGCCCGGAGCCTTGGTGGTGTAAAAGGGTTCGCCGACCCGGCGCAAGGTTTCCGCGTTCATTCCCGTCCCGGAGTCCTGAACCGTGAACCGGAGCTTGCCGGCGGCGCACTCCGCCGAGAGTTGCACGGGCAGCCCATTGACACCGGCGTCCAGGCGCTTCAGGCAGCTTGCGGCTTGTTGGCTGAGCTTAAACGTGCAAATGGGATCACTCAGAAGAGCCCGTCCATAACTTCAAACTCGCCGCGCTCAATCTGACTGCGGCCTTCATCGATCGCCTCCAGCACCTCTTGGTCTATCGACATCTCAAGCGCTTCCAGGTAGTCGGCAATATATTCCCCGCGAGATCGAATCATTCCAAGCGGAGCGCTCGTCAGGGACCGATTCATCAAGCCCTTGCGCTTCGCATTGTGGATGAGACTCTCAATAGATCGGAGAAGTTCACGAATCTTTGGGATGTGAGACTGGATGAACTGCTCGGTAATGAATCCATCGGGCGCTTCTGAAATCGCCTTCAGGTTCGCGTTAAGCGCCTTGAGATCGCGACTCGCCTTCCAGAGGTCGTTCAAAACTCCAATTAGGCCAAGTTGTCGCTTCACAGCC
>PLEM01000147.1 GCA_003137035.1 Bryobacterales bacterium | reverse complement strand
CCTTCCGGTCCCTCTGGAGCCCAGGGCGCGGCTGGACCCACCGGGACCCAGGGTAGCATTGGACTCACCGGGCCTACGGGCGCGGTTGGTCCCGCTGGACCGACCGGGGCTGCCGGAGCTGCCGGAGCTGCCGGAGCCGCCGGAGCAAGGGGAGCGACCGGACCCTCCGGACCCTCCGGACCCACCGGCGCCACAGGGCTAACGGGGCTTACTGGGGCTACGGGAGCCACCGGGGCGACCGGCCCAACCGGCGCCGCGGGCACCGTGGTGACCTTCTTCTACCAATACCAGGGCACCCTTACCGCTGGTACAACAGGAACCTACGCGACCTTCACGGCGAGCTGCACGGGCGGTACCCACGCGATCTCCGGGTACTGCGGCATTCTAACCGCCAGCCCCGCCAACTTCACTTCTGGCCACGTGGCCTATTCCGGGCCGAACCTCACCGGTACGACAGGGGCGACCGCCCAGTCGACCGACTGGCTGTGTTGGATTGGCCACGGTAGCACCTCGACCTCGGAAACAGTTCGCTACGGCGTTCTCTGCCAGTAGCGGGCGGGTAGTACTTCGATACTTCGTGGCGAGCGGCTCGAAAGGGCTGCTCGCCACTTTTGTTTTCCAGCGATGCTATGGCTTTGCGGGAGCGGCGTGGGCGGCCGCTTTCCGCTGCTGGGAATACACCAGGTTGTTCCGGGCCAGTTGGTAGTCCGGGCGGATCCTGAGCGCCTCGCCGGCCGCCTGGATCGCCTCGTCCCACAATCCCAGGCCCTGGTAGCCGGCGGCGATGTTGTTGTACGCTTCGGCGTAATCGGGTCTCAGGCGAATCGCCTCGCGAGCCGCCGAGATGCAGTCCCGAAACCGGCCCGCCTGATGATAAACCAGCGACAGTTGCAGGTAGTTCTCCGCCGAGGGAGTCTGCTTCGCGCTCAGTTCCGCCGCGGCGATGGGACTCGATGGGCTCGCCGAGTTCTTTTGCGCTTGGGCCCACTCGAGGTTCTGGTGGGCGGGCTGGAAATCCGGACGGATGCGGAGCGCCCTCTGCGCCGCCTGAATAGCCTGATCCCACATCTTGAGACCGATGTAACCCGCGGCGATGTTGTTGAGGGCTTCGGGGGAGCCGGGCCGCATCCGGAGCACCTCGTTCGCCGCCGCAATGCAGTCCTTGAACCGGCCCGCGCGGTAATATGCGTCGGATAGCTCGAGCACCTGGTCCGGCACTTTTGACTGCATCACCTTGGTCTCGGCGGCGGCAGTGGAACTCGACTGTCCCTCGGCCCGGCTCAGAAATGCGCTCAAAGCGGCATCTCCCGGATACAGCGCCAGCGAGTTGCGCGCCAGGGCCTTCACCTCGTCCCATTGGCCGGACTCCACATAGACCTCCAGCAGAAAGAGGCGGGTGTCGCGATCCAGGGGGTTCAGGTGCAGGGCCTCCTTCAAGTAGGGGATGCACTCTGCAGTCCTGCCCTGATGCCGCAGCCACCGCGCATATCCGTGCTTGGCCCTCGCGTCGTTTGGGTCCAGATCGAGGGCGCGGCGAAAATGGCCTTCTGCCTCCTTGTCCCGCCCGAGGACCGACAAGGTCGCACCCACATTGACCTCCAACATCGGGTTATTTGGCGTGAACAGAAGCGCCTTCTCGAAATAGGCGAGCGCCACCCCCACATCCCCTTTCTCCATTCGCGCCAAGCCGTAGTTCATGAGCCCCCGCCCGTTGAGCGGGCTCTTTCGCGTGACGTCGTACCACAGCGATTCTTCCGTACGCCACACGCGATTTCGCTGCCAGGCGCCCACGCCGCAAGCCAGCAGCAGGCAGGTGGCGGCGACGGCCGGGAAGTAGGGCCGGAAGCGCCCCAGACGAACTCGCTCACCGAACCGGTCCCACGTCCAGGCCGCCGCCCAAACGGCGCCCAGGGCCAGGCCGATGAACGGAGCGAACATGCGGTGGTCGTTCTCGACCTCTCCGAGGGGAAATAGCGAAGTCGGCAATGAGGCCAGCAGGAACCACCAGATGCCGAATGCGACCGGGCGAGACTGGCGCTTGCGGGCCAGGTACAGCGCCAACCCAACCAGCG
Source organism: Bryobacterales bacterium (assembly GCA_003137035.1). Classification (GTDB taxonomy): domain Bacteria; phylum Acidobacteriota; class Terriglobia; order Bryobacterales; family Bryobacteraceae; genus Fen-330. The sequence goes on along the minus strand of PLEM01000147.1, from coordinate 4,857 downwards.
CGGCCAGAAACAGGAAGCCCAGAATCGCGTCTTCACGCCAGAAGCTCACGAATGGAGGCCGGTCCGTATCCGCGCTAAGCCCGATCGGAAGAAAGAACGAGAAGAAATAGTGCAGAAGCACCCGGGGCTGGGTGAGGAGATAGAAATCGAGCGGCAATCGAAAGGGATCGAAGGTTGGCGGCAACATGATTCGCTGCAACATGGCGATGCCCGCCGCCACCAAAAGCGCTGGAATGGATTTGCGAATTGCCACAAAGAACCGATCCTCCTCGATCAAGAGGAGGTAGGCGGCCAGAAGCGCCGGAAACATTACCGCCGTGGGCTTGGCCAACCCGGCCAGCGCCGCCGGCGTCAGGTACAGCCCCCACCGCCGCGCGCCCGGGAACCGAATGTAGAGCGCCAGTCCCGCCACCATCCCCAGCGCCACGTAGAGATCGCCCCGCTGGATGATGTAGTTCACCGTCTCCGCGCTGGCGGGGTGCAGGGCGTACAATCCCACCGCGAACAGAGCCAGGTACGCATTGCGCTCGCGCGGCTCGATCCTTTGCATGATCCCGTGGAACAGCAAGTACATCAGCGCCAGTTGCACCACGTACCAGAAGAACGTGCTGGCGTGGAAATACACCACGTTCAGCCCGTGGCCCAGCCGGTAATCCAAGGCCAGGGACGCCGTCACCAGCGGCCGGTAGCTCTGGTTGTTGGGAATTGCGCTCATGGTGCGGGTGTCTGTGAAAAAGCGCGGGAGGTTGCGCAGATCCCGAATCCACGGGTTGTTCAATACCGTGTGCAAGTCGTCGAAATGGAAAGTGTCTTGGAAGTGATTCGAGTACGTGGCACACAGAGCGGCCAAAAGCAGCGCGCTCCCGATGAGAGTCCTTCTAGTTGGGGTTGTCACGGCGCACCGATAGGCTACTGTAACCCAGCCGCCCCACCTCGCGCTACCGTGGGATACGCCTATCCGGCGGAGCCGGCCTGCCGCGCGGTTAGCGCCCGGCCTGCCGCGCGGTTAGCGCCCGGCCCGCCGCGCGGTTAGCGCCCGGCCCGCCGCGCGGTTGCCTTACTCTGCTGCCCCGCCGACCGCATGGCAGAACTGGGCCGATCCACAGATTGCGGGTATGTTTGGCTAGTACTTTGTCTTTGGTCTTTTCTGGTCTGAAACTCCTTTGCGATGCTATAATCCTCGGGAACCGCTCCTGAAGTGTGCCATTCGCCAGCGCGAAATCGCACCCCGGGGTTCGGTTGGAGGACAACGCGATGTTTCCGCGCCAGACGATCTTCCGCTCCATCTCGCTTGCGCTGCTCGTGCTGCTGTGCGCCGGAACCGGCTCCGCCGTGCCGCTCTCGTACGTGGGGGCTTTCAACCAGGACGACGCCGTGCAGTACCTGTTCTTCAATGTGGCGGCTCCCGGCACCGTCACCATTCAGACCTGGTCTTTCGGCGGAGGCACCAACAGCGCCGGCCAGGTCATCCCGGACGGCGGCTTCGCCCCGGTTCTGACGCTGATCTTGCCGGACGGCACGGTGGCCACCAGCGATTTCGGCCTTTTCGGTTGCGGAAACTGCAACCCCGATCCATCCCTCGGCTATGGTGACGCTTACATCAACGTGCCCCTGCCGGAGGCCGGCCAATATATCGTGGCCCTCACCGAGTATGACAACCTGCCCGGAAGTACCTTGAGCGATGGCTTCTCCCGATCCGGCCAGGGAAACTTCACTGCCGAGTTCGCGAACCCGTATGACCCCAATCCGCCTCAAGCGCCTTTCCTGGACTACTGGGGGGACGGCGCCAAGCGCACTGGAAGCTGGGCGGTCGATATCTCGGGCGACGAGGTAATGACCCCGGAACCGGCTTCGGTGGCGTTGGTGGCAGTGGGTCTGGTTCTGTTGTTTGCGCCGCGCCGGTTCAGCCTGCGGCGCCTTCCTAGAGTTTAAGGAGCACCCATGAGAAACCCATTGAAATTGATTGCTGTGTCCTCGATGTTCCTGCTGGCCGGGCCTGCCTGGTGTGTGGACTTGCCCGTCAATACCGACACGTACGTAATCGGCAACTCCTCGATCCCGCAGGGCGCCCAGGCCACCCTCAACGTGTCCAACAACGGCACGGTGCAGTCGGTCGGCTTGCTACAGTTCAGTCTGTCTACCCTCCCCTCCACTGTCCAGGCCTCGGACGTGACGAATGCCACCTTGGTGCTCTTCTTGAACAAAGTGAGCACGGGTGGCACGGTGAATGTGTGCCGGTTGACTGGCTCCTTTGCGGAGAGCACCACGATCTGGAGCAACAAACCCGGCAGCGATTGCTCGGGCGGCATCACCGTGAGCGCCAGCCAGTCGGCGACGCATTTGTTCGCCGACGTAACCACCATGGTGCAGTCCTGGCTGTCGACGGGTCAGAACTACGGGATATCGCTGGAGCCGGGCTCATCCAACATGCTGGTGTATTTCGACAGCAAGGAGAGCTCGACCACCAGCCACGCCGCCTGGATCTCGATCGCCTGGCGGGGGCCGCAAGGGCCGCGAGGGCTCCAAGGCGACGCCGGACCTACCGGCGCCACCGGGCCCCAGGGCCAAGTCGGCGCGACTGGACCGGCTGGAGCTTCCGGACCGGCTGGGCCTTCCGGACCGCAAGGAATCCAAGGATCGGCCGGCGCGACGGGCGCAACCGGACCCGCTGGAGCCACAGGAACGGCCGGCGCGACGGGCGCCGCCGGACCTGCTGGACCAGCCGGAGCTGCCGGCGCGACTGGAGCTACTGGAGCGGCAGGGTCCCCGGGACCGCCCGGACTCCCAGGAGCGACTGGACCGACGGGACCCGCTGGGCCGTCGGGACCCTCGGGACCCGCCGGGCCTACGGACCCTACCGTCTACGCTGGCCTGTGCGACCTCTATGGACTCAACAGCCTGACTCCGCCCGCTGGCTGGAATTGCCACAAGGTCGTGTTCGTAACGAGCGCTACCTACTCTGGGAACTTGGGCGGCGTTGCGGGAGCCGACGCGAAGTGTGCGGCCCGTGCCACCGCCGCGGGACTGAGCGGAACTTTCAAGGCGTGGATCTCGGCTGGCTTTTCCGATCCGAGTAGCACATTCACGCGTTCCACGTTTCCGTACGAGCTGGTCGACACGACGGTGGTGGCCAACAACTGGGCCGCTCTCGTTAGCGGCACGCTCAGTCATGCGATCAACCTCGATGAGAACGGCGCCGCCGTCGTTGGACTGGGGCGGGTGTGGACAGGAACCTATAGGGACGGGACCACCAATGGCCATCCGGGCCAACTGTGCCTTGATTGGACCACCGGCGAGTTTGGGGCCCCTACGGGGGCGCAGGGAGGCCTCTCGAAAACCGACTCGGAGTGGACCTACTGGCAGATCCGTACATGCGACTTTCTCGGGAATCTTTACTGCTTCCAGCAGTAGCCGCGCCGGCTGACAGGAGCCACAATCAGGCGCCGGGTTCCCACACGGGGGCCCGGCGCTTTTTTTATGGCGCGCCGCGCTACCATGGGATACGCCTATCCGGCCAGCGTGGGGCAGGCGGTTTCGCCTGCCACGGACTTTCACCCCAGACGGTTAGCGCATGGATTTCGTCGAACAACTCAAGTCTTCCATCGACATCGTCGAGGTGGTCGGGCAATACGTCCGCCTGCGCAAGGCGGGCACGCGCTTCGTTGGCTTGTGCCCGTTTCACACCGAAAAAACGCCCTCGTTCGGCGTCCACGGCGTGCACCAGTTCTACAAGTGCTTCGGCTGCGGNNCCCATGCCCAAGCGCGCCGAGTACTCCGATCCCGAGACCAAGCTGCGCGCGGCGCTCTATCGCATGCACGAAATCGCGCGCGACCTGTTCCGCTCGGCCCTGAAATCCCCTCAGGGCGCCGACGCGCGCGCCTACCTCGCCAAACGCGGCGTCGCGCCCACCCTCATCGACGACTTCGAGCTGGGCTACGCGGAGCCCTCCGGCCATTTGCTCGCGCGCGCCTTCGAAGCGGAGGGTTTCACTGCCGAGCAGATGGAGGGCTCCGGCCTGGTCCTCAAACGCCAGGAAGGCACGGGGTTCTTCGACCGCTTCCGCGGCCGGCTCATCTTCCCCATCCACAACGAGCAGGCCAAGATCATTGCCTTCGGCGGTCGCGCGCTGGCCTCCGGCCAGGATCCCAAGTACCTGAATTCTTCGGAAACCGAGATCTACCGCAAGAGCCGCGTGTTGTTCAATCTGCACCGCGCCAAGGAGTCCATCCGCAAGTCCGGCCGCGCGGTGCTGGTCGAGGGCTACATGGACGTGATCGGCGTCTGGAGCGCCGGCGTGCGTGAGGTAGTGGCCTCCTGCGGCACCGCGCTGGTCAGCGAGCAGGTGCGCGCCCTGCGCCGCCACTGCGAGCGCATCGTGGTGAATTTCGATCCCGACCCGGCGGGCGTCAAGGCGACCGAGCGCTCCATTCAGATGCTGCTCGAAGAAGCCATGAAGGTGCGCGTGCTCGAGCTCGAGGGCGGCCTCGACCCCGACGAGTATGTCAAGCAGAACGGCGCGGAACTCTACCGCGCCCGCGTCGAGAAAGCGCCCGGCTACTTCTTGTGGCTCGCCGACCGCGCCCGCGCCAGCTTCGACATGCGCACCGCCGAGGGCCGCATCGCCGGACTCCAATTCCTGCTGCCCGCCATTCAGCGCGTCTCCGACAAACTCGAGCGCGCTTCCATCGCCGAGGAGGTCGCCAACTATTTGCAGATCGAGCGCGGCCTGGTGCTTGAGAGCTTTCGCAAGGCCGCCGCCGAGCGCCGCGAGAAATCCCTAGCCGCGGTGAAGGAGTTGCCGCGCCCCGTCGAGCGCATCCTGCTCAACGCGCTGCTGACCAGCGCGGACGTTCGCC
>PLEM01000037.1 GCA_003137035.1 Bryobacterales bacterium | reverse complement strand
AGCTCCCGCGCGGAAATTAAACTATTCTGGTGGGGGAGGACGAACCCAACGTGCTCGCGCTGGCGCGCCGCTTCCTCACCCGGCTGGGCTACCAGGTGCTCGCGGCCAGCAACGGCATGGATGCGTTGAAAGTCCACGAAAGCCACCCGGATGTCGTCAGCATGGTGATCACCGACGTGGTAATGCCACAGATGGACGGCCAGGAATTGGCGCAGCGTCTATCCGCACGCCGGCCCGGGCTCAAAGTTTTGTTCACCTCCGGCTATCCGAACGACGTCATCGCGGGTTACGGGGTGCTGCCCGAAGAGGCGAACTTTCTCCAAAAACCGTTCACGGGAGCGGATCTCGCCCGCAGGGTGCGCGCGTTGCTGGACGACGAGAAGCACAGCGAGTAGGAGCCGCACAGTGGACAAGCTGAAGCATGTCCTACGTGGGGCATGCTTCAGCTTGCCCAGGGGCCATTTCAGCAGTCTGGATCGTTCCGCCCCGCCATCTCCCCAGTAATGTCGTCGAAGGTCGAATAGACCTGGTAGGGCGTCTGTTCTCCGGGCTTGAGTCGCGGTATGGAGTCGATGCGAACCCAGCGCAGTCCCGCTTCGTGGGAGGGACGGACACCCATGATCACGCCAAGCACCGGTTTCCCGGTCTTGAGGGCCAGCATGGCAGGGTGCGCTCCAGCGGGGAAATCGGTCCCGTCTTCGTGCAGAGCTTTCCAGCCGGGGTCGGTGCACTCGCGGCCTCGCAACTGGTCCAGACGCAATCCCAGGATCCGCTCAGCGGCGGGATTGGCGTCGATGATTCGTCCTTCGCGATCCCAATACGCGACTCCTTGCGACGTGGTTTCAAACAGCAACCGGTACTTCTCCTCGCTATCGCGCAACGCATCCTGCGCCCGCCTCCGGTCGGTGATGTCGATGAAGGTAATCACCGCGCCCTCAATCACGTTCTCCAGGGTGCGATAGGGCCGGATGCGCATCAGGTACCACGCGCCCGCCTTGGTCTGCACCTCGGCCTCGCGCTGCACCAGGCTGTCCAGCACGGCGCGGACGTCCTCCACCAAGCGGTCGTAGCCCACCAGGTTGGAGACGATGTGCGCCACCGGCCGGCCCACGTCGGCCTGGATCAGGTTGATCAACTGGGTGGTGGCGGGAGTGAATCGGGATATGCGCAAATCATGGTCCACAAAGAGGATCGCCACGCCCGTTCCGGCCATCAGGTTGTTCATGTCGTTGTACATCCGGGACAGGTCGGACACCTTGACTTGCAGCTCCGCGTTGACCGTGGCCAGCTCCTCGTTGACCGATTGCAGCTCCTCCTTGGAGGTCTCCAGCTCCTCGTTGGTGGATTGCAGTTCCTCGTTGACGGACTGCATCTCCTCGTTGGCGGACTTCAGCTCTTCGCCGGAGGCCTCCATCTCCTCGAGAGTGGTCTGAAGATACTCCTCCTTAGCCCGCAACTCCTGCTCCAGCGCGGCGATTCGCGCGTCCACGTCCGCGGGCGGAGCGGGCCCGGACCCGGCGGACTGCTCAAGCATCTCAGGGCTATCGGGCAGCGCCTCCTCCAGCAGCACCAGAAACATATCCGACAAGACATCTTCGCCGGGGTCCGCCTCCAGCCGCTGCACCGTCAAATTGACGAAGATGGAGTCGCCGTTGGTCCTGACTCGCAGCCCCCGGCAGCGTACCGGCTCTTTGTGCGCGACCGCCTTGTGCAGGGCCGTTGTCAATTCCCTCCGAAGTCCCTCCCGGGCCATGGCCAGAATGTTCACTCCGGCATCCCCAGGAGCCGGTTCCAGATACTTGCCGGTACGGCCGTAAATGTGGAGGATCTCTCCCCGTCCATTGACCAGCACGCCGCTCTGAGCGTAGTGCTGGAGCAAGGCCTGTTCCGTCAACTCGCGCAGATCGACCTTGCCTTCGCCCCGGTCCAGTTCCCGGAGCTGCCGATGGCGGGCCGCGGCTTCCGATAGAGAGGGAACGAAATCTCCCAGTGTGGGCCGGGGCGCTCCGGAAATGTCCTTCCTGCGCAGGTAGACTTTCGACTTGCGGTCCAGCGGTCCAAAAAGACTTCCAAATCCACCCACCGTCTCGGAACTTCCCAGGAACAGCGCTCCCCCCGGGTTTAGCGCATAGTGAAACAGGGGGATGAGTCTCCTCTGCAACTCCCCGTTCAGGTAGATCAGCAGATTGCGGCAACTGATCAGGTCCATTCGGGAGAAGGGAGGGTCTTTGATCACGTCCTGCTCGGAAAACACCAGCAGGTCGCGGATGTTCTTGTGTACGCGATAGACTCCGCCAGTCGTATCGTGGGTAAAGAAGCGCGCCAGCCGCGCTGACGGGACATCGGCGGCGATGCTGAGCGGGAACACGCCGTTACGGGCATGTTCGATGGCCCGGCGGTCCACGTCGGTGGCAAAAACCTGGACCTTGAAGCTCCGTTCCAAAGTCTCCAGGTGCTCCTGGATGAGGATGGCGATGGAATAGGCCTCCTCCCCGGAGGAGCACCCGCACACCCAAACCCGGACCGCCTCACCCTCGGACTTCCCAGCAAACAGCCCTGGGATCACTTGTGTCCGCAGGACTTCGAAGGCTTCCGGGTCGCGGAAGAAGTTGGTGACGCCAATCAACAGATCGCGAAACAGGGCATCCACCTCCGCGGGGTCCTGCTGTATCAGGCGGAGATAGTCGTCCGGCCGGTCGGTCTGGTGGATGGCCATGCGCCGCTCCACCCGGCGGACGATGGTGGTTTCCTTGTACTGGGAGAAATCGTGGCCGGTTTGAGTGCGCAGCAAACCACAGATGCTTCGGAGCGTGTCGTGTATTTGGGGAACTGGAGCGGAGACCGGGCGCGACTGAGTTCCAAAGGCGTGGGCCACATAGGCGACCAATTGGGCGGGCATGTCGGCCGGCGGCAGCACGTAGTCCACCAGGCCGGTGGC
>PLEM01000206.1 GCA_003137035.1 Bryobacterales bacterium | reverse complement strand
CGCCGGCTTCGACACCGACCGCACGGCCTTCATCGGTACCTACGGCAGCTACGCCAAGCCCGAGGCCGTCGAGCGCGGCCAATGCACCAACTCGCTCGCCGCCGGCGATAACGGCTGCGGCGTTTTCCAAGTCGATCTCGAGCTTGAGCCGGGTGAAACCAAGGAATTCCTGGTGCTCCTCGGCGTCGGCGCCGCCCACGACTTGGGCAAGCGCGCGGTCGCGCAGTTCAGCGAAATAGGGCGGGTCCGCGAGGAACTCGCCCGGCTCAAGAGCTACTGGCACGGCCGACTCGGCGCGCTCGCCGTGGAAACGCCCGACCCCGAGCTGAACAGCATGTTGAACATGTGGAGCCAGTTCAACTGCCTGATGACGTTCGCCTGGTCCCGCGCCGCCAGCCTGATTTATGCCGGCGAGCGCGACGGCCTGGGCTACCGCGACACCGTGCAGGACATCCTCGGCGTGCTCCACACCATTCCCGAGGAATCCGGCCGCCGCCTCGAGCTGATGCTCACCGGCCAGGTCGCCACCGGCGGCGCCATGCCCGTCGTCAAGCAGTTCAACCATCGGCCCGGCTTCGAGACCGCGCCCGCCGAAGCGGAGTACCGCTCCGACGACACGCTGTGGCTCTTCAACACCGTTCCGGCCTACGTCAAGGAGACCGGCGACCTCTCCTTCTACAACAAGGTGCTTCCTTACGCCGACCAAGGGGAAGACACCGTCCTCGGCCACCTTCGCCGGGCCATTGAGTTCAGCCTCGAGCGCTCCGGCGCCCACGGACTGCCCTGCGGCCTCCACGCCGACTGGAACGATTGCATCCGCCTCGGCCACCATGGCGAATCCGTTTTCGTGGCGTTCCAGTTGCGCTATGCGCTGGCCGTGTTCGTCGAGGTCTGCGGCCTTGTCGGCGAAGCGGAGCAGGCTGAGTGGGCTGCCGCCAAACTGGCCGCGCTGGACGCCAACTTGGAAGCCCACGCCTGGGACGGCCGCTGGTTCCTGCGCGCCTACTCAGCCGACGGCCGCAAGTTCGGTTCGGACCAGAACCCGGAGGGCAAGATCTTCCTGAACCCGCAGTCCTGGGCCGTGCTGAGCGGATACCTGAGCGGCGAGCGTGCCGAGCGATTGATGGAGTCCGTGCGCGAGCGTCTGGCCACGCCGTGGGGCCTGATGTTGTGCGACCCGCCCTTCGTCCACGACGATTTCCACATCATGCTCGCCGCCCTGTTCAATCCGGGGATGAAAGAGAACGCGAGCGTCTTCAGCCACACGCAGGGCTGGGCGATCATCGCCGAAACCATGCTGGGCCACGGCGCCCGAGCTTACGACTACTTCAAAGCCTACCTGCCCGCGGCCTACAACGACCGCGCCGAAGTGCGCCAGATCGAGCCGTACGTTTACTGCCAATACACCCACAGCAAGTACAGCCCGCGGGCCGGAGCCGCGCGCATCCCCTGGCTTAGTGGCTCCGCCGCCTGGAGCCTGGTGGCGGCCACGCAGTACATTCTGGGCCTGCGCCCCGAGTACGACGGCCTGCGCATCGACCCCTGCATTCCCGCCGCCTGGAACGGCTTCAAAATCACCCGGACGTTCCGCGGCAAGCGTCTGAACATAGAAGTCCGCAATCCCGCCGGCGTTCAAAAAGGAGTGACCAAGCTCCTGCTCAACGGAGATCCGCTGGAAGGGAACCTGATGCCGGCGGAGAAACTGCTGCCCGAGAACGAGGTGGTGGTGGAGATGGGTTGAGGCAGCGTAGGGCGGTCCTCCCGGACCGCACCGGGTCTCCAGACCCGGCCCTCAATCTTGCCGGCGCTCGGCCCGCCGCAGGGCGGTGAGCAGCCGCCGGGCGTTCTTCGGAGACCGAAGAAGATGGGCGGTCTCCTTAAGGCTGGCCAACTCAGCCGCCGGAAGCGGCGCCACGTTCGTCTCAGCCTGGACGATCTCCCGCTCGATCTCCTCCAGCATCTGCGCGATGTCGGCAGTCGGAAACGAATACTCCGCCGCTTTGCGCACAGCCTTCAGCATCCCTTCGGGTTCGTGGCCTACTCCACTTCCATGGGCGCGGGGTCGTACTCTTCGATGGGGGCGCCGGCTTTCGCCAGGCCGTATTCGTAGCCTTTGTCGAAGGCGCGGCGGTTGAGCTCGCGGGTGGCGGGCGGCACGGAGTCCGCAACCGCCTGGCGCAGGGCGTCGGCGGAAACCAGGCCGGTCACCGCGGCGAAGAACCCGACCATCACCACGTTGAGCACCATCCTTCTTCCCAGTTCTTCCGCCAGCCGCGTGGCGGGCACGCTGTAGACACGGATGCCGCTCCGCAGGCCGGAGATCCTCACGAGTTCTTCCTCGACGATCAGAATGCCGCCGTCCTTCAGCTCCGGCGTAAATCGCGAGTAGGCCTCCTGCGACATCACCACCAGCACGTCGGGCCGCGTGACGTAGGGATAGTTGATGGGCCGGTCGGAAAGCACCACCTGCGCGCTGCAAGCGCCGCCGCGCGCCTCGGGGCCGAAACTCTGAGTCATGGTGGCGTGAGCGCCTTCGAAAATCGAGACGGCCTTGCCGATGACGATGGCGGACAGAATCACGCCCTGGCCGCCAAATCCGGCGATGCGAATCTCAGTTACTGGCATACCGGGCACTCCATCTCCACGTAGCGGTCGCCCAACTGCTCCGACAGGCGGCCGCGCATCGATTCGATGTAGTCGGGCCGCTCGCGGTCCACGAACTTGCCCACCGCGATCTCGCCATCCTTGGTCAGCGCCACTTCGCTCGTGGGCGCTCCGTTGCGTACCCTGCTCTTCTCCTTGTAGAACTTCATGGTGTCCAGCCCGTCGCCCATCTTGTTGCGGCGCTGGTAGAGCGTGGGGCAGGGCGAGAGCACTTCAATGAAACAGAACCCGCGCTTGCGCAAGACCTCGCCCATGGACTTGGTGAGCTGCCGCACGTGGAAGGTGGTCCAGCGCGCCACGTAAGAAGCCCCCGCCGCTTCGGCCAGCGCGCACAAGTTGAACGACGGCTCGTAGCAGCCATAGGGCGCCGTCGCGGTGATGGCGGTGGAAGGCGTGGCCGGCCCGGTCTGTCCGCCGGTCATCGCGTAGATCAGGTTGTTGACGCAAATCACCTTGATGTCCACGTTGCGCCGCGCCGCGTGAATGAAGTGGTTGCCCCCGATGGCGAACAGGTCGCCGTCGCCCGAATAGACCACCACCTCGAGCGACGGATTGGCCAGCTTCAGCCCGGTGGCGAACGGGATGGCCCGCCCGTGCGTGGTGTGGAAGGAATCCAGTTTGACGTAGCCCGCCACCCGGCCCGAGCAGCCGATGCCGGAGACCACCGCGACGCGGTCCAGGTTGCGCTGGGATTCCAGCAACGCCCGCGCGAAACAATTCACCGTGGTTCCGATGCCGCAGCCGGGACACCAGATGTGCGGCATGCGCTCGGTGCGCAGCAACGGCTCCACCGGGTTGACGATTTCGGGCAGTGCGCTCATCGTGCCGCCTCCATGATGGCTTCGAGGATGTCCTGGGGCCGGTGCACGCCACCGCCGGCGTGGGTTACCGGGATGGTGCGGGCCGCGCCTCCCGCCGCCCGCTCGCCCTCGCGCGCAATCTGCCCCAGGTTGATCTCCGGGACCACGAACGCCTTCACCCGCGCGGCCAGCGCTTTCAGATGCCGGTCCGGGAACGGCCAGACGCCGATCAGCCGGCACCGCCCGGCCTTGACGCCTCGCTGGCGCGCCATTTCGATCGCGCGCTCCGCCACCCGCGAGGTGATGCCGTAGGAAACCACCACCACTTCCGCGTCCTCGAGGCCGTGCTCGTCCACCATGGTCAGCCGGTCCTCGGCGGCGCGGATCTTCTGCTGCAACCGGCGCACCAGCCGGTCCTGCGTCGCGACGTTCATGTTCGGGTAGCCCCACTCATCGTGCGTCAGGCCGGTGATGTGGAACCGGTATCCTTCGCCGGCGTGGACCATCTCCGGCACCAGATCGGCCTCCGGTTCGTAGGGTTTGTAGGCGCCGGGCGCGCGGCGCGTATGCCTGCGCGGGTAGACCTCGACTTGCTCCGCGGGCGGAATGACCACCTTCTCGGTCATGTGCCCCACGCACTCGTCCATCATGAACATGACCGGCGTGCGGTACTCCTCGGAGAGGTTGAAGGCCCGCACCGTCAGGTCGAAGCACTCCTGCGGCGAATTGGGAGAGAGCGCGATGATCTCGTAATCGCCGTGCGAGCCCCAGCGCGCCTGCATCATGTCGGCCTGCGCCGGAAGCGTAGGCAAGCCGGTCGAGGGCCCGCCGCGCTGCACGTTCACGAACACGCACGGCGTCTCGGTCATGGCCGCGTAGCCAATGTGCTCCATCATCAGCGAGAAGCCCGGCCCCGAGGTCACCGTGAACGCTTTCGCGCCGCCCCAGACCGCTCCCTGAATCGTGATCGAGGCGGCCAACTCGTCCTCCATTTGGATGAATATGCCGCCCACGGTGGGGATGCGCGCGGCGAACCGCTCGACCACCTCCGTGGACGGGGTGATGGGGTATCCTGCGGCAAATCGCGCACCCGCGGCTAGCGCACCCTCACAGCAGGCGTGGTCGCCGTCGATGAAATGGATGCCAGTTAACACTCCGCGAGGATCAGCCTGCATCGGGCGCCTCCTGGCCGGCGGCCTCTTTGATCCGCCAGCCGAAGATGGCGAAGTCCGGGCAATACATCCCGCAAAGGTCGCAACCGCTACATTTCTCAAGCGCTACGACGCGCGGCGAATGGTACCCCTTGGAGTTGAACGCCGAGGAAAGGGCGAGCACCTTGGTGGGGCAAAACTCGACGCAAAACGCGCAGCCCTTGCATCGCTCGACATTGATCGTAACGTTGCCTTTTGCCATAAGGGGAAATCGAGAACCGATGTCGTATTATAGGCACGCCAGGGGCCAAAGCGAAACCAGTAGGATGGGGCTAGGTGAGACAGCCATCAGCGCGTGCGTTTGGCGCCGTACACGCCGGTGTTGCCGAGATTCCGTTCCTGCCAGCTTCCTGTTGGCTGACCCGCGGGTCGGCAAGGAGGCTCCTCCGCCCGACGCCGCTGTTCCACCGCCGGGGAGCTTGTCTGGGGCCGACCCGCAAGCCGGACGGACGCCTCCGAGTCTGGCGAGGACGAGAAAAGACGATCCCTCGGACTGAAACGGCGCTCTGCCGCCGTGTGTCTCCGCTCCGCCCAGAGCAAATGGAAGTATTCTTGCACCGCGCGAGGCCCATTGAATGCAAAGATCAGGGAGCCCAAAAGGAATGGAAGCTGAACTGCATACAACACGGCGGCGTCGCTGCCCCCATAGTTAACCGAGTAGCCTCCTCCCGTTGGAAACCATGGGGAATGCCGGCTGGCGGAGTCAGCTCCGATTCCAAGTGCGGTAGCGATGGACAGGAAGGCAGGGACGACCCACAGCACCAGGACAACTTCCTTGCGTGCCGTTCGTCGCGATGTGGACTCAGTCCTCCGAATGGATTTCGCGGCATGGACTACGCTCTGCGTCATGAAGAAGAGTGTGGTCACGGCTCCCAGGGCGGCGCAGCCGGAGGGCACTAAGCCCATCACAGCGTTGCTCCTCCATGAGAGGACAGCGAGTCTCAATAGCAGGGCCACGAGTAACCAGACGGCTGCGACCGCGACGCCGGCAGAAGCAGCAAACAATCGGAACCGCCACAGGCAATGCTTACAGGGATCACTCGGCTTGGCACAGTCACATGACATGCGTGTCCTCCGCTATCCGCGCTTGGAAGTCTTCAATTATACGTCACATCGCTTATGCATCTCGCGTTCCTCCACGACCTGGTACAGCTCGTGGTGCCTGATCGGTTTTCGCAGTGCGGTCTGGGCGCTGAGTGAGATGGCCTGCTCGAAGTCCTGCACGTCCATAATCGACTTTTCGGCAATGGCAGTCGGGATAGCGGATCACGCTCGGAGCCTCGGCAAACTGATGGATCGCGCCGAGGGGATTTTCGTTGAGGTGCCGGACCGATCTCATCGCCATGCCGAAGCACCACTGCCAGAATGTTCGGCTCAGATAAAGACGCCAGTGCGGCTGCGACAGCGGCGAGAAGAATTACTCTGTGCATTCCATACCCCGCTCGCGTTTCCTATGACATGCCCGCCTGTGGCAAGCTGTCTACATGCTCAATCGTCGAGATTTTCTGATGGCCAGTGGCGCGGGGCTGGCAACTCTCACCGCCGCGCCGGCCTCCTCCTCGAAACGCCAGGTGTTCCCCCTGAACCGGAAATGGCTTTACGGCGGGAAGACCGTCGAGGGGGCCACCGCACCGGAATTCGACGATCGCCGGTTCGAGCGCGTGACGCTCCCGCATACCAACCGCATGCTCCCCTGGCACAGCTTCGACGACCAGAGCTACCAGTTCGTCTCCATTTACCGGCGCCACTTCCGCCTGCCCGCCGAGTTGAAGGGCCAGCGTGTGTTCGTCGATTTCGCTGGCGCGATGACGGCCGCCGCCGTCAGCATCAACGGCAAGCGGCTGGGCGAGTATCGCGGCGGCTACACGCCTTTCTCCTTCGAGCTGACGCAGCACATCAAGTGGTCCGGCGACAACCTGCTCGCCGTAGAGGTGGATTCCACCGAACGGACCGATATCCCGCCCTTCGGCGGCAGCATCGACTACCTGACCTTCGGCGGCATTTACCGCGAGGCGTCGCTGCGTGTGGTCCCGGAAATTTGCATCGAGAACGTGTTCGCGCGGCCCGTCGACGTTTTGACTCCCGGGCGGCGCATCGAGGTGCGCTGCCATCTCAACGGCCTGGCCGGCGACCGCGCCCCGCTCACTCTCACCGCCGAGCTGCGCGACGGCAACCGCGTGCTCAAGACCGTCAGCCAGTCCATCGGTTCGGGCGGGGCGGATTTCCACGACCTCAAGCTGGAAGACCTCGGCGAAATCGAGCTCTGGGATCTCGACCGCCCCAAGCTGTACCAAGTCGTGGTCCGGCTCTCCGGCACTGGCTTGGCCGACGAGTACGCAGTGCGGATCGGGTTCAGAGAGGCGCGTTTCACCGAGAAGGGTTTCTTCCTCAACGGGCAACACATCAAGCTGCGCGGCCTGAATCGACACCAGACCTTCCCCTACACCGGCGGCGCCATGCCCGCCCGCATGCAGCGCCGCGACGCGACTATCCTCAGGAAGGATTTGAAGTGCAACATCGTGCGCACCTCGCACTACCCGCAGTCGCCGCATTTCCTGGATGCCTGCGACGAAGCTGGGCTGCTGGTGCTCGAGGAGATCCCGGGCTGGCAGCACGTCGGCGACAAGGATTGGCAGGATCTGGCCGTGCGCAACGTCGGGGAAATGATCCGCCGCGACTGGAACCACCCCTCGA
>PLEM01000327.1 GCA_003137035.1 Bryobacterales bacterium | reverse complement strand
ATCGACGAGGCCGGCGCGCGCGTCAAACTCCGCCAGACCACGCTGCCCAGCGAAGTGGCCGACATCCAGAAACGGATCAAGTTCATCGTGCACCGGATGGAGAGCGCCATCGCCAACCACGAATTCGAGAAGGCCCGCTTCTACTCCGACGAAGAGCGCAAGGAGCGCGAGAACCTGCGACAGTTGCGCGAGCGCTACAACCTCGACGACACCTCGACCGGAGTGGTCACCAAGGACGACATCGAGGATGTGGTGGCGCGCTGGACCGGCGTCCCGATGACCGCCATCAAGGAAGAGGAAGTCAGCAAGCTGTTGCGCATCGAAGAGGAACTGCACAAGCGCATCGTGAGCCAGGAGCGGGCCATCAGCGCCCTGGCTCGCGCCATCCGCCGCTCCCGCGCGGGGTTGAAATCGCCCAAACGCCCGGCCGGCTCGTTCCTGTTCCTGGGGCCCACCGGCGTGGGCAAGACCGAGGTCGCCCGCGCGCTGGCCGAATTCCTGTTCGGCAGCGAGAAATCGCTGGTCCGCTTCGACATGAGCGAGTTCATGGAGAAGCACTCGGTGTCCAAGCTGATCGGTTCGCCTCCCGGCTATGTGGGCTACGAGGAAGGCGGCCAGTTGACCGAGCGCGTCAAGCGCCAGCCCTATTCGGTGATCCTGCTCGACGAGATCGAGAAGGCGCACCCGGACGTCTACAACATCCTGTTGCAGGTGTTCGAGGACGGCCAGTTGACCGACGGAATCGGCAACACGGTGGACTTCAAGAACACCATCGTCATCATGACCTCCAACCTGGGCGCGCGGTTCCTGGAGAAGAAGTCCGGCATGGGCTTTTCCGCTCCGGTGGGCCAGGGCATTGCGCAAAAGGTCGAGGACATGGTGATGAGCGAGGTGAAGCGGGCCTTCAATCCCGAGTTCCTCAACCGCCTGGACGAGGTGATCCTGTTCCAGTCGCTCACCGACGAGGACCTGATCCAGATCATCGGGCTGATGGTGGGCCAGATCAACGTGAACCTGGTGGCCAAGCAGATTACCATCCATCTGATGGAGGACGCGGCCAAGTACATTCTGGAGAAGACCTGCAACGACCGCAGCTTCGGCGCGCGGCCGCTGCGGCGGGCCTTGCAGAAATACATCGAGGACCCGCTCTCGGAAGCGCTGATCCAGGGCTCGCTGCCACGCCCGGCGGAGCTGGAGATTTTTTTGAACGACGCGGGCATCTACTGGCGCCCGGCGAAGGGGAGCAAGGAAGGCGAAGAAGTCCCAGTGGGCGCCGAAGGCGAAGCCCCTGCCGCGGGCACGCCGTTGTATATGTTCTGAGGCGCCGCCCATGGCCGGCCATAGACTCGACGCCGAAAGGTTGGGGCTCGACCGGGATCCCAATCGTTCCTCGGATCGCGAAGAGAGTCCGGAAATCTCCACCAACTCCAGGACCGTAGTGTGGGTGTTCTTGATCGTGGCAGTCGTCTGCATGTGGGCCTACATTCGAGCGAGGTCTCGGCCTGTACCTTCTGCGCCGCCCAACGCTGCGCTGGAACTCAAGGTGGAACGAATAGAGGGCCGGTTGGTGTTGACGTGGAACAAGGAAGCCGATCTGTTGAAGGACGCGCAAAATGCTGCCCTCACCATCGCCGACGGCGACCACACGGAGAGCGTGCCGCTGGATATAGGCCAATTGCGAGCCGGCTCGGTGGTCTACCAACCGCTCACCGGCGACGTCAGTTTCCGGCTGGAAGTGGTCCCCCGGGGCGGCAATCGGAGTTCTGCGTCTATCCGGGCCCTGGCGGCTCCGCGACGTTAGCGGCACGGCGAAACTGCCCCGGGCCGGACTTCGGGAGCATGATCAAGAAGTGAACCTGAGCATCGATCTGGATCGGGAAGAGGACGGTCGCTGGATCGCTGAGGCGCAAGAACTCCCGGGCGTGATGTGTTACGGTCAGACGCGCGAGGAAGCGATCAGCAACGCTGAGCGCCTGGCTATCGAGGTTATTGCGGACCGGATCGCTCACGGTGAGCTGCCGGCGTCGGCCCTGCGCGTCTCCTTCGCTATTCCCGATGAGCAACTCGGCCCGGCCGGGCTGGCTGGATTCCGAATTCGCCTTCCGCGGCCAGGACCCGATCGGGCTGCGGATGCCGACTCGGATCGCCAGGAAGACCGGGGCGCGGCTGGGAAGATCGCTGAGTCGACCCCGTGATTCGGCTGCGACGACGGCCCAGATCGTGCTGCGAGGGGAGGGACTCCACCGAGAACAGCGCCTAAATGAAAACACAAGCGGCAGCGTTGCAGAAAACGAGTCCTGTCTGATTGGTCGCACAGTCGCAAACGGCCCACTTGGACGCATCGTCGCGTCACTAGAGAAGTGGACGCTTCCTCTGGCGGAAAGGGCGCGCCCTCTACGCCGTCACCGCCTCCGGCCCGGGCTTCGGGTGCTTGCGGGCGCGGAACCACTCCAGCGCGGCCGCCATGTAGGTGTAAATCACCGGGGTCAGGTAGAGGGTCACGGTTTGGGAGAACAGCAGGCCGCCTACCACGGCCAGCCCGAGCGGCTGGCGGGCTTCCCCTCCGGCGCCATAGCCCAGGGCGATGGGGACCGCGCCCAGCAGGGCCGCCATGGTGGTCATCA
>PLEM01000009.1 GCA_003137035.1 Bryobacterales bacterium | reverse complement strand
TGCTGGTTTGTATGGGACACCTTGCGGTGGCGCTTGGACGAAGGTCGGGAAGTTGACAAGCTGGCGAACAAGACTGTCCGCCAGGCCTTCGCCGATGGCTGTGACATTGAAGAGCCGGAGCGTCGGAAGCAGTACTTTCGCTTCTTATTTGAGAGTGAGTCGCAGCGGTCCCTGGTGGCAATGGTGCAACGCGCGCGAAGCCTGGCTCCGACAATCGACCCGGCAGAACTAGATGCTGATCCGTGGCTATTGAACGCGCCGAATGGTGTAGTGGACTTGCGGACTGGCACCTTGTTGCCGCACGCCCGCGAGTTTCTGATCAGTAAGCTGGCCGGCGCGGAATATCAACCCGAGGCCAAGTGTCCGACATTCGAGCACTTCATCGGGCGAATAATGGGCGTCTCACCGGAGGCATCGGAGGGCGAATTGGAGCGGGCTGACCGACTTGTACCGTATCTGCAAAAAGCCTTCGGCTACGCGGCATCCGGGTGTGTGACCGAGAAGGCGGTTTTCGTGCTCTATGGTTCCGGCAACAACGGCAAGACGACGCTGTTGGAGATCATTGGCGCCGCGCTGGGAGAGTACGCTGGGCTAGTGCAGATCGAGACACTGACCACCCGTCAATTGGACAACAGCGTAAACACGGACCTGGCCGATCTGCATGGCAAGCGCTTTGTGACTTCGAGTGAGTGTGAAGACGGGCGGCGGTTGGCGGTGGCGCGGGTCAAAAACCTGTCTGGCATGGGAAGACTCAAGGCGCGGAGGCTGCGGGAGAATATGTTTGAGTTCCAGCCCACTCACAAACTGTTCTTAGACACGAACTATAAGCCCGTCATTCGCGGGACGGAGGAGGCGACGTGGGATCGGCTGCACTGTGTTCCGTTCAACGTCACAATACCAGCGGCGGAACGCGACCGGGAGTTGCTGGAGAAGATGAGGGGGGAGTTGCCTGGTATTCTCGCGTGGATCGTCTGCGGGTGCCGACGCTGGCTGGCTGAAGGTTTAGAGCGGCCGCCGGAAGTCCAGGCGGCGACGGATCAATACCGGCAAGAGTCAGACCCTCTGAACGAATTTCTTGAGGAGCGGTGTCTGGTTGACGACGGGGCCTGGGTGCTATCTGCCGACCTGTGGAGCGCTTATTTGAAGTGGGTCGAACAGGCCGGCGAGAAGTTCACCGTAAGCCGACAGCGTTTCGCTGAGCATCTTGAAGCGCGTGGTTTCAAGAATATACGGGATAGGAAGGCACGAAAATGGCGTGGCTTAAACATCCGGGGGTGACGCAGGTGACGCGGCTTGAACAAAAGTCCCATTGTTTCTCAGTGTTATTTTCTCTCGTGAGGGTACGGGGGAAACGTCTAAACCGCGTCACCCGCGTCACCCACAGGTCTACGAATGCTTCTATTCCGACAAACCACTTCCACGCCAGCGAATAGCCAATGAGACCTGCACACCTACCCGTGGCGGTCGTCCACCAGCAGCGCAGCCTGAAGGCGGCCCGGATCATCGCAGCAGATCCCGAGCGGTACGGCGGGCTCGATGTGGGGCTGGTGGCATGGGCAGAGCGGGTACTGGCAACGACAGCGGTCAATGAGGACGTGGAGTCGGCGGCCACGGCGGATGACGGCGACCAGGGACCGCCACAGCTTCGGCTGCCATATTCGGAGGCGAAACGTGAAGACTGAGGACCGGCTTGCCGACATCGAAGCGCTCGGCTATCCAGCTCGCCCGTGCAGGCCAGAAATAGGCTGCGGTAATGCCCCTTACTGTAGGCAATGGGGGCGGCAATGAGCGCTGCCATCCTGACTCCCCAGGCGGCGGCCCTGGAGCGGATCAAGGCCCTGGTGCTGGACGGCCTCGGCTCCCCCGAGAGCAGGCGCGCCTACAGCCGGGCGCTGGATGATTTCCTTGGCTGGTGCGGCCGGGAAGCTCCGGGCGGCTTCACCAAGGCCGCGGTGAACTCCTACCGCTCGCACCTGGAGGCGCGCGGCCTGTCGGCGTCCACGATCAATATCCGGCTGTCTGCGGTTCGCAAGCTGGCGCTGGAGGCGGCGGACAACGGCCTGATGCATCGGGAGTTGGCCGCGGGCATTGCGCGGGTGAAAGGAGCCAAGCAACAGGGTACCCGCACCGGGAAGTGGCTGACGCTGGAGCAGGCCGAGCGGCTGATCTCAACCCCCAATCCCGCAACCGCAAAAGGCAGGCGGGACCGGGCGCTGCTTGCCGCGCTGCTCGGTTGCGGCCTGCGGCGTAAGGAAGCCGCGGCGCTTGCCGTCGAGCACATCCAGCTTCGGGAGGCCCGCTGGGTGATCGTGGACCTGGTGGGCAAAGGCGGGCGCGTCCGCAGTGTGCCCATGCCCTCCTGGACCAAGGCAGCCATCGACGCCTGGACTTCGGCAGCCGAGATCACCGGGGGCCTGGTCTTCCGGGCCACCTGCAAGGGCGGCAAGGTGGCCGGCGACAGTATGACGGCGCAGAGCATCTTCGAGGTGGTCCGTCTCTACGGCGCCAAGATCGGCGTGCCCGAGCTGGCACCCCACGACTTGAGGCGCACCTTCGCGAAGCTGGCCCACAAGGGGCGGGCGGCGCTCGAACAGATTCAGTTGAGTCTGGGCCACGCTTCGGTGGTCACGACCGAGAAGTACTTGGGAGTGAGGCAGGACTTGACGGACGCACCCTGCGACCACCTGGGGCTGACGGTGGAGGTGTCGCCATGACCGGGAATGACCTCTCGGAAAGAATTCGCTTGGGGATGGCGCGCGCCAAGCGGGAGGGTGTCACCCTCGGCAGGCCGCGCCGGGGCGACGTGGACCCGGTGCAAGTGGCAGGATTGCGCGATGGACAACGGCTCTCTTGGCCGAAGATCGCCGCTGCGCTGGACGCGGGCCAGGGGACGGTACGTCGAGCCTACCGGCATCTCAAGAACGCGCCACAGCCTTGCCAAAAGGGTTCTGCGGAGGTTTTATGAGACGCGCCAGATCGGAACAACTTCCTGCCCCGCCCCAGGACTTGCTAAATGTCGGTGGACATGGTGGTGGAGGCGGAGGTGTTGGCAGGCCACCGGCTACCAGTAACCCAGTCGAACGCCCGGCGCGCCGGCAGAAGAGTACCGTCCCGGCCGAGACTACCTCGACAGACGCCCCCAACGCAGCCCCGCGCAAAGAGGTGCGTATTCCACGCTTTGCCGAACTCGACGCTGAGATCGCAACCAAGGAGGCGGCGCGAGCCAAGCCGCAGAAGTCACCCGGGAGCAAGAAGCCCGGACGAAAACGCCAATCTCCACCCTTGCCCCGCGAGTACCAGCAGGAGGTCATCCGCATCGCCAAGGAGCACCGCAAGAAATTCAAGGGCGTGTTCGCGGCTGATCGCACCACCCGTGATCGTGGCGCACGGCTGTACCGTTCACTCCTGCTCCCGCTGCGTCGTGGAAAGAAGCCCACCAGCCGGGTGCTCAAGGCTGTTGCCTTCATCAAGAACCTGGGCCGGAAACCGAAGTCCTCGGATTGGAACAGGATTGATGTGAAGTGCCTGCCCAGCCTGGGCGCACTGCCGGATCTGGAGCGGCGCGACCGGCGGCGCAAGTTCCACCACACCGTTCAGACCTACCTCAGGCGGCACAATATCCAGCTCGCATAAGTGCCCGTCACTTTCTCGTGCTGAATTTGTGAGCACGGCTGCTTACCTTCCCAGCTTTTATCATAGTAGCGTGAAGCGACTTAGCCGCGATCAGATCCGGGGCCGTCAAGAACAAGCCGTCCGGTTTACAGAGACCGTGCTCGGCGATCCTGAGCGCGCCCAGGAGATCCGGGATGAGTCCATCGAAGAGTACGCCCAACGGCGGAAATTCGAGATCGCCAACCCAAGGAGGGTAATTATGGCAAAGCGAAGGAAGACTGTGGCTGAATTGGAAGCCGAGAACGACGATCTTCGGGATCAAGTAGAAGATCTGGAATCCACAAACCAGGAGCTTGAGGACCAGCTCGACGCAGTGGCCGACATTGTGTCGCCGGAAGAGGAGGAAGTGGACGAGGGGGACGAGGACGACGAAGAGTCGGACTGAAGACCCCGGCGGGCGGGCGGCGCTGGCGTAAGGAAGTTGTCAGCGACAGGGCGCTCCGGTATCGCGCCAATGCCAGTCCTCCGCCGGGACCGAAAACTTGTGCCCTATGCGGCTCCAGGCGCAACGTCGAGGTCGCGCACGTTGACGGCCATGAGGAACACGGCGAGCCGGCCAATCTCCTCTGGACTTGCCGGAGCTGCAATGTCCGTTGCGCGAACACGCTCCGACGTGTTGGAAGGGGAAGGCTCACCCGGCAGTTCAACCCGGAGGCGAGGGGAGCCACGTCGCTGGGCCAGTGGCTCACCGCGGTCATGTCCATGAAGGGCGAGTCGGACCAGATGACTGTTCCGGCAGCGGTGGAGATGATCCGAGCCACCCCGCCCGAGCGCCGGAGCGAATTCGCTCAGGAGATCTGGAGCCGTAGGCGGGAGAGGTACGGCCCGAGCGGTCGCGGCGACAGCACTCCATTTTGAAGGGGGTTTTCAGCGATTGAAAAATGGAGACGCTCCATGCCTCGTGACCTTGGAGCTGCCCACCTCAGCGACCGCGCGTTCCTGCGGGCATAAGGACCTGCTCGAAGCGACCCGCGCTGAGGACCCCGAGATGCAGTTCAAGGTAGCGGGCGGGCAGGCGCACCCTCCATTCATCTTGCTCAGATGCTGTCGTACCGCTTTCTATACTCGGCCGGATCTATGCCGGCCCTCCGTAGTTCTGTCCGCAGTAGTTGTCGGCCAACTTCTTTGTGGTCGGGGATTGAAATGATGACGCCCGGCACGTTGGGATGTGTCATCGCAAAGTGGTTCTTCTCGCTCCTGCGCTGCACCCACCCGAAGGACTCAAATACCTTCACGTGCGCTCGTCCCTTGGTAAGCGGCAGATCGCTCAGTCCCATTAGGCTGGAAGCAATTCAGAAGTTGAGAGAGAGAACTTGTAGCAAGTAGCCTCCGCCTGCGGGAACTTTGCGGATCTGAGCTTGGCGACAGTGTCTTCGATGATAACGTCCAGGCACACGGAGATCGCGTCAACGACATTTGCCAACGCCTCTTCGCGGGTCTCGCCCTGCGACGCACATCCGGGAATGTTGAGACACTCCGCCATGATGTAGCCGTCTCCACCGTCGCTCAGTTGAATTGTGAGCGTCGGTTGTTCCAAGACCTTCTCTAGGCACGACATGGTTGCCACCGCCATTCACAGCCTTTCCCTATATGGACGTTGCCGATGTAGGAGAAGTTTATCACACTCTTCTGCCTCTTCAGCAAGTATCGACCTGGACGCCACTCATGATAGGGCTAGTACCCTTCAAGCCACCGATTCTAAACTAATTTTAACATTTCTACAGCGGTGACCGTCATTTTCTTTTGCCCTCCTTCCGGTTCGCTCGGGATTGTTCGATTCGTGAACGTTTCGCATCGCTCCAGCGTTGCAAAACGCAACACCGACGGACACACCTGCGAGTGTACCAAGTACACAGCGCCGCTTGCTTCGGAGGACAGGCGCGATACGATTGGGGCATGGGCGGAGCCAAAGAGTTCGAAGACGACTTTGAGAGACTAATGGCATCCACGGAGAAGCGGGCCGCCGTAGCGGAGAGGCTTACACCCAGAGAAAAAAGGGCTGTCAGAAACCTATTGCGGCTCTACTTAAAAAAGGGACTCTCTCGGCTGGAGGCAGAGAAGCAGACTGCGGCCGAAGTTCGCCGATGGCGGGGTGGGAAGATCGACATCGACTTCTGAACAGACTTTTTCAAACTGACCCACTACCCGGCGCCGACGTGCGAAGAGCGTTATGTAAAGCGCGGAGGTACTCATGCCAATCAGCCTCCAGATCCGCGCGTGTGCCCTGGATGACCTCTGCTTCGATCTCACGAAGCCCAATCATGCGTGCCGCT
The DNA here is from genome assembly GCA_003137035.1 of Bryobacterales bacterium. Classification (GTDB taxonomy): domain Bacteria; phylum Acidobacteriota; class Terriglobia; order Bryobacterales; family Bryobacteraceae; genus Fen-330. The sequence continues at coordinate 5,213 of PLEM01000009.1, read as the reverse complement.
TCAAGCCGATGGAAACCGTCCGCGAGCCAATGGCTTTTTCCGTCAGAGTAGACTCTGACAGCCGGAATCTTTCCTCCAGCGCGTAGTGCCTCCGCGAACTTCTGGACCGTGTCCGGGTCCAAGTTCTCTGGCGGCTGGAAGTCTAAACGTATTGCCTCGATTGGGAGCATGGTGATTGTGCCCTCAGTCGTGAGGCGCGACGCAGCCTTCTTCGGCGCCGCCTTCTTCTTCGCCTTGCCCGTTCGCTTCTTCATGTAGCACAGCCGCCAGCTATTGCAGGACCTCTTCCCGCCACTTGTCCGCATCCAGCCCTACTCCGCGCGCACGGGTACCACGCCAAGTCCTCGAAGCCGTCTTGTCGCTAACCGATATTCTCAGTGTGGAGTTGCCATTAGAGAACTCGTGTTCTGCGATCAGGATTCCGTCTTTCCATGACACAATTCGGTACTCTACCGTTGGGAGCAATTCTAGGCCCAGGGAACCGGAGGGCAAGTTGTCGATCCACGCACCGTCCTCCCTACATTCCAGGCTGCGTGTGTTGCACTCTATCCTGTAGGTATTCGGCATAGGACTGGCCCACAGCGTCCCCCCAACTTTCCGCCAACTCCCTTCAGCGCGAACGACGTCACCGCCTTGGATGATGCTTCTTGGCGCGGTGATGACGGATGAAAGCCGGTTGCAGCATACTGTTGCGATCACGAGCACGATCATAAGCGCGAGGCGTGTCTTCATGGCTTCAATGCTACGCCGCCTGGAATGCTTCCGCCACATACTGGAACCGCCACACCGTCGTGCGCCGGGTGGTGCATCCCAGACCGCCTGCCAGCCGGCCGGATTGGCGCCGCCAATGCGCCAGCGTCACGGCACCATGACGATGTTCAGCGCGTTGGCCGCCTTGCCGTCTACCGTGAGTGCGATGGACACCGTGCCCTGGTCCCGCAAGCTGCGCGGCAAGGCCAGGTTGAGCTGGTCGAGCCCCACGTAGCTTCCCTGCTGACCCGCATAGTCCACTCGGGCGGTCTGGCCGCCGACCGTGGCGCTAACGTTTGCCAGGTTCGTCCGTCCCCGCAGGCCCGTGCCGTACAGCACCACGAGCGTCGTGTCTGTGTCCGCTCCCATATTGATCGGGATGCCGGCCCCGCCGGCCGCGCAGCACAGGTCGGTGATGGTGTAGGAACCGTCCGCTTTCACGTTCCAGGCTTGCCCGACCGCGAACCCCTTTCCGTCCGCGGTGGCCGAGAACAGGCCAGGGGCGACGGCTGCAATCGTCACCGTGTCGCTATGCACCGTTCCGTCGGAGCCGTTGACGGTAAGGGTCGCGGTCCCAGCTTGGGCCGCGTCTGGAATCACCACGTTGAGTTGTCTCGGGGTCACGTCCAGCAGGGACACGTTGCGCGACGTGCCGCCGGCGTCCGTGATGGTCGCCGAAACGCCTCCCATCGAGGTGGGCAAAGGTACCGAGGGCGCGTGCAGCGTCGCGGTGGCAAAGTCCGGGCCGCCATTCCACCAGACCACCGCGAGCATTCCTGGGGCAACCGGCGGCTCGGCGTAACTGGCCGCTGAGGTTACCGCGATCGCGGCAGGCTGTGCGGGCGCCACGACCAAGGAGACGGGAACCGTCACCGGGGTGTTAGAGGCTCCGACCGAGGCAATCTGAATGTTTCCACTGTAGGTCGCCGCTGCAAGACCAGATGGCGCGACGGACGCTGTGAGAGTTGATGGCACCGTGCCCGATGTGGGTGTCATGCTCAGCCAGGATGCGTTTGAAGTGGCCGTCCAGTTGAGCGTGCCGCCACCGCTGTTGGTGAGTTGAATCAACTGGCCCGAGGGACTGGCCCCTCCGATTGTGTACTGGAACGTGAGATTCGCAGGCGCGACCGCTATAGCTGGCGCGAGTGCGGCCATGATGCCGATGCTGTCCTGCCCGGCTGATGTCAGCACGGCAATCTGCGTGTAGCCAGTGAATGCAGGAAGGAAGGCCGCAATCGCTTGATCGCTCCACGATGTGATCTGCAAGGCCAAGCTGCCCGCCAAGACCCCGCAGGTGGAGCACCGCTGGCCAAAGCCCGCGCCCGTTATGGTTATCGTTGTGCCAGATTGGACGACCCGGCCTGCGACATTCGCCAGGAGCGGAGTCACCGAGAATATGGAGGGGGAGGCCTTACAGCGGACCGGGTAGTAGTAGCCAATGGGTGCCGTGAACGGGCCGCAGGTCATTGTCCCGAGTGTCCTGCTCGTCATGCTGAAGGTCCCGGTCCCCATGACGAACTCATCGTAGAAAACGGCGTTCGTAGCACCTCCATTCTGGAGGGTCACCGTTCCCCATAAGACTCCGGTGAGATCGTTCACGTACTGTCCTGTCGCATTCACGTCCGCGAAGAAGATGCCGCCGTACTGGGATAGCCAGGAGTTCTGATTGGGGGTCGCGCTGATCGCGGCTGACCTCCAATCGGGAGTGTCCGCAAGAAAAGAGCGAACGAGCGAGCCCGTCTCCGGTGCCTTATCGACATTTGCTATGCCAGGGGCGGACGAACATGACATTCCAAAGGAGGCGAAGAAACCAGGGTCCGTGTGGCAGTATGGGAGGATTCTTGTTCGCGACTGGTCGCGGGCAAATCCTAGCGAGGCGCTGGTCAGCGATACCACACCATCGCTCGCGCGCGATGTGCCAGCATCACCAATGATAGCCAGCGCATCGACGCCCCGGAGGTCGTCCTGCCTCTGGTTCCATGTCGCGAGATACCAGAGAAAAGCGCTGCCGGGATTCATCTCCGGGGCTTGAACACCAACGTTTGGTGCCTGAAACGAGCCGAAGTTCGGTGTCGCGATTTCCACCAGCTTCCGAACCTGCGGGTCCGGCGGCGGCCTGAGCGATCCGTCTGTCTGTAGCCCTGCCAGATAAGCCCGCGCAATGAGCCCGCCCATGCTGTGAGTCACGAGATCGACCTGAGCTACGGGGGTCCCGTCCGTATAGTGCAGGCCAGCTATGTATGCTCCAAGCTGACTTGCCAACTGTTCTATTTTGGCATCGCCATAGGTGCAATTGTTGAAGAAGAGAACGGGCGCATCAGGTTCCAGGAGAGAATGTAAATGCCCAAAGGTCCCCTCTGAGGCCAACAGGGTGCTGGCTGTGTTCAGGCAGAGTGCTTGCCATCCATTGAGCAAGACGACAGGGGGACGGACGGATGAAGAAGCCGCGACCGTCACTGCATGAACCGTGACGTGCAGAGTCGCGGAGATCTCGCGCCCGTCGTCCGCGAGAGCCGTCAAATCAACGGTATACTCCCCGGCCGGTGTTGCGGGAGGTGTCGTAACCTGGAGTTGGGGGGCCCCCGATACCTCTACGATCTCGACGCGGATAGGGAACGAAAGGGGAGGAGTTGTCCGGCTTGAGATCACAGAGGCAAGTGAAACGGCTCCCGTTTCCCGGAGTGCTGAGCGAGATTCGCCAGCGATCATCTGAATCCGGTCGGTCACAAGTGGCTTGTCCCTGAGTGTGGTACTGTTTGCCTGCCGTTCCTGGGCACCATAAGCCCCACCGCCTCCGCTGAGGAGTGCGGTGACGAGGATGAGGCCGGGAATCACTCGCTTGATGGTTTGCATTGAACATCCTTTGGTACGCGAGCGGTTGTTCATGGCTCAGCTCAACATCAATAGAACCCACCAGTTTCAGACTGTGGACTCTTGAAGCAGTCTAAACCCTTTTCCTTGGGAACGAAAGACCCAATGGTACTCACGGGTGGGGCCGTTGACCTCGCCCGTTACGATTGTGAGATTCGGACTATTGTCCGTGGGCATAAGGTCTGCATCGTATCAGCATTGGTTGCTTGGCGCAACCTCGACCCAGATCCAACAGAAGCGGGCACATCCAGCCGATCTCCGGCCCCGAGAAGGTGTTCGGCCAGGCGCTTAGGGAGATCCGCGAGGCCCACGACATCTCCCAGGAGCGGTTGGCCCTGGAAGCTGGCCTGGACCGAACGTACATCAGCCTCATTGAAAGGGGCGTCCGAAGCCCCACCATTCGGACCTTGGTCAAAGTTGCGGAAGTGCTGAAGGTCCCCCCCTCCCAGATTGTGCAGCAGATGGAAGTCGATCTGGCGAAGGAGCGAAAACAGCAGAAGAAGGCAGTGGCCAAGCCCAGTTCAGTTGAGCAACCTGCGCGTGGCCGGAAACCAAGCGGCGGACGCTCCCGGTAGTCGGGCAGGACCACGGCGACAGAGTGCCGGGTTTGGGTCCCTCCGGCTGGTCCCCTACGTCCAGCGGCCTGCTGTGGAGTTGGCATCATTGACCAGAACCGCAGGCGATCCACGGAGTCTCCAAGGCCGCCGCCCGGGGCCTCGTTGCCGTGGTCAATCCGATGCTCTGGTTGGGGAGGCGTGGTCAAGCGATTTGTCGAGAAAGGGGTTTTCCTAATAGGTATTACTATAGTAATACCTATATGCCCAAACCCCACACGCCTCCACCCTATTGAATACAAGGGGGATAAATTCACTCGCCGCATCCCCAAGAAAATTCGAGAAACGTCGGCCGCCCGGCTCGACAAATACGTGCCGGGTGCCAGGGTAAGTTTCGGGCAGGAGTGCCCCATGGCTACCGACCGTGATTTTCAGTCGCTGAAATTCCGCCCGGGCAGCACCCGCCTGAGCCCCCGCCGCGGCGCCGCCCGCTTGGTCTTCGTCTTTCGGCATCGGCACGGGTGCGCAGCCGGAAGGCGCTGGCGAAACGGGTCGCGCGGAAGCCAAAAGGGTAGGCAATGCGCAGCCACGCGCAGCCATGGCGGCGAGACACGCTGATACTGGGTGGAAAACCGTTCTCTACCGGCCCCACCAAATCAACCACTTAGCATCTATCGCCATAGGTTGATACCCCGTGTATCGGGTTCGATTCCCGTTAGCGCNNCCTCGCCGCGGCGCATCCGGTGACGGACCATCCCCAGAAACGTCCCAACGCACCCCGGTCCGACCGCGCACCCAACCATGTCGTCCCGCTCGGATGGCAGCAACGCGAGACCGCTACGCTTCTTCACCTGGGGGAGGTCGCTGTGGGTAACGGGGATGGTGGTGACCAGCCGCCCCTTGATCGCGCGCAGATAACGAGAGAAAACCAGCCCTGCGACGTTGCTGACCGTCTTCCGCGCCATCGCGCGCGGCTCCCTGGTCTTGCGCGTGGGCCGCTCAGGCTGCGTCCGCAGCGGCATCGGCCGGCGGCAAGCC
>PLEM01000245.1 GCA_003137035.1 Bryobacterales bacterium | reverse complement strand
GCGCTGGCCGAGCGGGAGCGGCCGGCTATTTCCGCTTTCTTGCAGGACTTGTGGGACCGGGGACTGCGCGTGAGCCAATCGGTTCGCCTGCCGGCGGAGTGCTGCGAGCGCCACGACGACAACCTCGAGCTCACCATCAGCCTGCTCGACGAGCGCTACCTGGCCGGCGACCGCGCCCTGTACGCCCGGTTGAGCGCCGGCCTGCCGCCGTTCATCCACTCTCAGCGGCAGCCCATCGTCCGCGGCCTGTGCCGCATGGCTCGCGAGCGGCACCTCAAAGCCGGGGGATCGATTTTTCAGCTCGAGCCGAACATCAAGGAAAGCCCCGGCGGATTACGNNGGCCCGACCGGATTCTCCGCCCCGCGCCGCCGCCCGAGTTGCTGCCGGCGCGCGATTTCCTGTTTGCGCTCCGCTCGCAACTGCACGAACGCGCGGGACGGGACACGAACCTGCTGACGTTCGATTTGCAGGAGGAGATCGCGGAGCAGTCGGCGCTGGACCCGGCTCGCTGGATGCGCAAGTTCTACGGTCACGCGCGGGAGATTCACCGCGCCGCCCTGCGCGAAATCGACGCGGGCGAGGAGAAGACCAGCAGTCTGCTGGTGCAGTTCCGGGAGTGGCGGTCGCGGGTTTCCAACGCGGACTTCCACGTGTCGCGCGAGCGGGCCTACTTCCGCGCGCCGCACCGCCTCGAACGCGATCCGGGGCTGGCCCTGCGGCTGTTCCAGTTCGTGGGACGCCACGGTCTGCGCCCGGCTCCGGAAACCGAGCGCCGCCTGGCCGAGCAATTGCCCCGCCTGCGGCTCCACTTCTCCGCGCCTCAAACGCGGGCCTGGCCGCAACTCAAGGAACTTCTCTCCACGCCACACTGCGCACTGGCGCTGCGTGTGATGCACGAGACCGGCATGCTGGCAGCCCTGTTGCCGGGCTGGGAGGCCGTGGACTGCCTGGTGGTCCGNNGCTACACGGTGGACGAGCACACGCTGGTCGCCATCCAGAACCTGGAACAACTGCGCGACACCCAGGATCCGCTGAAGCGCTCCTTCGCCGAATTGCTCTCGGAAATCGACGACCCGGCGCTGCTGACGCTGGCGCTGCTGTTCCACGACCTGGGCAAAGCGAAACCCGACGGACCGCACGTGCCCGAATCGGTCCGGCAGGCCGGCATCGCGATGGAACATCTGGGGGTGCCGCAGGATCAGCAGCGCGCCGTCGGGCTGCTGGTCGAGCGCCACTTGCAGTTCTCCTTCATCATGACCACGCGCGATCTCGACGACCCGGCGACCATCCGGCTGCTGGCCGAGCGCGCCGGCACCATCGAACTTGCCAAGAAGCTGGCCGTGATGACCTACGCGGACATCGGCGCGGTCAACCCCACCGCGCTCACTCCCTGGCGCAGCGAGCAGCTCTGGCGCGTGTACGTGGCAGCCTACAACGAACTGACCCGCGAACTGGAAGAGGACCGCCTGACGCAGGCTCCGGACCGCGCCGAGTTTCTCGAGGGCTTTCCGGTGCGCTACCTGCGCACGCATTCGGAGGCCGAAATCGCCGCGCACCTGGAACTCGAGCGGAACAGCCGCGAGCGCGGCGTGGCGGTCGACGTTCATAAGGAGAACGGCTTTTACCGCCTCACCCTGGTGGCGCGCGACCGGCCGTTCCTGCTGGCGTCGATTGCCGGCGCCCTGGCCAGCTTCGGGATGAACATCCTCAAGGCGGAGGGCTTCGCGAACCGGCACGGGGACATTCTCGACACTTTCGTGTTCTCGGATCCGCATCGCACGCTCGAGCTGAACCCCAGCGAAGTGGACCGCCTCCGCGTGATGCTGCAACGGGTGACACTGGGCAAGCTGGATATCAAGACACTGCTCCAGAACCGGCCCAAGCCCTCCCTGCCCAGCCGCCGCGCGCGCATCCAGCCAAACGTTTCGTTCGACAACCAGGCCTCCGAGCTCGCCACGCTGATCCAGGTGGTGGCCGAGGACCGGCCGGGGCTGCTCTACGACCTGACCTCCACGATTTCTTCCGCGGGCGGCAACATCGACCTGGTGCTCATCGACACCGAAGCCCACAAAGCGCTGGACGTGTTCTACGTCACCGCGAACGGCAAGAAGCTGGGCGACGCGCAGCAGACCACGCTACGCGAGCGCCTGGTGGCGGCCTGCGCGCAGTAATCCTGGCCGGGCCAGGCGTCGCGGCGAAGGAATGGCAGGTTCAGGAGGCCCTGCTGAAGCGACTGAAGGAAATCGTTCGGCGGCGGAAGATCACTCACGCGGACATCGCGAAAAGAGCGGGCACCTCACGAACCAGGGTGACTGCGATCCTGAACGGCGATCTCCAGCATGTATCGACCGACCTGCTGATTCGCCTCCTGGCCTCCCTGGGCTATCGTGTGAGGGTCTCGGTGGTCAGATCCGATACGGCGGCGTGGGCGCCCCGCCTGGCCGTGGCCCTCGCCCAGTAGTCCCGCTCAGGCCAGGCGTCGGAGCAAATCCTCGGCTCGGGTCCTTCTTTGCGCGATCTGGCGCATCTTGCGCCCGTTGTTCATGTGCCAGGAACCGATCAAGGGGAGCAGGCTGCCGCCGGCGAACAACGCGCCGACGAGCTTGCTCATGTGGATCCAGATCCCCGCGCCAAACAGGAGCACCCCCAGGAACAGGGGCAGGCCGCACCATAGCGTCGAGGTGCGCAGCAGGGTCGCCTGTCTTTCCAAGAAGGCCACCGATTGTTCCAGATGGTCCCTCACGGTCAGGTCGCGCCCGGGCGCATGGCGGTTCAAGCGATGGTAAAGCCATAGGGCCACCGCGGTGATCCCGCAGCCCACGGCCATCAGGCCATAGCCGGCGCGAACCTCGGGCCACTTGCCCGTGGCAGAGGCCAGCAACAGCAACGGAAGGAAGACCAGCGCTCCCACCGCTGCCAGCACGTCGCTTCGGCGGGCCGAGGCCTGGTACTTCCGATCCTGCTCCAACACTTGCTCGACGGTCATGTCAATGTTCTCCTCCGGAGCGTTCTGACGCTGCCAGTGCTCCTGCAATTCATCCGGCGATTCCCGTTGTTCACTCATGGTGTCACCCCCGGTCGATGGAGTGCGGCGGCCAGGTGTTGCCGAATCCGGGTCAGGCGCACAGAGACGGTTCCGGCGCGGATTCCGGTAATCTTCTCGATCTCACTTGCCGACAACCCTTCCAGGTAGAGAACGACCAACTGCCGGTCCTCAAGTGGCAATTGAGATACGAGTTCGACCAGCGCGAGCTTGCGAACATCGACGCTGGGCCTCGAGTCGCTCACAGCGCAATCCAACGAGGCTTCGCGATCGCTGGCGCGCCGGTTCTTCCTCTGATGGGTCAGGGCGACATTGTGCGCAATCCGGTACAGCCAGGTGCGCTCGCTCGCGTCCCCCCGAAAGGCTGGAAGGGCCTGCCAGACGGCCAGCAGGATCTCCTGGAACAAGTCGTCGCGATCCGCGGCGTTCGGAACGTAGACTGCCGCGAGACGCCGGATGGCGCCCGCGTAGAGCGCGACTATCCCGCGGAATCGCTGCCGAAGTTCTGACTGGGCTTCCATCCTTAACTGTAAAGATAGTCTCTCGCGGAAGCACATATCCTACATCGTGCGCTCAGTTTCGCGCGGCCTGGGCGCGACCTTTCCAGGCGCCGCCGCGGCCGCTCCAATAGCGCAGGGCGGAGTGGACTGTCGCGGCGGTGTAGAACAGCGCGATCAGCGGCAGGGCGGGCGCCCATAGGAGCGAGCGCCGGTAGAGACGCAGCACGGGCAGGTACGCAGCCATCATCAAGAGCCACGCCAGCGCTGCCAGCCACGAGCCGTAGCCAAACAGCAGAACCGGGGGCAGCAGGTAGGTCGCGGACATGCCGAGAATCGTCCCGGCGAGCAGCAGCGCCGAGTAACGCAACTGCGTGAAGGCGCTTCGCGAGATCATGCGCCCGACCTCGGCGAACGAACCGTATTCCCGGACGCTGCGTGTCGCCGAGGTCAACCCGAGCCAGACCCGCCCGCCCGTTCGCTTCACCGCTGCGGCCAGCGCGCAGTCGTCGATCAGTTCGCCCCGAATTGCGGCAATCCCACCGATGCGCTCGATCGCCGCCCGGCGGATCAGGATGCAGCCGCCCGCCGCGCCCACGGTGGGATGCTTCGCGCTGGCGATCCAGCGGGGCGGACAGAGCTTGAAAAAGAAGAAAACGAAGGCCGGAATCAGCGCCCGCTCGGCGAGGGTCTCGCAGCGCAGTTGCACCATCAGCGAGGTCAGGTCGTATCCGCCGTCTTCGGCCAGCGCCACCAAGCCGGCCAGGTTGCCGGGCGCATGAACGATATCGGCGTCGGTGAACAGGAAGTAGTCGGGGCTGAGCCGGCTGGCCTCGCGGACGCCCTCCGAGAGCGCCCAAAGCTTTCCCGTCCAGCCGTCGGGAAGCGGCGCGGCGCCGAGCACGTGCACGCCCGCCTGACGCGCGATCCCGGCGGTGCCATCCGTGCTATGGTCGTCCACCAGGTAGATTTCGAAGGGGCCGGTGTAGTCTTGCGCGGCGAGCGACGCGAGCGCCTGCCCCACCACCTGCGCCTCGTCGCGGGCTGGAATCACCACGGCAACGCGGCGCGGCGGCGCAGGCCCGCGGGGGAGGCGCGCCTCCTGCATCCACCAGAAGAAGCCGCGCCCCAACAGCAGGTAGATCCACAGAAGCACGGTGAGCGCGGCCGCCACTTCGAACACCGGCATGTAGGTACGATATCATGAGCAAGGAGCAGCGGTTCCCAGCCAGTCGCGATGGGGTTGATCACGATATCCGGCCAGCCGGGTTGCCGGCACGACGAAGTGGCACGCCTCACCGCGCAGACGCTGGGCTTCGAGCTGGTGACCGATTCCCGCCTGCGCGCGATGATCGATCAGGAGTTCGGCGGCGAGGCCGCGCTTCCCGATAAGGCCTTTCCGGACGCCGCGCTGTCGCTGGTGGCGCGCCTGGCCACCGAGCATCACCTGGTGGTTTCGACCGAGGGCGCCGAGCTGCTGTTCCAGAGCCTTCCCGGGGTGCTGCGCGTACAGGTGGTGGCTCCGGAGTCGCGCCGCCTGGGCACGCTGATGCTCGAGCATCGCCTGGACCGGCCGTCGGCACGCGCGCTGCTCCGCGATCTCGAGCGGCAGCAGAAGGACTATCGCAAGCGCAGACTCGGGAAGGTCTCCGCCCCCGTGCACTCCTTCGACTTGGTGCTAAATATGGAGTTTTTGGAGGCCGAGGGCGTGGCCGAGATCATTCGCGGAGCGGTGAGCGCTCGCGGGCTGATGGAGCAGGGCCTGCTGTCTGCCGCCGCCGAGGCCCACCTGCAATTCAAGGCGCGGCTCAAGCTGTCCAAACACGGCATTGTGGCGCCCGCCAAGGCCAGCCTCAAGAAGAACGCTTTCATGCACCCCAGCGAAGAAATCTTCGCCAACCTGCTCGATTTCTATCAGGTGGCCTGGGAGTACGAACCGCGCAGCTTCCCCATCCAGTGGGACAAGGATGGCCGGGTGCTGGAGGCCTTCACCCCGGATTTCTACCTGGCCGAGTTCGACCTGTATGTCGAGCTGACCACCATGAAACAATCGCTGGTCACCAAGAAGAACCACAAGGTCAAATTGCTGCGCATGATCTACCCCAACGTGAACATCCAGGTGTTTTACCAGAAGGATTTCGAGAACCTGATCTTCAAGTATGGCCTGGCCGAACGGACCGGCAAACAGCCCGAGGGGCTGGCCACGCGATGAAGCCCAATGCCGCTTGCTTTCGGCGCTGGCTTCGCGTGGGGCGGGCCGTTTGGCCTGCCGAATCACTGCACCCGCCAGCGGCAGGCGGTACCGCCTGCCCCACGGTGCAGAGACAGCGAGTGGCATTACAATGAAGCCGCCGGCGCCGGAGATCGAGCGGATTCTGTACACCGAAGAACAGGTGACCCAGCGGATCGCCGAAGTGGGGGCCGAGATCTCGGAGAAGTATCGCGGCCGCGAGCTCAAGCTGATCGCGGTACTGAAGGGTTCCGTCTTCTTTCTGACCGCCCTGGCCAAGCAGATCGACATCCCGGTGAAGATCGATTTCCTGGCCATCTCGAGCTTCTCGACGCAACCCACCGCCCCGGGTTTGGTGCGCATCGCCAAGGACCTCGACGACGTCATCGAAGGCCAGGACGTGGTGCTGGTGGAAGATATTGTGGACACCGGGTTCACCGCCCGCTACCTGCTGCGCACGCTGGCCGCGCGGGGTCCGAACACGCTGGCTCTGTGCACGCTGCTGGACCGCACCTCCCGCCGCATCGTCCAGATTCAGGTCGATTTCCGCTGCTTCGAGATTCCCGACCGTTTCGTGATCGGCTGCGGCCTGGACTACAAGCAGCTCTATCGCAACCTGGGTTTCATCGCGGTGATGAAGCACGAGAAGAGCTCGTAGGCAGGCTACTTCAGAGAGAAGGTCAGGGACTTGAAGTCCAGGCTGACTTCGCGGGCTTGACCGAGCACGTCCATCCCCAGCCAAACGTCGTACCAGCCGCGATCGACGCGCTCGTCTTTCGGGAGGGCCAGAGCGGGATGCAGGATCATTTCGCCGCCTGCGAAACTGAACTTGACCTCGGGGACGGTAACGACTCGAACGTCGTTCGAACCGCCGACGCCGCGAAACCGTGCGGGCGCCTCTTTGCCACCGGCCTCGATGACGTCCGGAAACTGCCGCGCAAAGCGCTCGGTGAGAAACGTCCTGTCGCTGCCTGTATCCAGCCACACCTGGATTCGTTGGCCGCGGAACCCGCCTTCCACGACGGGCCTGACGGCATGGAAGCACATGTTCGGAGGCTGTAGGTCGCGGCGATCGGCATGCGCGCCGATCGTCAGCTCATGACCGCTGTTCCAGCGCATGGTCCCGAAGGCAACCAGCACAGGAATGCCGAGGATACCCTGCTTGTCCGGCGGCAACTCGACAAACGGCATCGCATCGTTCCGAAACACCAGAAACGCGACGTGCCGGAGCTCAAAGCCGCCGGCGGTCAGCCGATTCACAACCACGAAACGTATAGGAACGTCGTTGCCCGAGGCTTCGTCCTGGGATGTCGACGCGCTCACGGCGTGGATGGGCAGCCCGAGCCGGTTGGCTTCGGCCTCGCTCATGATCGAAACATCAGAGCCGCTGTCGAAGCCGTACTGAGCGGGCTTTCCATCGACCGCGACGGGAATGAAGAGATCGTCGCTCATCCGGACAGTTGATAGGCGCCGGGCTTTGGCCGACATCTCCGGGTAACCGCTCAACGCCGAAGACACCCCCACGACGCTCTTGATGCCCGGAACCCCCGGGTTCAGCTTCTGTATGGCGGCGAAGTGGGCATAGGTCCGCCGATAGCGACCCGTCCGCATGTAGGCATACGCGAGCATTCCGTGGGCGTCGGCGGCGTGCTGGACGTCGCCGGGGGCCGCGATCACTGCCCGGAAACGCCGTTCCGCCTCATCGACCCGGTTGAACGCGCACGCGACGGCGCCTCGATAGAAAGCCGGCGCGTCCGCCGACCGCGCCACCGCATCGCGCAGCTTGAACCAGCTTTGCGCGGCAAAGAGCGACTTCAGTTCCGAATCGCTTCGATCCGCCGCCAGACAGCCGCTCATCGCCAACAGGAAACTGAGTATCTGGCGTTTCTTCCGCATCTCGCCGTATTGTTGCACGGAAGCGCGGCTCGCCGGCGGCCGGCTCTGGGGAGCCGCTCCCGCTTCTATAATGGTTGTGCCGGCCCGGGAGACCCTATGACGCACCCCATCGACGCCTATGTCGAGCGCAACAAAGAGCGCTTCCTGGAAGAACTGAAGGAGTTCCTGCGCATTCCCAGCGTGAGCACGGACCCGGAACGCCGCGGGGACATCCAGCGCGCGGCCGAGTTTGTGGCCGCGAGCCTGCGCCAGGCCGGCCTGGAGCATGTCGAGCTGATCGGCGCCGAAAAGTTTCCCCTAGTCTACGCCGATTGGCTGCATGCGCCGGGCAAACCCACCGTCCTGTGCTACGGGCACTACGACGTCCAGCCGCCCGATCCGCTGGAAGCCTGGGCAAGCCCTCCGTTCGAGCCTGAGGTGCGGGATGGGAACCTGTACGCGCGCGGCTCGGCCGACGATAAAGGGCAGATGTACATGCACGTCAAGGCGGTCGAGGCGCTGCGCGCGGTCCTGGGGACGCTTCCCGTGAACCTGAAGTTCCTGGTGGAGGGGGAAGAGGAGATTGGCGGCGCCCCCATCGCGCGCTACGTGGCGGAAAACCCGGAGAAACTGCGGGCCGACGCGGCGCTGGTTTCCGATACCGCGCTGTACGCCGAGGGGATGCCGACCCTGTGCGTCGGGCTGCGCGGGCTGATTTATTTGGAAGTGGAGGCCAGCGGGCCGGCGCGCGACCTGCACTCGGGCCTGTACGGCGGAGCGGCGCCGAACCCGGTCTTCGGACTCATCGAGCTGCTAGCGAAGGTCAAAGACGCCCAGGGCGTGATCCGCATTCCCGGCATCTACGACGACGTTCAGCCCCCCGCGCCCGCCGAGAAGGCGAGTTGGGAGAGCCTGCCGTTCGATGAAGGCGAGTTCCTGAGGACCGAGGTTGGATCGGCGAAACTGACGGGCGAGCGCGGCTACTCGGTGCTCGAGCGCATCTGGGCGCGGCCGGCCTTCGAGGTGCATGGCATCGGGGGCGGCTTCACCGGCGCGGGGGCGAAGACGGTGATTCCGGCCACCGCCACCGCCAAAGTCAGCTTCCGTTTGGTGCCGAAGCAGGACCCCGAGAAGGTGATCGCGAGTTTCCGGAAGTTCGTCGCGGAGAATACGCCCGAGGGCATGCGCGTCGAGGTGCGGGTGCTCAGCGCCGCTCCGGGGGTGCTGGTGGATCCGGAGCACCCGGCCATTCGCGTGGCCGCGCGTGTGTTCGGGGAAGTGTTCGGCCGCCCCACCGTGTTCATCCGCGACGGCGCCTCGGTGCCGATCGTCGGGGATTTCGCGATGCACCTGGGCGTCCCCAGCGTGATGATGGGGTTCGGATTGCCCGACGATGGCCTGCACGCCCCCAACGAGAAGTACTGCCTGAAGAACTACTACCAGGGCATCGTGACCATCGCTCGCTTTCTCGAACAGTATGGGCAGCAGACCTAAGAAGCACCGATGACCCAGACCGCCGGTTCCGAGGATGCCAACAGACAGGAGCAGATCGTCCGCGCGGCGGGGGTGGTATCGGCGGCGGTGCTGCTGAGCCGTGTGAGCGGCCTGCTGCGCGAGACCGTGATGGCGCATCTGTTCGGGGCCGGCCGGACTTACGACGCCTTCTCCCTCGGCTTCCGCATCCCCAACCTGACGCGGGACCTGTTCGCCGAGGGCGCGCTTTCCTCCGCCTTCGTGCCGACCTTCACCGAGTACCTGGCCACCAAGGGAAAGAAAGACGCGGCCGAACTCTCCAACCTGGTCGGCACGGCCGTGATTCTGATCGTGGGCGCGCTGTGCGTGCTGGGAACGGTGTTCAGTCCCGTGCTGGTGGGCCTGCTGGCGCCCGGATGGGAACTGGCGGACCCGGGCAAGTTCCAGCTTGCCATCAGCATGACCCGCATCATGTTCCCGTTCCTGCTGGTGGTGGCTCTGGCGGCGCAAGCCATGGGGATTCTCAACGCTTGCGGACGGTTCGCGGTGCCCACGCTCGCCTCGACCTTCTTCAACATCGGTTCGGTGGTGTTCGGGATCGCGCTGGGCTTCTGGCTGGGACCGCACCTGGGCATCGCTCCCATCGCCGGGATGGCTTGGGGAGTGGTGCTGGGAGGCGTTCTCCAACTCTTCTGGCAGCTCCCCAGCTTGAGCCGGCTGGGGTTCGGTTTCCGCCTCCGCTTCGACTGGTCGCACCCCGGCCTGCGCCACATCATCTACCTGATGGGCCCGGCCATCATCGGCACCGCGGCCGTACAGGTGAACGTGGCGGTCAACACCAACCTGGCCTCGACCATCGTCGATCCGCTGCGCGGACTGAACGGCCCGGTGAGTTGGTTACAGTTCGCTTTCCGTTTCATGCAGCTTCCCCTGGGCCTGTTCGGCGTGGCCATCGCCTCCGCCATGCTGCCTTCCATCTCGCGCAGCGCCGCCTCGGGCAACCTGGAGGAGTTCCGCAAGACCGTGTCGCGCTCGGTGGGCATGGTGTTGCTGCTGACCGTTCCCTCTTCGGTGGGCCTGATCATCCTGGGCAATTCTATGATTGGGCTGATCTACCAGGGGAGTAAGTTCCAGGCCTACGACACGCAGCAGACCGCGGTGGCGCTCTCCTGCTACGCCATCGGGCTAGCCGGGTACGCCGCGGTGAAGATCCTCGCGCCGGCCTTCTATGCGCTAGGGAGCGCGCGGGCGCCGATGCTGGTAAGCATCGCCTCCATCGTGATCAACTACCTGGTGGCGTGGACCATGACGCGCCACACGAAGATGGGGCACGCGGGGCTGGCGCTGGCGACTTCGGGCGTGGCGCTGTTCGCCTCGGTGGCCTTGTTCTGGATTCTGAAGGAACGAATGGGCGGCATTCACGGCCGCGCTTTGTTGCGCAGCACGCTGAAGATCGGCCTGGCCTCCGCCATCATGGGAGGAGCGATCGCGCTGGCCAGCACGGGGATTCAGGGCTGGTTGGGGGTTTCCCGGCTGGCGCGCCTGGCTGAGCTGGCCATCTCGATTCCGCTCGGCGTCGCGGTGTTCGGCACGGCATGCCGCATTCTGCGCGTGGCCGAGCTCGAAACCGCCGGGCGCGCGCTGATAGAGCCGCTGGTGCGCTGGCGGGCCGCCCGGGCGTAGCTGACTGGGCCTGGCCGTGGGGTCTGGATCATTCGCAGCGGCGCAGGATGTCCCAGTAGGCTCCCCGGTAGCCGCGCCCAATAGCGTCGATGAGGCGCTGGTTGGCGTTGTAGTTGTAGTTGCGCTCGGGCCGCGATGGATCGAAGAACAGGAACCGTTGGTCGTCGCCAATGAGGGAGTCGAGCAACGGAAAGACGAAGGGCGCGATCTGCGGCTCGAGATAGAAGAGCGGCTCGGTGGGATCGGTGGGCGTCACCCGCGCAGCCAGTTCGGTACCTGGATAGACCCGCACGCCGACGGACACGCCGACCCGGTCCGGTGCGGCCCGCCGCATCAGTTCCACGGTCCGCACAAGGCTTTCCCGGGTCTCGTGGGGTGAGCCGAGCAGCAGGTCCAGCATCACGGCCATGCCGGCGTCTTTCGACCAGCGGGTGGCGTTGAGGATGTCGGAGGAGGCGAACGCGCGCCCCAAACGCCTCAACATCGCATCGTCGCCGTTGTCGGCGCCGAAGTTGATGCCCACGCATCCCGCGCGGCGCATGGCCAGGGCCAGTTGGGGCGAGAAGGGCGCAGGCGAGCAATAAGCGTACCACCGCAGCCTGTCGCCGAGGCCGCGGCGAACCATCTCCTCGCAAACATCGAAAGCGTGCGAGACCGGCAAATTGAACTCGCCGTCGCAGGTGTGCAGGTGGTCGATGCCTTGTTCGAGTAGCGCCTCAAGCTCGGCTGCTACCGCCTCGGGCGGCCGAAGCCGCGTTTGCTTTCCCTTGGCGATCGGATCGGCACAGTAGACGCACTCGCCGGGACAGCCGCGCTTAGTCTCGAAACCGGCTTGTCCCCCCTGGTGGAAATAGCGCCGGTTGTCGACCCACCTCCGGCTCATGGGGGGAAGGCCGGCTAGCTCTGGGAAGGATGGCGCGTTGCGCTGCCACGCCGAGCCGCGACGCCAGACCAGATTGGGCAGGTCGCGCCAGTCCTGGTTGCGCTCCAGTCGGGCGGCCAGCTCGGGGAGCGCAAACTCGCCTTCCCCCCAAATCCCGAGGGCGGCTCCGGAAAGGGCCAGGACCTGCTCGGGCATGACCGAGAACCCCACGCCGCCCAGCACGATCGGGGCATCGGTGTGTGCGCGGACCGCGCCCACCAGGTCGGCGAACTCGGGCAGAAACGACTGGCGGCTGGTGTAGCCGCAGTCGTCGGTGTTGCGCAACGTAATGCCGACCAAGCCAAAGTCCGCGGAGTCCAGGAATCGGGCCACCGCCGCGTGCGGATCCGGCTCCCAGCACAGGTCCAGGAGTTCCACACGGTGTCCGGCGGCGTTCAGCGCCTCGCCCAAGTAGTCCAAGCCGATGGGGGCAATGGGAGGCTGCATTCGGTTGGTGTTCACCAGGGCGACGCGCATGAGGATCTCTAGTTTATACCCCGGCGCGGGCAGCCCGCGGACGCGGTTCTGGGCTACACTGATATGGATAAGGTGGGTCCTCTGTACACTCGCGGCGTCCTCCCGGTGCTTCTGCTCACCGTCTGCTCGGCTAGGTTGGTGGCTCAGAAGCCCATTGAGCAGGGAGAGCTCGACGCCAGCCCGGCGCTGTTCACGGTGATGGCTGCCATCAACG
Source organism: Bryobacterales bacterium (assembly GCA_003137035.1). Taxonomy (GTDB): domain Bacteria; phylum Acidobacteriota; class Terriglobia; order Bryobacterales; family Bryobacteraceae; genus Fen-330. The sequence goes on along the minus strand of PLEM01000245.1, from coordinate 19,221 downwards.
CGGCGGGTTACGACGCGGAGCTCGACGCCCCGTCCAATTCCCCCCTGCGCGCGCTGGTGCGCCGGGAGGTGGCGGCTCGGAATCCGGCTTGCCTGCCGGAGTTGAGGACCTTCCTCGCCACCCATCATCAGAAGGACGCGACGGCCGAGTTGAGCCAGTTCATCTCGTTCGCCCTGTCGGTGGGCGCCCCGCCGGGGTTCGAGTTCCGGTATAGGGCCAACGAACTCCCCCCGGACGTCCTGGATCTGGAGGGATTCCAGCCGCTGATCCGGACCTTCTACCAGCAAGCGGGCATCGAGCAATTGTGGCGCGGATCGCAGCGGGCGTTCGAGGAAGCGATCGAACGGTATCACCGGCCGTCGATGGATGCCTTGCTGCAGGTGAACGCCTACGTGCGATCCTCGACCAGCCCCGCTCTCGGCGCGCGCTTCCAGATTTACGTAGACTTGCTGGCGCCGCCGAACCAGATCCAGACGCGGAGCTACAAGAACGACTACTTCGTGGTGTTGACGCCCTCCCCCGAGCCGCAGGGCGACGACGTGCGCCACGCCTATCTGCACTACGTGGTGGACCCTCTGGCGGTCCGCTACGCCGACGACGTGAACAAGAAGAGGGCGCTGCTGGAGTACGCGCAGCCCGCTCCGGCGCTGGAACCTTACTACAAGTCGGATTTCCTGCTGCTGGCCACCGAGTGCCTGATCAAAGCCATCGAGAGCCGGCTGGCGCCGCCTGGGAAGCAGCCGGCGATGGTGGACCAGGCGTTCCGCGAAGGTTTCGTGCTGACGCCCGCGTTTGCCGAGGCGCTGCCCGCCTACGAAAAGCAGGAGCAGTCGCTGCGGTTCTACTACCCCGAGTTGGTGAAAGCGATCAGCCTGAAGCGCGAAGACGAGCGGCTGGCCAAGGTCGAGTTCCTCGCCGAGCATCCCGCGCGGAAGGCCAAAGTGGTGCCCGCGGAAAAGCCCGTCGAGTTTACCGGCTCCCGGAAGACGCTGGAAGAGGCCGAGCAGCAGTATCGGAACCGCGACTTGGAGAAGGCCCGGGCCGCCTATCTGCGCGTGCTCAAGGAGAGCGACGAGAAGCCGCTGCACGCCAAGGCCTATTACGGACTGGCGCGGATCGCGGCGCTCCAGAACGACCCCCAACTCGCGACCCAGTTGTTCCAGAAGGCGCTGGAGTCGGGGCCGGATCCCCGGGATGCCGCCTGGGCCTACGTCTACCTGGGCCGTCTGGCGGACGGGGCCGGAGAGCGGGAGCAGGCCACCCGGCACTACCAGGCGGCGCTGAACGTTGCAGGAGGCTCGGAGGCCGCGCGCAAGGCCGCTCAACAAGGTCTGGGCGAGGCGTTCCACGAGAAGAGCCAGCAGCCTTAGAAAAGAAAGGCATACAATCGGCAGAGCGACTATGAAAAGGAGTCAGTGGATGAACAACAGGATAGTGGTTCGAACCTTATTGGCACTCGTATCAGTCTCGATGGCATGCGCCATGGTACAGGCCCAGCCCGCAGCGGCGCCCGCCAAGCAGCCCGCCGTCAAGTCGGCGGCCGAGGGACAGGCGTTGCAAGCGATCTTTCACTCCGCGGACAACCAGGCACGCATCAAATTGGCCACCGATTTCCTGGTCAAGTTCGCGGACTCGGACTTCAAGGCCCTGGTGTTGATGGTTACGGCGGAGACGTATCGCCAGTTGAACGACTACGCGAACATGATCATTTACGCCGAGCGGACGCTGGAGACCGATCCGAACCATTACATGGCCATGCTGATGCTGGCCAGCGGCATTGGCCAGCGCACCCGCGAGTTCGACCTCGACCGGGAGGAGAAACTGGGCCGGGTGGAGAAGTACGCCAACCGGGCCATGGAGATTCTGAAGACCGCCCCCAAGCCCAACCCGCAGATGACCGACACGCAGTGGGAGCAGGCTAAGGCGGCGTTCAACTCCCAGGCGCACGAAGCGCTGGCGATGGCGGCGGCGGCGCGCAAGAACTACGACGTGGCGTTCACCGAGTTCAAGACCGCAATCGCGCTGTCCACGCCGCCAGACCCTGCCACGCAGGCGCGGCTCGGCTCGCTGTACGTCAAGGCGCAGAAGTACGACGATGCGATCGCGATCCTGGATGTAGTGATCGCCACGCCCGAAGTCCACCCACAGGTCAAGCAATACGCGCAAGTCGAGCGGGCGCGCGCCATCCAGGCCAAGGGCGCCGCCAAGCCGGCCGCTCCGGCGCCGGCCGCTACTCCGGCTCCTGCGGCGACTCCGGCTCCTGCGGCAACTCCGGCTCCCGCGGCAGCCCCGGCCCCGGCCGAGCCCAAGAAGCCGTAAGATCGTTGGTGAATGCGCGCGGATCTGGAGGTTCTCGAGGAGGCGGTGGAACACTGTTTCCTCGACCGCGACATCCTGATCCGCGCCTTGACCCACACGTCCCACGCCTACGAACAAGGCCAGCAACCGCTCAACGACAACGAACAACTGGAGTTCCTGGGCGACGCGGTGCTCGGCTTCCTGGTCAGCGAGTGCCTGGTGAAACGCTACCCCGCCTATCGCGAGGGCCGGCTGTCAATCATCAAGAACTACCTGGTCAGCGCCTCGCACCTGCATGAGGCCGCTCAAAAGCTGGAACTCGGCGAGTACCTGCTGCTGGGCCGGGGCGAGGAGCTGAGCGGCGGACGGGTCAAGAAAGGACTTCTCGCCGACGCGGTCGAGGCGCTGATCGCGGCCATTTACCTGGACGGTGGCGTCGAGGCGGCGCGCGAGTTCGTGGTCCGGCACATTCTCGGGGCGAGCCCGGAAGGCGAGGAGAGCGCGGACACCCCGTTCACGAATTTCAAGGGAGCGCTCCAGGAGATCGCCCGCTCGTTGAACCTGCCGTCCCCGCACTACACCGTCGTGTCGGAACACGGACCGGCGCACGCGCGGCAATTCACCGTCGAGGTAAGCATTGGAGCGAACCTGGTAGCGCAAGCGGACGGCGATTCCAAGAAGGGCGCCGGCCAGAAGGCCGCCCGGGTCGTCTTCGAGCAGTTGATGGAGCGGGCGGGGTAGGAAAGCCCGTAGCCCCGCTCAGCGGCGCCCAAAGTAGTGCCGTGACCGTGTGAATACTATCGCTGCCGCTTGCTTACGCCCCTCCACGCCAAAGCGATCCGCCAACCAGGAAGCCAGCGCCGGTGAGATCTGCGCGTCGATCCAGACGATCATCGGGACACAAGAACCGGGTGAGAGACGCGGACACGGATTCCCCGGATTCAGGGACGCCACCAGCCCCCCACGAATCGGCGACGAGCTACGGGCTACGAGCTGGCTTCTTCAACTCGATCGAGAGCTGCTGGCACTTCTTGTAGAGGTGGCTGCGCTCCAGGCCCAGGGCCTTGGCGGTCTCGGTCATCTGGTAGTTGTGGCGATCGAGCTCGGCCAGCACGGCTTCCCGCTCGAAGGCTTCGACGCGTTCGGCAAGCGCTCCACCCGGCGCGCGGCCCGTCGCGGGCAGGGCCATCTCGACTGCGTCCCGATCCACGCGCGAATCCGAGAGCAGCAGCAGCCGCTCGACCACATTGCGCAGCTCGCGGACGTTGCCCGGCCAGGGGTAGCGACGCAGTTCCTCGATGGCTTCGGGCGCAATCGCTTTCTCTTTCCAGCCGTTCTGGTCCGCGATCTGGCGGGCGAAATGCGCAACCAAGACCGGAATGTCCTCGAGCCGTTCTCTGAGCGGCGGGAGGCGAAGGGGAAAGACGTAGACGCGGTGGTAGAGGTCCTGGCGGAAGACGCCGCCCTGCACCAGCTCATCGAGGTTGCGGAGCGTGGCCACCAGCACGCGGGCATTGACCGTGATGGGTTGCCCACCGCCCACCCGCTCGACCTCGCCTTCTTCGAGCACGCGCAATAGCTTGGCCTGCATGGCCAGCGGCATGTCGCCGATCTCGTCCAGGAACAGCGTACCGCGGTGCGCCTGCTCGAACTTACCCACGTGGCGGACGGCGGCGCCGGTGAAGGCGCCCTTCTCGTGGCCGAACAACTCGGATTCGATCAGCTCGGCGGGAACGGCGGCGCAGTTGAGCGTGACGAAGGGGCCGGCGCGCCGCGGGCTGCGCTCGTGCAGGGTGCGCGCGATCAGTTCCTTGCCGGTACCGGTTTCGCCCAGGATGCAGACGCGAGTCTCGCTGGCCGCGACGCGCTCCACTTGCGCCATCACGCGCCGCATCGCCTCGCTGGCCCAGACGATCTCGTGCCGGCCCACCCTCTGCCGCAACTGCCGGTTCTCTTCTTCGAGGCGCTCCAGCTTGAGGACATTGTCGACGGTGAGCAGCAGCTTCTCGGTGGAGAGCGGCTTCTCGAGGAAGTCGTCCGCGCCCAACCGGGTCGCGCGCACCGCCATCTCGACGTTGGCCTGGCCGGAGATCATCACCACCGGACTCGAAACACCCGCCGCCTTCAAGTCCTCGAGCAGCGCCAGGCCGTCCTTGCCGGGCATCACCACGTCGGAGAAGATCATGTCGAAGCGCTGCGCCTTGGCTAACTCGAGAGCGCGCGCGGCCTGGTCGCACACTGTCGCCTCGTGCCCGGCCAGGCGGAAGGCCCGTGCCAGCGAGGCCAGCGTGTTGGCGTCGTCGTCGACAATCAGCAGGTGCGCCATGGCAGAGCCTCCATCCTACCTGAACCGGCTTACAGCAGGGTGATGGCGGGAATGATCATCGGGTGGCGGCCGGTGCGGTCCAGAATCACGCGCTTGACGGCGCTCTGGATGGCGGCCCGGGCGGACTCGAGCTCGTCGGGGCCGGAGATCTCGGCGTCCTCAATCGCACTGCACACGACCTTGCGCACGGCCTCGGCGAAGGGCTCGGCGTCCTCGTTTGAAACCACGCCGCGGGCCACCACGTCCGGCCGCCCCACCAGTTCCCCGCTCTGGACGTCCACGTTCACCACCACGACCACCACACCCTCTTCCGAGAGATGACGGCGGTCGCGCAGAACCGCCTTGCCAATGTCGCCCAGGCCGTCCACCAGCACCCGGCCGGCAGGCACCTTCCCGGCCAGGCGGGCGCCCGAGGAGGAAAGCTCCAGAACATCGCCCGCGCCCAGCGTGAAAATATCTTCGCCGGGCCACCCCATGGCCAGCGCCAGTTTCTTGTAGCGCGCGATGTGCCGGAACTCGCCGTGGATGGGCACCACGAAACGCGGCCTGGTGAGCGAAAGCAGCAGCTTCAGCTCCTCCACGTTGGCGTGCCCCGAGACGTGCACCTGCGCCTCGTCGTTCAGCACCACCTCCACGCCCAGCCGGCACAGACGGTTCACCATCCGGTAGAAGGGCCGCTCGTTGCCCGGAATCGGGTCGGCCGAAATGATCACCAGATCGCCGGGGCCGAGTTTGAGCTTCCTGTAGGAACCGGCCGAGAGGACGCTGAGGGCGGAAGTGCGCTCGCCCTGGCTGCCGGTCGCCAGGATGGTGACCATGCCGTCCTCAACCGAGGCGACGTCGTCGATATCCACGAACCACTCGCCCTCCGGGTAGTTGAGGAACCCCAGGTCGTGCGCCACCTCGACGTTTTCCCGCATGCTGCGGCCGATCAGGCAGATCTTCCGCCCGTGCTCGACGGAGAGGTGGAACACTTCCCGGATGCGGGCGATGTTGGTGGCGAAGCTGGACACCACCACCTTGCCTTGCGCCGTCGACATCAGCTCATGCAAAGTCCGCGAGACATTGGTTTCCGACGGAACCCAGCCGGGATCGCCCGAGTTGGTTACCTCGGTCATCAACGCCAGCACGCCGGAGCGGCCCGCGAGCGCGATCTTCTGGATATCGGTGCTCGGTCCGGCCAGCGGCGTGTGCTCGAACTTGAAGTCGCCGGAGTGGATGGCGCGGCCGGCCGGACAATCGATGATGAGCCCGACCGCGTCCAGGATGCTGTGCGTCACGCGGTAGAAAGACACCTTGAATTGGCCCAGCGTGAGGTCGCGATCCGGGTCGATTTCGTTCAACTCGCAGTCCGCCAGGTGCGGATGGTCGGCCATCTTCCGGCGCACCAGCCCCAGAGCGAAGCGGGTGCCCCACACTGGCACATTCAACTGCTTCAAGATCCACGGCAGCGCGCCAATGTGATCCTCGTGCCCGTGGGTGAGGACGATGCCGCGCACCGAGTCGGCTTTGCCGAGCAGGTAGGTGATGTCTGGAATGACCACGTCCACACCGAACATCTCCTCGTCGGGAAACGTCAGGCCGCAATCGACGACCACAATGTCGTCGCCATACTCGTACACGTACAGATTCTTGCCAATCTCGCCGCTCCCCCCCAGGGGGATGAACCGCAACGGCATTGTCTGCGGGACCATTTCCATCATGCCTCCTGTCGAACGCCGGGCTGGAATTCCCGCCACGGCATGAATGGGCCGTCTATGCAGGAAAGCGCGCCGGAGGGACTGGCGCACTTCCCGCAAATACCGACACCGCAACTGGTCATGTACTCGATCGCCCCGACGATTCGGTCCACGGGAACCAGTTCCCGCTGGAGCTCGAAGCACCGCCGGACCATCGGCTCCGGGCCGCAGTTGATGAAAGCGATCCGCTGCCTCTCGGCTGCCGGGATTCCCGCGACCACCTCAGCGAGCAACTCCGGAACGAAGCCGCGGCGCCCCAGGCTTCCATCGTCGGTCGCGAGAAAGACGGGGCCGAGCCGCTCGAACCTCTCGACGTCGAAAAACTGGTCGCGGGTTTTCGCGCCCAGCAGGAACAATTGCCGGTTGCCTGGCGCCAACCGTTGCGCAATCTCCAGCAGGGAGGCGGTTCCCGTGCCGCCGCCCACGTGAACCAGCGTACTGTTCTCGAAGCGCGGCACACCGCAGCCGTACGGTCCCCGAAGCAGAATTTCGGTGCCGGGGGCGAGTCCGGCCAGATGCTGCGTGAACTCCCCGACCACGCGCACGATTACACTCTTCTCGGAGGCCGAGAAAATCGCGAAGGGTTTCTCGCCGAACCCCGGACAGCAGAGGAAGAAGAACTTCCCCGCGAGATCGCCTTCGCGGTATTCTTCCGGCAGGCTATCGAATACTAGCTTGAACAGGGACCCACTGTAGTCCACGCGCGCACCGATGCGGGTCTTCACGTAGTCCATGGGGACGGCGGATTCGCACGAGCGCCGGCAGGTGTGCCCGGCACAGACGTCGCTCTGAAGTTGGGCCAGGTACTCTCGAAACTGCCCGCTATCCAACCCGGTGAGGGCGCTGCCAATGCCGAACAGATTCGCTCCAGCCAGCGCGAACTGGCGAACGTGCTCGGGCGAAGCGATTCCCCCCATCCCGATGATCACGGGCTCGTCGCCGAGCGCCTTGCGCACCTGCTCGACCGCGCGCAGGCCCAGCGGGCGAATGCCGTCCCCAGACAGGCCGCCGAGTCTGTTGCTGAGGATCGGGCTGACGCCAACGGACTCCATGGCCGGACCAATGGTGTTGGTGAGGGTGATACCGGCCGCGCCCGCGGCCATCGCGGCGACGGCGGTTCCAGCCAGGTTCGGAAGCATCGCGGCGAGCTTCACAAACACGGGGGCCTCCGCGATCTCAACCACCGCTTCCGTGATCCTCCGGAGAAGCTCGGTGTCCTGGCCGACCTCCGCTCCGTAGCCCTTCGCGTGGGGGCAGGACATGTTGAGCTCGAAGCCGTCCGCGATCGGCTTCAGCGTGCGGGCGGCTTCGACGAAGCTCTCGACATCGGAGCCAAAAATCGAGACCAGCAGGAACTTGTCGTCGGGGACATCGAGGCCCTCGCACTCGGCGAGGAACTGCGCGGCGCCCGGATTGGCCAGTCCGACCGCATTGATGTAGCAGCCGGGGGCGTACCGAGCGTAAATCGGCTCGCGATACCCTTTCCGCGGCTGCGTGCTGATGCTCTTGGTGGTAATAACCCCGATGGAGGGTACCTCGAGGAAACACTTCCGGATCGTGGCGGCGTGCGTACAGCGGATCCCCGAGGGAATCAGGAAGCGTCCGCGAACGGTCTTGCCTCCGAGTCGGAAAGGCTGGTCGAAGGATGAGCGCAGCATCGTCGGAAAACAAATGATAGCAGGAACGTGCCAGAGCCCTGGCATACCCACCGGCTACGATCTTTGCCAAACCAACCGCTCGCTCACGCGCGCGCGGCTCGGAACCGAGCCACGACCGCGAGGGAGTGGTGGCGCATTCAATTCCGCTTAACGCTCCGGCCGTTCAACGAGGCGCAGAAATCCTCGAAGTCCTTCTGAAGCTCCATCGGGGCCTGTCCCTCGCAGGCGCTCCAGGTACTCGCGCCGCAGACGTTCGACCTCGGCAATCCGTTCATGGAGCGTGCGGCTCAGCCAGAACGTGGCCAGCCGCATGACCCGATCCATGGTTCCACCATGGCACGAGACGTGCGCCCCTCCGGCCCGCATCTTCAGGCCCGTTTTAGCGCCTCCTTGATGCGCTCCGGCGTCATGGGGAGTTGCAGGAGCCTCGCTCCCACCGCGTCGTAGATTGCGTTCGCGATGACCGCGCCCATGTTGATGATCGGCGGCTCGCCGCAGCCCGAGGCCGGCACTTCCGGGTTGTCAATGAGGATGGTCTCGATCTTGGGCAGCCACGAGAAGCGCGGGATTCTGTATGTGTCGAAGTTCCGTTCCAGGACTTCCCCGCCCTTGAAATGAACCTCCTCGGTGAGCGCGTAGCCTAGGCCCATGGTGATGGAGCCTTCCATCTGCTGGCGCGAACCGTCCGGGTTGACGGTGACGCCCTGGTCCTGGGCGCAGACCACCCGCTTCACCTGGACCGCCCCGGCGCCCTTGTCGACCGCCACCTCCGCCATGGTCGCGACGTAAGTCCCCGAGTAGATCCCGCAGGCGACGCCCACGCCCCGGCCGCTGGGCGTCCGCGCCGGCTTCCAGCCAAACTGCTTCGCGGCGGCTTCCAGCACCCGCCGCATGCGCTTGTCGGAGAGGTGGCTCAGGCGGAACTCGAGAGGGTCGCGCCCCGCCTTGTTCGCCAGAATGTCGATGTGCGATTCGCGGGCGAAGGTGTTGGTGTTGACCGACGGCGCGCGCCACGGCCCGACGGCGAACGGGTGCATTCCCGGAGGATTCCCGCCCATCCAGCCGCCGGCCGAGCGCGTGCGCTGGTGCGGGATGTCATAGAAGGGCCTCGCCTCGCGGTCGCCGGCGCCCCAGACCTGGAAGTCCCACAGGACCAGCTTTCCGTCCGCGGCCGTCCCCGAGCGGATCTTCACCACCGCCGCGGGCCGGAAGGAATCGTAGAAGAATTCCTCGGCGCGGTCCATGACCACCTGGACGGGCCTGCCGGTAATCTTCGCCAACCGCGCCGCCTCGATGGCCTGCTGCGATGCGCTCTTGCCGCCGAAGCCGCCGCCGACGTAGGGCGTAATGACGCGCACGTTCTGCGGCGTCATACCCAACGCCTGTGCCAACTGCTGCTTTACGGGAAACGGCGTTTGGGTAGAGACCCACACGGTGACCTTGCCGCCTTCGAAACTGGCGACCGCGGAGTGGGTTTCCATCGGTGCGTGCGCAACGTAGCTGTTGAGGTAGGTCTCCTCGACGATGGACGCCGAAAGCTTCTCCCCCTCCGCCAGGCTGCCGCTCTCGCCCACCACTTGGGCATGCGGCGCGGCCTTGAGCAGGTGATCGAAGATGGTTTTGTCATCGACGGCCGGCTGGGGGCGGTCGAACTGGGCCTTGAGAAGCCCCAGAGCCTGGTCAGCCACGTCGGGCCGCTCGTGGAGCACGGCTACGAGGTCGCCGTCCTTCACCACCCGGACGCCGGCCACTTTCCCGGCGCCAGAGGTGTCGACGTCCTTCAGCGTCGCGCCGTGCGCCGGCGGCCTGAGAATCCGCGCATGGAGCGTTCCTGGAATGGCCATGTCGGCGGCGTACTTGGCCGTGCCGGTGACCTTCTCGAGGGCGTCCTTGCGCCGCGGCGACTTCCCGACCACCGTGAAGGCCGACACGGGCTTCACCGGGACCTTCGCGAGGTGGCGCTCGATCCGCTTCCCCTCAACCAGTTGCGCATAGGTGACGCGCTTCGCCGGCGAAGACGGGTCGCTCACCACGCCGTCCTTCACCTGGAGCCGGGCGGCCGGGACCTCCAGCCGCTCGGCCGCCATTTCGAGAAGCACGGCCCGCGCCTCGGCCCCGGCGGCGCGCAGGCGCGGCCCGAACACCCGGGTGCTCAGGGAGCCGAACGTGCCCATGTCCCAGGGGCAGAGGTCGGTGTCGCCCATCACCATGTCCACCGAATCCAGTGCGACGTCGAGTTCCTCGGCCAGCAGTTGGGCGAGCGAAGTCATGGATCCCTGGCCCAGTTCCACCTTGCCGACCATGCACCCGACCCGGCCGTCCGCTCCGATTCGAAGGTAGGCGTTGAAGTCGGCCGGGCCGGCTTGGCGCGAGGGCAACCGCGCCGGCTCCTGGAACGCCTCGAGCGGCTCGACGCGGAACAACACGAACAGTCCGGAGCCCCCCAGCCCCAGAAATCCGCGGCGGCTCAGATCCGAGTCGGGGTTCATCGTGCGTCTACCTTCATGGCGCCGGCCGCCTCCTGGATGGCGTCCACGATGCGCGTGTGCGAGCCGCAGCGGCACAAGTTGTCGTCCATGAGCCGGAGGATGTCGGCACGCTTCGGCCGCGGCTTCTTTAGCAGCAGCGCGTAGGCGTTGAGGATCATCCCCGAGGTGCAGTAACCGCACTGAAAGGCGTGGTGCTTCACGAACGCCTCCTGGATCGGATGGAGGCGGCCATCTTTGCGCAGACCTTCGATGGTGAGCACCTGCTTTCCCGCCACGTCTTTCATCGGCGTCACGCAGGACCGGACTGCCTCCTTACCCAAAATGACCGTGCAGGCGCCACACTGCGCAGCGCCGCAGCCGAACTTCGTGCCGGTGAGGCCGAGGTCGTAGCGCAGCACCCACAGCAGCATGCGCTCGTCATCGACCGTCACGCGCGCCGGCTTCCCGTTGAGCGTGAAAGAAATCGTTCGCTGCATTCAATTCCCCCTAGCCTGTCCACCTGGCCAACCAGAGTATGGTACACCAGACGTCCGGATGCCGGGGGTCTCTAGTCCGGGTTTCGGTTTTGAAGGTCCTCAACCCGGTTTCATGCGGTCGCTGCAGGCACCACGAACTTACCGGCGGACCGCGGACTTCCTGCCGTTGCTACCGGTAGAAGGGATGTGGTCTACTTGGTGGTACCGATGACCGACGAGACGGAGAGCGTGTGCCAGGAGGAGCCGCCCCGGGACGCCTCGAAGGCGTTTCCGTGGGCCGCGATCGTCTGGTTCGGGGTGTTGCTGGTGGCCTGCTACGCGCCGGTGCTGTGGCGGCTGGTGCGGCAGTGGGCGACCGACGGAGACATGGGGCACGGCTTCTTCGTGCCGGTGGTGGCGGGCTACATCGCGTGGCAGCAGCGCGATAAGCTGCTGGCCGCCGAGGTGGCTCCCAGTTGGTGGGGCCTGGCGGTGCTGGGATGGGGCGTCTTGCAGCTCTACTTCGCCACGGTGGGCGCGGAGCTGTTCCTGGCGCGGACCGCGTTTGTGATCTCGGTGGCGGGGATGATTCTGCTGCTGTGCGGAAGCCGGATCCTGCGGCTTCTGGCGTTCCCGCTGTTTCTGCTGCTGTTCATGGTGCCGATCCCGGCCATCATCTACAACCAGGTGACGTTCCAGTTTCAGTTGATCGCCAGCCGGCTGGCGGAGGCGGCGCTGTCACTATGCGGCGTGCCGGTGCTGCGCGAGGGGAATATCCTGGAGCTGGCCAGCCAGAAGCTCTCCGTGGTGGAGGCGTGCAGCGGCATTCGCTCACTGTTGACGCTATCGTTCCTGTCGCTGGTCTACGCCTACTTCTTCGACAAGAAAGTATGGATGCGGTTCGCGCTGCTGGCGGCGACCGTCCCGATCGCCATCCTCGCCAACGCCAGCCGTGTGACGGTTTCGGGCTTGTTGAGCGAAGTGAATCCGAAACTGGCCGAGGGAATGTTCCACGCGGCGTCGGGCTGGCTGATCTTCATGGTTGCGCTGCTGTTCCTGGTCCTGGTGCACGCGGCGATCAACCGGATATGCAGGTTATTCCATGCCAAGTAACTCCGGCTTCTCCTTTCTAGGAAGCAAGTACGCACGGGTTGCCACGCTGCTGGTGATCGCGCAAGCCTTGGGTCTGTACGCCGTCTCACGCCGGGAGAAGACGCCCATCGCGCGGCCGCTCGCGGAGTTCCCAGCGGATGTCGGGAGTTGGAGGATGGTGGGCGAGGGCGTGATCGACAAGGACACACAGGACGTTCTGCGGGCCGACGACCTGCTGTCGCGCACCTACTACGAAGCGGCGTCCCGGCGCGTGGCCAGCCTGTTCGTGGCCTTCTTCCAGTCGCAGCGCACCGGCCAGATGCCGCACTCGCCGAAGAACTGCCTGCCCGGGTCGGGATGGACGCCCTCGGAATCGGCGATTATCTCGATGCAGGTGCCTGGGTTGGCGGAGCCCATCGAGGTGAATCGCTACGTGGTGGCCAAGGGGGACGAGCAGAGCTTGGTTTTGTACTGGTATCAGACGCGGGACCGGGTGGTCGCCAGCGAATACCGCGCGCGGGTTTACATGATGGCCGACGCGATCCGGTATAACCGTACGGACACCGCGCTGGTGCGGGTGGTGGTGCCGGTAGTGGGGAACCAGGTCGGCGAAGCCACGAAAACCGCGCAGGACTTCGTCACGGCGTTCTTTCTGCGGCTGCGCCAGCACCTTCCGTCCTGAGCCGTTTGCGCCAGAGCAGATACTCGCGGATGCCGCCGCCAAACGTGCCGTAGAGCATCCCGGCAATCAGCGTCGCCATGAACGTTAGGTACCACAGGACGGCCTCGACCAGCAGCACGATTCTCGGTCCCAGCAAGAAGCTACGGTAATCCTCCCGCAAGCGGCGCACCAGCGGGTTCATGACGCGCTGTTTGAGCCACCTCCAGACCGGCAGGCAAGAAGGTTGCGCCTGGGTCCGCTCCCTCACGGTCGCGGTTCGGTGCTGCCACGCGACCATGAGGGACTGTGAAAAAATCGCCGTGCAAGCTGAAGCATGCCTCACGTGAGACATGCTTTAGCTTGTCCTCTTCGGCGCTACAAGGCGATTCTTTCACGGTCCCGTGAGGGAGCGGTCACCCGGACTCCGTGCTCTCCAACTCGGCAAAAGTGCCATAATCTTGTTTCGGGCGCCACCCGTCCGGCGGGTTGGGACGGCGGAGTGCGCCCCGGGCGCAGCGATGAATCTCGAGGATGTCGCCCATCGGGCGAGAGTATCGACCGCAACGGTATCGCGGGTGCTGAACGACATCGGGTTGGTGAAGAGCACCACCCGCGCGCGCGTGCTCAAGGCGGTCAAGGAACTCAACTACCATCCCAACCTGCATGCCCGCACGCTAGCCAGCGGGAAGAATCGCACGCTGGGCATGGTGGTTTCGAACCTGGAGAACCCGTTCTTTCTGGACATCTTCCGGGCGCTGGAAGCGGAGGCGCACCGCTGCGGCTACGAGGTTTTGGTGGTGAACACCGACTACCAGCCGCAACGGCTGGTAGCAGGCGTCCATGCGATGATGGGGCGGCGCCCCGCGGGACTTGCGGTGATCGTCTCGGAGGTGAAAACCGCGCTCATCCGCGAGCTCAGCCAGGCAGGCCTGCCGGTGGTGTTCTACGACGTGGGAGTTTCCGGCCCCAATATCACCAATATCCGGGTGAACTACGGGAAGGGAATGCAGCGCGTGGTGGAGTACCTGCACGACCTGGGGCACCGGCGCATGGCCTTTGTAGGACACCACACCAGCCTGGGGCCGCTGAGCGTCCGGAAGGAATCGTTCGTCGACACGATGGCGGGTTTCTCGCCGAATGTGGAATTCACCACCATCGCGGACGAGGACGGGCCGGTGGGAGGGCGGCAGGCGGTGCGCCGGCTGCTGGAGTCGAACTTCGCGCCAACGGCGATTCTGTGCGTCAACGACTTCATGGCGATCGGCGTGCTCCGTGAACTGCGGGACCAGGGCCTTTCGGTTCCGGGCGATGTGTCAGTGACGGGGTTCGACAACATCCGGCTGGCCGAATTCACCAACCCGGCGCTGACCACCGTGCACATCCCGCGGGAGCGGATCGGGGAGCTGGTTTTCGAGGCGCTGGCGCCGGAGGCGGACCGCCCGGCCGAGCCGGGCCATGACGTTCTGATCGAGCCGGCGCTCATCGTGCGCGAATCCACGGGCCCCTGCCGGGAAGGATAGGTCCCGGGTTGATAAGCCAAAGAGCAAGGCTGAAGTCTTATCCTAAGGGAGGGTGGGAAATGCCCGCCCCAACGTTAATGATGGGTATTATTCGATAACACGTGCAGCGAATGAAGCCGGGCGACGACCCCCATACCGAGTATTCGCGCCGCTTACGGGAACGCCAGGCGGTGGCGGCGCAGCTCGATGAGCGGCACCGGAAGCTCGGGAACGCCAAGGTCGCGGTCTTCGCGGTGCTGGCGCTGATGGGCTGGATGGCGCTCACCTATCGCGGGTTCCGGGGATGGTGGCTGCTGGCGCCGGCCGGGGTACTGGCGGCCCTGTGGGTAGCGCATGAGCGCGTGATCCGGGCGCGGCTGGCGGCCCGCCGGGTCGGCGGGTTCTACGAGAAAGGGCTGGCACGGATCGAGGATCGCTGGGCCGGCGCCGGAGAACCGGGCGAACGCTACGACAATCCTTCGCACCCCTACGCTGAGGACCTGGACTTGTTCGGCAAAGGCTCCCTGTTCGAGCTGCTGTGTACCACGCGGCTGCGCACGGCTGAGGAGACGCTGGCCCGCTTCCTGCTGGAACCCGCCGCGCCCGAGGTGGTGCGCTCTCGCCAGGCGGCGGTCGAGGAACTGCGCCCGCGCCTCGATCTGCGCGAGGAAATGGCGCTGCTGGGCGAGGACCTGCGGTCGGGAATCAATCCGCGGGCGCTGGCCGCATGGGCCGAGCAACCCCTGACGCTGGATTCGCGGGCCGCCCGCGCTACCGCCGCGGCGCTCGCGCTGGCGGCTCTGGCAGCGCTGGCGGCCTGGGCCCTGACCGGCATTGTGGAGTTCTTTCTGGGCGTGGCGGTGGTGGAAGCGGTGTTCTTCCTCCGCTTCCGGTCCCGGGTGGTGGCGGTGGCGGAGGTGGTGGGGGAGCCGGCCTATGGCATCGCGTTGCTCGCTGAAGTTCTGGGCCGCCTGGAGGGGGAGCGGTTCACCGGCGCCCGCCTGCTGGAGCTGCGTGCAGCGCTGGATACCGAGGGCGCACCTCCCTCCCAGGCCATCGCCCGGCTGGACCGGCTGATGGACCTGCTGCACTCGCGCGACAACGTGGCGGTGCGGATCGTCGGCCCGCCCCTGTTGTGGACCACGCAGGTGGCTTTCGCGATCGAGGCCTGGCGCAAGAAATATGGGAGCTCGGTGCGGCGCTGGCTGGCCGCGGTGGGCGAGATCGAGACGCTCTCCGCGTTCGGCGGTTACGCGTACGAACACCCAGCCGATCCGTTTCCGGAGTTCGTCGAAGGGCCTGCGTGCTTCGAGGGCGAGGGTCTGGGCCATCCGCTGCTACCCGAAAGCCGTTCGGTGCGCAACGACATCCGGCTCTCGATCGAATTGAGGGTTCAGGTGGTGAGCGGGTCGAACATGTCCGGCAAGAGCACCCTGCTGCGCACCATCGGCGTGAACGCCGTGCTGGCGCACGCCGGGGCGCCGGTGCGCGCCCGCCGGCTTCGTCTGACGCCGCTGGCGGTGGGCGCCTCCATCCGGACGCTGGACTCGCTCCAGGGCGGAACCTCCCGCTTCTACACCGAGATCAAGCGCCTGCGCCAGTTGGTCGATCTCGCCAGGGGGCCCCGGCCGGTGTTGTTCCTGCTGGACGAGCTGCTGCACGGTACCAACTCGCACGACCGGAAAATCGGTTCCGAGGCGGTCATCCGCACGCTGGTCGAGCGCGGCGCGATCGGCCTGTTGACCACGCACGACCTGGCTCTGGCCCAGATCGTCGACGAACTGGCGCCACGAGCCGCCAACGTGCACTTCGAGGATCACCTGGAGAACGGCAAGATCACCTTCGATTACCGGCTGCATCCGGGCCTGGTGCGCAAGAGCAACGCGCTGGAGCTGATGCGGTCGGTAGGGCTGGATGTGTGACCGCCGATCCGGGTAATTCCCCAGCACAGTTCGCTGAATTTGGCCGATTACTTTCACTGTAGCGGTTCTATTCCAGCGGAGTTTGTAGGTGCGGATAACTTCGCGAGGGCGCGGGGATCCGAACCGGGACCGGTCGGCAGCGCCGCCGCGGAGGCAGTTACAGGAACGGGACCGCGAGCCGGAGGAGTTTGAGAGTGATTTGGATACGCTACCCGATTAGCAGCGTGCTGTTGTTGCCCGCTCGCCGATTAGAGAGAATCATCTGGAGTTTTATTAACAACCATGAAGGAGCGCACAGGCTGAAGGCCTGTGCCACGTGGCAGAGTTCGTCAGCCTGTGTGCCCGGCCACGGGCCCTAATCTAGGGCGCTGGGGCTCGGGTCGCACCCGCCAGGTGGGACCGCTCCCTAACGGGACTGTGAAGAAATCGCTTTGTGGCGCCGAAGAGGACAAGCTGAAGCATGTCCTACGTGGGGCATGCTTCAGCTTGCCCAGCGATTCTTTCACCGTCCCTGACGGGCGGGTGGCCGGTTCCTTTTTGGCCGCGCTAGCATCGAATCAGGTAGCGAACGCTTAGCGCGTGCGACTCGGAGGGCTGGAGGGAAACCGCAGTGGGACTTACCGTTGGCGTGGTCCAGGAAACCTTTCCCGGCGAACGGCGCGTGGCCATGGTCCCTCGGGCAATGGACTTGCTCGCACGGGCCGGGGCGGGCTTCCTGATCGAACCGGGCGCCGGGGCTGCGGCGGGATTCGCCGACTGGGAGTACCAGGACAAGGGAGCCAGGCTGGCGGGCGGCCGCGCCGAGGTCTTCGAGTCCGCGGACGTTCTCCTGCAGGTGCGCGCGCTGGGCGCCAACCCGGAGGCCGGCCGAGCGGACTTGCCGCTGTTTCACGCGAGCCAGACCGTGATCGGGTTCTTGGAGCCGCTGACCGCCCCGCGCGAGTGCGCCGAACTGGCCGCGCGCGGCCTGACCACGTTCGCCATGGAGCTGATCCCGCGGATCACACGCGCGCAGAACATGGACGCGCTCTCCTCGATGGCCACGGTGGCCGGCTACAAGGCGGTTCTGCTGGCCGCCAACTCGCTCCCGCGCATGTTCCCATTGCTGATGACGGCGGCGGGAACGGTGACGCCGGCGCGAGTGTTCGTGCTGGGCGCGGGAGTGGCGGGCTTGCAGGCCATCGCGACGGCGCGGCGGCTGGGCGCGCTGGTGAGCGCATACGACGTGCGGCCCGCGGTCAGAGAGCAGGTCGAGAGTCTCGGCGCCCGGTTCGCGGCGATGGACGTCGAGACCGGCGGGGTTGAAGACAAGGGCGGCTATGCGCGGGCCATGAGCGAGGGTTTCTACCGCCACCAGCGGGAGTTCCTCACCGAGATCCTGCGCGAGCAGGACGTGGTCATCGCCACCGCAGCAGTGCCCGGCAAGCGCGCGCCCGTGCTGATTACGCGCGAGATGGCAGCGGCAATGAGGCCGGGTTCGGTGATCGTGGACCTGGCAGCCGAGCGAGGCGGGAACTGCGAGCTGACTCAGCCCGGCGAAACCGTGGTGGAGGGCGGAGTGGCCGTTCTGGGGCCGCTGAATCTGGCCTCCGAAGTGCCGTATCACGCCAGCCAGATGTACGCGCGCAACCTGGCGGCCTTCGTCCTGCACCTAATAAAGGACGGCGCGCTGTCCATCCAATTGGAGGACGAAATCACGCGCGAAACGCTGATCGCGCAGGGCGGCGAAGTGGTGCATCCGCGGGTGCGGGAAGCGCTGGGCCTGGTGGAGAGCGCGGCTTGAGAGGGGGAGACGGCTTGTGAGATTCGACGAGGCCACTTTGTTTGTTTTCATGCTGGCGGCGTTTCTGGGATTCGAGCTGATCCGCCGCGTGTCGCCGCTGCTACACACGCCGCTGATGTCGCTCACCAACGCGATTTCGGCGATTGCGGTGGTCGGGGCGATCGTGATCCTCGGGGAGAAGGACGCCCCTGCGCTCAGCCGCGTGCTCGGTTTCGTCGCCGTGACGGCATCTACCATCAACCTGGTGAGCGGCTTCCTGATCACCGACCGCATGCTCAAGATGTTCAAGAAGCGGGAGCCGCAGAAGCCGTGACCGAAAACGCCGTGCAACTCATCTACATCGTGGCGGCGACGGCGTTCATCCTGTCGCTGAAGTGGATGAGCGCGCCCGCCACGGCGCGCCGCGGGGTTCTGACCGGGGAACTGGGCATGCTGCTGGCCATCGTGGGGACGCTGCTGCGCCACGAGGTGGTGAGCTACCAGGGCATCCTGATCGCGTTCTTTCTGGGCTCGGCGATCGGCGTGCCGCTGGCCTACCTGATGCCCATGACCGCGGTCCCGCAGCGGACGGCATCGTCGCACGCTTTCGGCGCGCTGGCGGCCGCGCTGATCGGCACGGCGGAGTACTACAAACACACGCCGCACGGCCTGGTCATGGTGGCTCTGACAGCCGAGATCCTGCTCGGGTTCCTCACCTTTACGGGCAGCCTGATGGCCTTCGGCAAGCTCCAGGAGCTGCTGCCCGGCAGGCCCCTCACCTACCGGGGTCAGAACCTGCTCAACCTGGCCATCCTGGGCTTGGCCGCGCTCACCGGCGCGCTGTTGGTGTTTCATCCCGAGCGAACCTGGATGTTCCCGATCTTCATGGCGCTCGCGCTGATTTTCGGCGTGCTGCTGATCCTGCCGATCGGCGGCGCCGATATGCCGACGGTGATCGCGCTGCTGAATTCCTACGCCGGCCTCGCGGCGGCCGCAATGGGATTCGCGCTCGACAACAAGTTGTTGATCATCGCCGGGGCGCTGGACGGTTCCTCGGGGTTCATCCTCTCGATCGTGATGTGCCGCGCGATGAATCGCTCGTTCACGAACGTGCTGTTTGGCGCCTTCGGGCAGGTGCAGGCATCCGCGGCGCATTCCCTCCAGCGGCCGGTGCACACGGCGACGGAGGAGGAGGCGGCCGAGATCCTGGAGTCCGCGCGGCTGGTCATCGTGGCGCCGGGCTACGGGATGGCGGTGGCGCAGGCGCAGCACAAACTGCGGGAGCTTTACGACGTGCTGCGGCGCGTGTCAAGCACTTTG
>PLEM01000247.1 GCA_003137035.1 Bryobacterales bacterium | reverse complement strand
GGCGTCCTGGGGCGGGACGAAGTTGATGCTCTGGTGCTGGGCTTCGAGCATGGTGTTGTTCTCGATGCGCGTGACAGCGGTAATGTTCATGCCGCCCCAAAGAACATCCTGGATGAGGTTGTCGTGGAGGTAGAAGTTGGGGCTGCCCGCGTCCAGGTAAATGCCCGCGCCCCACCGGCTATGATTCCCGCGCAAAATGTTGTAGGCGACCTCGGTCCCCTGGCCGTCCAGGGACCACGAGCCCAGGTTGCCGCAGTCCTCGAAGAACAGGCAGGCGTTCTCCATCAGGTTGTTCACGACACGCGAGCGGGGCGACATGTTGATGCCGGTCGCGCTGGTCCGCCGGACGGTACAGTTCTCCGCCACGTGACCGGTTCCGCGGAGATTGATGCCGGAGTCGGCGGACCAGTTCCATCCGGAATCCTCGACCGTCACCTGCCGCACCGTGGTGCCGCTCCCGTCGACGTAGATGGAACCGCGGCCGGCCAGATGCACCGATCCTCGCTCGACCAGGTTTCCAGTGCCGGAGACATCCACGCCGCCCTGCCATTGCGGCTCCGGCCAGAGCGCGTAGCCGTCGAAGGTGCGAATCCAGTTAGGCGCCCACAAGTGGAAATCCTGCAACGTGCATTGGGTGCTGTTGTGGAGATTGAACCAGCCGCCGCGAGCGGAGATGCCCTTGACGGTGATGTAGGACTGTCCGCTGATGTCGAGCACGGCGGAGGCGGTTCCGGCCTCGATTCGGCCGTCGGGGGGAGCGCCGTTCGGGGTCCACACGTACAATAGCTGGGCGGCCGGGTCCCAGAACCACTCGCCGGGCGAGTCCAGCAGCTCGAGCTTGCCGAACACGTAGAAATGGTTCCCCCGGCGGGGAATTAACATGGACATGGCGTTGATGGGCTGCAAATAAGAGAGCTTGCCGGTAGTCCGGTCGTGGAAACTGATCTGACGGCTGTAGGCAACCCAGGCCTCGCCGGCCATGATATGAACCCAGGCCCCGGTCAGATCCACGGGCGGGAGGTTCGCGTAAGCGATGAAGTTCTCGGCGCCCGAGTCGGCGAGCGCGTAGGTCATGCCTGCAAAGTCCTCGATCGCCGTGTTGGGCCAGCGGGCTTCGTTCAACAGCCGCCCGTCGGAGAAAACCTGGCGAGGCTGCGTGGGCCACGCCGCCTTGTAGATGGCGCCCGAGTGGAGGGCCCAAGGTCCGGGCACCGGTTTGGCCCCGATGAGAATGGGACATTCGCCGGGATACGCCTGGATGGTGATGGGCGCGGCGGCGGTCCCTGAGACGCCCACCGAAACGGCCTCGTGGTATTCGCCTCCGCGGACGAAGAGTGTGTCCCCGGCGTGCAACCCCTTCACCGCGGCTTGGATTGTGGCGAAGGGCTGGCCCTGCGTTCCCGGCGAGACGTCGTTGCCGGACGGAGAGACGTAGTACGAGGCGCCGGTTGGCGCCGGGACCTTGAAGGCGCCGCTCGCGGAGCCGATGGTGAGAATCGCATCGACGGGCGGAGCGCCAACGGGTACCCCTGCCGGGTAGACGAAATTCAATTGATCGATGATCTGCTCCGGCGCGGCGCCGCAATATTGTATCTCGGCGCTATGACCTCCGATGGTGAGCGAGCAGGGCACCGCCAGCCGCGAGGAAGCGCTCGCCGGCACGCCGTCTTGCTGCGGGCTGTTCTTCGGTCCGAAGCCGTTTCCCCACAGCGTGCAGACGGCGCCCGCGGTCACGCCACTGTTGAAGCACGACACGATCGCAACGCCATTGAACGCGAACACCGAGGGAGCGGTGGCCGAGAACGTCACTGTCGGTGCGTTGCTTGCGGCTCCGTTCCGCGTCACCACCACGGCGACTGCGGCCGGCGCCACGGGCGTCTCCCACGGAACCTGAAAGTTGATCTGCCCCGGCGATACGTAGGTCAGCGCGGCGGGTATTCCCCTTACGGTGACGGTGATGCCCGCCACGGTGGTTGGGAAGGCGTTCCGCGATGAGTCGAACAGGTCCTGGTACTCGGCATCCGCCAGGCCGCTTCCGAAAAGCGCCGCCAGGCTTCCGGGGGCCATCGAGCCCGAGAACGAGGCGGCATTCACGACGGCGTTCACTTGTGGAGGGGCCTGCGTTGCGTTCAGGAGCAGGAAGACGAGTGCGATCATCTTTTTAAGATACTAAAGCCAATGCTAGAATCGTAGTTCAGCGACCCCTTCCGCATGGACCTTCTTATCTTCGACCTGGACGGCACGCTTATCGACTCGAAGCTCGACCTGGCGCATTCGGTGAACGTTATGCGCGTTCACATGGGTTTGCCGCCTCTTGAGAACGAGTTGATCTCGACCTACGTGGGCGCCGGCGCGCCCGTATTGATGCGCCGCGCCCTCGGGGCCCAGGCCAGCGAAGAACAGGTTGGGAAGGCGCTCGAGTATTTCCTGGCCTACTACAACGATCACAAACTCGACAACACCCGAGCGTACGCCGGCATTCCCGAAGCGCTCGAAGCGCTTCAGCGCGACGGTGTTCAAATGGCCGTGCTCACCAACAAGCCCGTGATCATCAGCAACCGCATCCTGGAAGGGCTGGGCCTGGCCCGCTACTTCCTCCGCGTCTACGGCGGCAACAGCTTCGAGCAGAAGAAACCGAATTCGATCGGCGTGGACACTCTGCTCAAGGAGTTGGGCGTCGAGCGTAGCCGGGCGCTGCTGGTGGGCGATAGCGCCGTGGACGTGCGCACCGCCCGCAACGCGGGCATCCGGGTCTGCGGCGTCAGTTACGGATTCCAGCCGGAAACCCTCGAGGAAGCTCCGCCGGATATGATGGTGGATCGGCCCGAGGAGCTGGCGCGAATCGTGATCGCCGAACGAAATAATCGAGGAGCATCGAACTCATGACCCACAAACCCGGTACCCCGGCCCCCGCCACCGGCATCTACTGGTGCAGCGTGTGCAAGCTGCCCGCCACATTCAGCAAGGACCAGACCCTTCCCCCGTGCAAGAACAAATGCGGCCGCGGCCGCTGGGAGCTGGTGAAGGCCGCGGAAAATAAGTCCACGCAGTAGGAGTTGCCGTGGAAGCTTGCGAGATCTGGCGGGACCTCGAACGGATTCGGGCGGAAGCCCCGCTGGTCCACAACATCACCAACTACGTGGTCATGAACACCACGGCGAACGCGCTGCTCGCCGTAGGCGCGTCGCCGGTGATGGCGCACGCGGTCGAAGAGGTCGAGGAGATGGTGAGCCTGGCGCGGGCGCTGGTCCTCAACGTCGGAACGCTGAGCGCGCCGTGGATCGGAGCGATGATGAAGGCGGCGCGGGAGGCGCGCAAGCGAGGCATTCCGATTGTTCTCGACCCGGTGGGCTGCGGGGCGACCCGGTTTCGCACGGACACCGTGCAGTCGCTGATGCGGGAAGCTCCGCCAACCATTGTCCGGGGCAACGCCTCGGAGATCATGGCGCTGGCCGGCGCCGGCGGGAGCACCAAAGGGGTGGACAGCGCGGCGGCATCCGAGGAAGCCCTGGCGGCCGCTCAGGCCCTCTCGCGATCTTGCGGCTGCGTGGTGAGCGTGAGCGGGGCGACGGACGTGATCGTCGCGGAGGACTCCATCGTCCGGGTCCACTACGGCCACCCCATGATGGCGCGGGTCACCGGCCTGGGTTGCACCGCCACCGCGCTGACCGGGGCGTTCGCGGCCGTAAACCCCTCGCCGTTCCATGCCGCCGCGCACGCCATGGCCGTGATGGGAATCGCCGGCGAAATGGCCGCCAGGCGCTCTCCCGGCCCCGGTAGCTTCCAGGTGAATTTCCTGGACGCGTTGTACTTGATGCAGGCGGGCGACATCGAAAACCAGTGACAGTATACTCAATCCCCGATTTCCCGGCGCCGAGCCCCGACCGCTTCAGCGGGTGCGTCCACCTGTAGGCGCGGCAGAGAGTATCCCCGTCCGAAACGCGCTACCCTGATCTGGAAAGGAATTCCGCGGCATGATGATACGCAAAGAAGACGCGTTGGAATACCATTCCACTCCGACTGCCGGCAAGCTGGCCGTAACCCCGACCAAGCCCTGCCGCACCCAGCGTGACCTCAGCCTGGCCTACACGCCCGGCGTGGCCGTGCCCTGTCTCGAAATCGAGCGCGATCCCTCGCTGGCCTACAAGTACACCGCCAAGGGCAACCTGGTCGCGGTGGTCTCCAACGGCACCGCGGTGCTCGGTCTGGGCAACATCGGCGCCCTGGCCGGCAAGCCGGTCATGGAAGGCAAAGCGGTCCTGTTCAAGCGCTTCGCCGACATCGATGTGTTCGACATCGAGCTGGCCACCGAGAACCCCGCCGAGATCATCCGCGCCTGTCAGTTGCTCGAGCCCACCTTCGGCGGCATCAACCTCGAGGACATCAAAGCGCCCGAGTGTTTCGAGATCGAGGAAGAGCTGAAGCGCACCATGAAGATCCCGGTGTTCCACGACGACCAGCACGGCACCGCCATCATCTCGGGGGCCGCCCTGCTAAACGCGATCGAAGTCGTCGGCAAGCGCATCGAGGACGTGCATCTGGTGTTCAACGGCGCCGGCGCGAGCGCCATTTCCTGCGCCAATCACTACATTCGCCTGGGCCTGAAGCGCGAGAACATCCTCATGTGCGACACCAAGGGCGTTCTCTACCAGGGCCGCACCGAGGGCATGAACAAGTACAAGGCGCGCTTCGTGCGGGATACCGGCGCGCGCACTCTCTCCGACGCGCTGCGCGGCGCCGACGTCTTCGTGGGCCTCTCCCAGGGCAACTGCGTTAGACCGGAGATGATTATGGGGATGGCCGAGAACCCGGTGATCTTCGCCATGGCCAACCCGGATCCCGAGATTCCCTACGACGTGGCCGTCAAGGCGCGTCCCGACGTCATCATGTGCACGGGCCGCTCGGACTATCCCAACCAGGTGAACAACGTCCTGGGCTTCCCGTTCATTTTCCGCGGAGCGCTGGACGTGCGCGCCACGGCCATCAACGACGAGATGAAACTCGCCGCAACCCGCGCGCTAGCCGCGCTCGCCAAAGAGGACGTGCCGGATTCGGTGCGCGCCGCCTACGGGGTCGAGCAGATGGAGTTCGGGCGCCAGTACATTATTCCCAAGCCGTTCGATCCGCGCGTGCTGATCTGGGAATCCACGGCCGTGGCCCGCGCCGCGATGGAAACCGGCGTGGCCCAGCGCCCGGTGGAGATCGAGGAGTATAAGGAACAGCTCGAGCGGCGGCTGGGCAAGGCCCGGGAGATCATGCGGGTGGTGATCCACAAGGCGCAGCGCCAGCCTATGCGCATTGTCTTCCCCGAGGGCGAGGAAACCAAGATCCTGCGCGCCTGCCAGATCCTGCTCGACGAGCAGATCGCCACCCCCATCCTGCTCGGCCGCGAGTCCGTGATCCGGGAGCGCATCGAAGAGTGCCGCCTCACCCTGGAGGGCGTCCGCATCATCGATCCGCAAACCTCACCGGACCTCGAGCGCTACTCCGGCCAGCTCTACTCGCTGCGCCAACGCAAGGGCATTACCCCCATCGAGGCGCGCGAGTGGATGGTCCAGCGCAACGTCTACGGCTCGATGATGGTTCAGGCCGGCGACGCCGACGCCCTGGTCAGCGGGCTCACCCAGCACTACCCGGATACCATCCGGCCCGCCCTGCATGTCATCTCCGTGCGCGAGGGATTGCACCGGGTCTCCGGCGTTTACATGCTCATCACCGCCAAGGGCGACGTGTATTTCCTGGCCGATTGCACGGTGAACATCGATCCCAGCGCGGAGGATCTCGCCGAGATCGCCATCTGCACCGCCGAGATGGCGCGGCGGTTCAACGTCGAGCCGCGCGTGGCCATGCTGTCGTTCTCCAACTTCGGCAGCACGCGCCATTCGCTGGCCGATAAAGTCCGCCGCGCGGTGGAACTTCTCCACCAGCGCGAGCCGTCGCTGATCGTGGATGGCGAGATGCAAGCCGATACCGCCGTGGTTCCCGAGATCATCGCCGAAACTTACCCGTTCAGCGTGCTGAAGGGCGGAGCCAACGTGCTGATCTTCCCCACTCTGGAAGCCGGAAACATCGCTTACAAGCTGCTCGCGCGCATCGGCGGATGCGAAGTGATCGGCCCCATCCTGACGGGGACCTCGAAGCCCGTGCACGTGCTGCAGCGCGGCGCCGAGGTCAACGACATCGTCAACGTGGCCGCCATCGCGGTGGTGGATGCGCAAGCGGTAGCCAAGCGGGCGGCTACCAAGTAACCGGTTTGCCCGGATCGAGCGTCCAGACCTCGGTAGCGGTCAGTGCGGCCAGTTGTTCCGGCCTGCCGGTGAGCGGCGGGAAGGTGCCGAAGTGCATCGGAACCACCTTCTTCGCCTTGAGCAGTGAACAGGCCAGCGCGGCTTCCCGCGGACTCATCGTAAACAGGTCGCCGATGGGTAGGAAGGCCAGCTCGGGGTGGTAGAGCTGCTCGATGAGCGCCATGTCGGAGAACACGTTGGTGTCGCCGGCGAAGTATAGCGCGCGGCCGTCGGGCAGGCGCAGCACATAGCCCGAAGCCTCGCCGCCGTAAATGATCTGGTTGCCGTCCTTGATGCCGCAACTGTGCACCGCGTGGGTCATGGTCACCGTGACGCCGGCGACCATCTGCGATCCACCCTTGTTCATGGGGCAGGTGTTCGCGACGCCCTTCGAGCCCAGCCACTCGCAGGTCTCGTAGATCGCCACCACTTGCGGCGAGAACTGTTTGGCCAGCGGGACGGCGTCATGGATGTGGTCGAAATGCCCGTGTGTGATGACGATGGCGTCTACGCGGGAGAACTCGTGGCCCCTCGGATAGGACGGGTTCCCGCCGATCCAGGGGTCCATCACGAAGACCTCGCCTGTTTCCAGGCGGAACTGGAAGCTGCCATGTCCAAGCCAGGTGATTTCCATACCCCGATGATATCAACGGGGGATCTGGATGCCGTCCCCGTACTTCGCGATGCCTGGAATGGTCACCGGCAGATGCCCTTGAATGGGAATTTCGCCGAACAGCGCCTTCACCGCGGCGACCTCCGACGGCGCCACGGAGCTGTAGGTGGTCAGGTAGGCGCTCGCGCCGGCGAAACTGCGAATCATATACGGATTGCCGAGCGCCACCAGAATCACCGGGCGCCCGCTGTCCAGCAGGGCAGTGAGCAGCGCCGGGTAGCCTCCTGCGAGCACCGTGGTGCCGCGGTAGGCGGCCACCGAGGCGAATGCCGCCGCCACCACCACGTCGCAGGTTTTGGCCGTGGCCACCGCCTTCTCGGAATCCGCGTCGCTCTCCGCGGGCTCGAGCGTCAGGATCTGCGCATTGGGCGCGCGCTTCCGAACCTCGGCGGCAAACGCCTTGCCCTGCGTGGTGTAGCGGTTCTCGGGCAGCACCAGAAAGCATGCCGATCCGCTCTTGAGCGGCACCAGCGGCCCCTCGTTCTTCACTAGCGTCACGGCGCGGTCGGCAATCTCCTGGACGCGCGCGATGTCCTCGGGCGAATCCAGTTCGTCCATGGCCGCCTCGGCGTCCACGAAGCGCCGCCGGCTCAACCCCACGCGCGCCTTGGCCGCCAGCACCCGGTTGAGGCTCTCGTCGATGCGCTGCCGGCGCAGCGTGCCGTTCTGGACCGCGCGCACCACCGCANNCCGCATCCACCGCCTGCTCGGGATTGGAGGGCATCAGCAGCACGTCGGCGCCAGCTTCCAGCGCCTTCACGGCCGCCTGCCCGACGGTCCATTGCTTGGCGATGCCGTTCATATCCATGGCGTCGGTGACGATCAGCCCCTGGAAGCCAAGCTCCTCGCGGAGCAAACCGGTAAGCATGGCGCGGGAGAGCGTGGCGGGGGTTCCGGGATCGTCCAGTGCCGGCACCGCGATGTGCGCCGTCATCACCGCGTCGGCGCCCGCGGCAATCGCGGCGCGAAACGGAACCAGCTCCAGCGCCTCCAGCCGCGC
>PLEM01000198.1:2044-5191 GCA_003137035.1 Bryobacterales bacterium | reverse complement strand
CGGATGTTCCGCAGGCGCCGAACAGGATGGCGCGCAACGCCAGGTCGAGGTTCGCATCCTCCATCACGATGACGCCGTTGTTGCCTCCCAGTTCGAGAAGGGTGCGCCCCAGCCGCCGCCCGACGATCTCCGCCACGCGGGTTCCCATCCGGCACGAGCCGGTAGCGCTGATGAGCGGCAGGCGGCGGTCGGCCAGCAGCCGCTCGCCTACGTCCGCGCCCCGGCCAATCACCAGGTTGAATACTCCCGTCCAGCCGTGGCGCTCGAGCACGCGGTCGCAGATCTTCTGCACGGCGATGGCGGTGAGGGGCGTCTCCGAGGATGGCTTCCAGAGGACGCAATCGCCGCACACGGCCGCGATCATCGCGTTCCAGGACCACACCGCCACCGGGAAGTTGAACGCCGTGACGACGCCCGCCACGCCCAGCGGGTGCCACTGCTCGTACATGCGGTGCCCGGGCCGCTCGCTGTGCATGGTGAGGCCGTAGAGCTGGCGCGAAAGCCCCACCGCGAAGTCGGCGATGTCGATCATCTCCTGCACCTCGCCCCTGCCTTCGGCGAGGATTTTGCCCATTTCCAGGCTGACCAGCGCGCCGAGATCGTCCTTGTGCCGGCGCAGTTCCTCACCGATCTCGCGCACGATCGCGCCGCGCTGGGGAGCGGGACAGGCGCCCCAGCGCGGAAAGGTCTCGCAGGCGTGCCGCATCGCCTCTTCGTAATCCTGGGCCCCCGCCATGCGGACTACGGCGATCGCCGAGCCGTCGCTCGGATTGATGGAAACCAGTTCGCCTCCGCGCGGATTATCGATCCACTCTCCCCAGCCGGCCCCGGAGTTGACCTCTTGAATCCCCAGCCGTTCCAGCAGTCTCATGCCTCCATCCTAAACCCGAAACCAGTGACAGTATACTCAATCCCCGATTTCCCAGAAGAGTGTGGGAGCGTTCTAAACCGATGTGCCGGAAGCGCCTCTTCAGTCCCCTGGAAATCGGGGATTGAGTATACTGTCACTGGTTTTCAGGACCGTGAAGTGCGCGTCGTGGTAGACCTCTGTGGCGCGCTTGACGGTCTCGACGCGGCGCTCCACCGAACGGCCCACTTCGTTGCGCGGCAGGACCAGCCAGCGGGGATCCCGTCGCCGCAACTCCGCCAGGATCGTCTCGCCCAGATCCGCGGTGGCGCCGCTGAGCACGCATCGGAACTGGCGGGGGTCGGGAGCGTAAGCGGCCGAGCAGTTGTCCACCGCAAACACCTGGTCCTGCCCGATGCGGCTGGTGCGCAAATACTCGAGCGAGCCGAAAGTGTTGAGCGCCTCGCGCAGATAGCCGTCCTTGTCAATTCTGCGCGAAAAAAGGCGGAACTGGGGCGCGTTGATTTCCAGAATCATCGCGACGGGTAGCGCAAACAGCAGGCAGTAAGCCGCCGCGGCGACGATCGATCCGCGCACCCAGCGCCCAGAACCCGCGTGGAACTCCATGATCCGTTGTGCAGTCAGGACGGCCAACAGTACCAGGGGAGCGATCGCATAGCGTGGCCAGTCCACCAGCGCCGCCCAGTACAGCAGGTACACCACGCAGAAAAGAACACACGCCCGCTGGTTCGCGTTCCCGCGCGCGCGCCGCGCCAGCAGCCACATGGGCGTGAACAGGATGAAGAAAACGCCCAACGGATTTGGGGACGGCGATTCGAAGTGCCGCTCTCCCTCGAAGTGCAGCGTCCAGGGCGTGCGCACATACCGCAGCGCCGCCGATTTCCAGTCCAGATGCGGGCGCTCGTCCGGGCCGGCAACAGCCAGGCGCGCCTTCAGCGGATAAAAGGGATTGCCGGTGAGAGCGAAGGCTCGCGCCTGCCACAACAGCCCGAACAAGACGAACACCGCCACCAGCGACGCCGCGGCCCGCAGTCGCCTCGGTTGCCGCCACACTGCGTAGAGGTAGAGCGGTCCAAGCGACACCAGGCCGAACACCACCGTGTGTTTCACCCCGGCTGCCATAGCCAGAAAGAACACGCCGAGCTGTATCCATCCAAAGCGGTCCGAATCCCTCCAGCGCAAGGTGCAGTGCAACGCCGCCAGAACGAAGAAGGCCACCGCGAGGTCGTTCTTGGCCACGCTGCCGGTCCGGTGCAGAAACGGGATAGACGCCGCAAACACGATCCCGGCCAGAACGCTGAAGCGCTCCCTCCGCACGCCCGGCCGAGGGGGATGGCAAGCAGCAACGTGAGCAGGAAGAAGATGGGCGGTAGCATCTGCGCCGCGGCTTGCCCTCCCAGGCTGTAGCCCAGCGTCATGAGGACTTCGACCCCCTGCGGGAAGTAGCTGTAAGCGTTCCACGGCAGTGGCTGCAACGAGTGCTGCGCGGCGTAGGTCTGGGCTTCGGGCAGGTACGCCGCGAGCACGTCGAAATCCAGGCTGGGCGCCAGAATCAGCATCGTGGCGCAGNNGAGGACCAAACAGGCGGCGAAGCCGGTCAGCAGCAGGCCCATCCATCCGCCGGCCTGTTTGGTCCCGCCCCAGGCCCGGTGAAACCCGCGCACCGCCGTCCACAGGCCCGCAAACTCGCGGTACGCCAGCAAGTCCGCGGCGCCGAGCAACACAGCGAACGCCCATGAGTGGTACCAGCCGCACAAACCCATCACGAACAGGACGCACATCAGAACGCCCAGCCCGATTCCGGAGGAGAAGCCCACCTCCTCGGCGAGACCGCTCGGCTGGAAGCCCAGCTCCCGCCGGAGGAGCCGGCCGACGGCGTAGCAGGTGAGAAAGATCCAGGCGGTCGCCAGCGTGGCCCGCGGCTCGTAGAACAGGAACGCCGCCAAGGTGAAGCCGGCCAGCAACGCGGGTTCGTAGCGCCAGAAGCCGCTCCGCCGCAGCCTCTGATAGACGGGCGCTCCCAGCGCTGCCACCGCGATCACGGCCAGAAACAGCGGGTAAAACCGCGCGCCGGGGCGCCTGAAGTAATCGATATGCCAGAGAAACGGTCGCAGGGTCAGCGCCACCGCAATGCCCAGCCAAACCAGCCAAGCTACCGCCGCAAGGGGCGCACCCACGCGCCGGGCCGGCGCTTCCGATGGGTTCATGGACCGATCCGGACGCCGCCCGCGATCAGCCGCTCATCGCGCCCAGGAACTCGGCGTTGCTGCGGGTCTTGC
>PLEM01000198.1:0-1980 GCA_003137035.1 Bryobacterales bacterium | reverse complement strand
CCTTGAACTCCTCGAAGATGACGTCGTCCATGCGGGAACCGGTGTCGATCAGGGAGGTGGCGATGATGGTGAGCGAGCCGCCTTCCTCGATGTTGCGGGCCGCGCCGAAGAAGCGCTTGGGGCGCTGGAGCGCGTTGGAATCGACGCCGCCGGAGAGCACCTTGCCCGATGGTGGCACGATGGTGTTGTAAGCGCGCGCCAGCCGCGTGATGGAATCCAGCAGGATCACCACGTCGCGCNNCGTCGAAGGTGGAGCTGATGACCTCGCCCTTGACACTCCGCTGCATGTCGGTGACCTCCTCGGGCCGCTCGTCGATGAGCAGCACGATGAGAATGATCTCGGGGTGGTTGGTGGTGACCGAGTTGGCGATGGACTGCAACAGCATGGTCTTGCCGGTGCGCGGAGGGGAAACGATGAGGCCGCGCTGCCCCTTCCCGATGGGCGTCAGCAGGTCCATGATGCGGCCGGAGTAGTTCTCCTTGACAGTCTCCAGCTTGATGCGCCCGTGCGGGTAGAGCGGCGTGAGGTTGTCGAAGAAGATCTTGTTGCGGGCCTCTTCGGGCGGCTCGAAGTTGATGGCGTCCACCTTGATGAGGGCGAAATAGCGTTCGCCTTCCTTGGGAGGACGGATCTGCCCCGAGATGGTGTCGCCGGTGCGCAGGTCGAACCGGCGGATCTGCGACGGCGATACGTAGACGTCGTCCGGGCCAGGGAGGTAGTTGTACTCGGGGGCCCGGAGGAATCCGAAACCGTCGGGCAGACATTCCAGGACTCCCTCGGAGAAGATCAGGCCGCTCTTCTCGGCCTGGGCTTGCAGGATCTTGAAGATGAGCTCCTGCTTGCGCAGGCCGGAGGTGCCGCTCAGGCCGAGATCCTTCGCGATCTGGTTGAGTTGCTGGATGCTCAAATCTTTGAGCGCGACCAGATCCAGGGTGGTGGTAGCGGTGGGGGCGCCGTTCTTGGTGGGAGGCGCCGGTCCCCGCCCCTTGCGAGCGCCAGGTTGGGGAGGAGCGGCCGCGGGCGTGGTCGGGGCCTGCGGTTTCTCCTCTTGCGCTTGGGTCGGGTTTACGATTTGTTCTGGGTTTTCAGTGTCGCTTGCCAAGTTTCCCTCGCTTCCCGGCCGGAGGCGGCCGGGCTCGGCGCTGGCCGCGGACCCGCCCAGTGGCGGATAGCGGCCAGCCCGTAAATCAATTGGGGTCGGTTCTTCAGTTTGTCAGTCGTCGTGGCGTCCACCCGATGGGAGTGTATCCACTGCGTGCAGCCGGGCACCTGCCGGTCCCAGCCAGTTGAAGCGCTCCCAGCGGGCAATTCAGGAGGCTGGACCTACCCACGTCACTTCTCCCAGGAGGCGGTCTCCGCTACTTCTTCAGGGGAAATCGTTCCCGGTGGGCTGCACCCATTATATACCGCGCCTTCGCTCCGCCGGCCGGCTTCCAGGCATCCAACGGCAGCCTGGCCCCCGGCCAATCCTAGTGCAATTGCTCTTCGCTCGGCTGGGCGGCTAGTTCCACCGGCGCGGCGCCGGCGGTGAGCGGGAGCGCGGTGATTTCCCGCTCCAGGGCGATCCTGAGCACCTCGTCCATCGATTCGACGAAGTGCAACTTCATCTCGTTTCTAACGTTATCCGGAATATCGGGGAGGTCCTTCTCGTTGTCGCTCGGGATGATCACTTCGAAGATCCGGTGGCGCCTCGCCGCCAGCAGTTTCTCCTTCAACCCGCCGATCGGCAGGACCCTGCCCCGCAGAGTGATTTCCCCAGTCATCGCCACATCGCAGCGCACCGGAATTTTAGTTAGCGCACTGGTGATCGCCGTGGCGATGGTGATGCCGGCCGACGGGCCGTCCTTGGGGATGGCGCCTTCGGGCACGTGCACGTGAATGTCGAGGTTGCGGTAAAAATCGCGTGGCAAGCCGAACTTGTGCGCCCGGGAGCGGATGTAGCTCATGGCGGCCTGGGCGGATTCCTGCATCACGTCGCC
>PLEM01000280.1:310-8638 GCA_003137035.1 Bryobacterales bacterium | reverse complement strand
CATCGCCATCCTCGGCCACCGCCCGATCGGCAGCAATACTCCCGAGTCCAATTGGGGCATCGCGGGAGCGATGGACCATCCGACCGGGGTGGGCATCGTCAACTTGCGGACACGGGAAGCGCGGATTGTCGGGCAGGTTCCCGCGTGGGCGCCGGGCCACTCGGATTGGCATGTTGCCGGATCGGCGGACGGCCGCTGGGCCGCCACCGACGATTTCAGCTACGAGGTCTGGCTCATCGACCGGCACAGCGGCGAGATGAACATGCTGGCCGGTCCCCAGAAGACCGGGGCGGATCACATTCACCCCACGTTCAACGCGGAGGGCACGAAGATCGAGATCCAGTCCGCCCTGATCTCCAAGGACAACCGGTCTCTTAACATCTGCATCGTGCCGGTGCCCAAGACCTGGCTCAATCGGACGTACAGCAACAAGACGCCCGAATGACGCGCAGGCGGCGCGGGTTGGCCTTGGCCGGTCGTCTGCGGCTTGCCTGTGAGTAGCGGGGCCATATTCGATGCTGGTATCGGGTATGGTATATTGAGGTGTCATGGAGACAGCGCGCAAGATCACCGTCGAGGTGCCGCCGGGACTTCTCGAAAAAGCACAACGAGCCAGTGGTAGCGGCATCACCCAGACCGTTCGTACCGGCCTGCAGCTAGTTGCGGCGTCGCATGCCTACGCGCGGCTGCGCCAACTCCGGGGCAAGGTTCGCTTCACCCGCACGCTAGCCGAGCTGAAGGCCGACCGATGATCGCGGTCGACACCAGCACCTGGATCGCCTTCCTGCAAGGAGATGACGGCGAGGACGCGGAACTCCTCGATAGGGCGCTCCAGGACCGGCAGGTGCTAATGGTGCCCGTTGTGCTCACCGAAGTGTTGAGTGACCCGAAGCTTCCTTCCGAGGTTTCACGAACTCTCTCAGAACTGCCTCTCATCGAAGTCGGGCCTGGCTATTGGCAACGCGCGGGTGAGTTGCGAGCGAGGGTGCTGGCAATGCGCCGCAAGGCGCGCCTCGGCGATGCATTGATCGCCCAGAGCTGTATCGATCACGGGATTCCTCTCCTCACGCGGGACCGGGATTTCCGGGCGTTCGCGGAAGCCGCCGGACTCGATCTCGTCATTGGCTCCGCAGCGGACTGAACGGCTCTCTCTTCCGGGTCCTGCGAACTTCACCCACATCTGCACCCGGTAACCGGCGATCGCACCTTTCTTTACGCCCCATCAACCGTTGGGTAGACGGTGACGACATCGAATTGGACGCCTCCGAGGTGCAGACAGCAGGGTTGTAGAGTCGAATCCTACCTGGGGAGCCAATTCCTTCAAACAGTTAACATCGTTCGGCAGAGTCCCGCCGTTTGGGGCTTGAGAACGTCGGCCTCGCGAAGTTGGTGCGGCACAAGGGGCGCCGCCGCCGCAACCGCAAGCGGTCGCCCCCTACGCCGCCGTCCGGCGGAGCGTGCGATACAGTTCCTCGAGGCATTGCTCCAGGATGCCGCAGGCGAAGTCGGCCTGCCTGGTGGTGATGATGAGCGGGGGGCTGAGGCGCAGCGTGCTCTCGCCCGCGCCCAGCACCAGCAGGCCGCGCTCGAACGCCATCTGAACCAACTGGTCGCGCAGGTCGGGCGCCTTCTCGCGGGAGCGCTGGTCGCGCACGATCTCGATGCCGATCATCAGGCCGAGCCCGCGCACTTCGGCGACATAGGGGAAGCGTTGCGGCCAATCGCGCATGCGCGTCATGAGGTGCGCGCCGACCTCGGCGGCGTTGGCGATCAGCCCGCCTTCCAGCATGTCCAGGGTCGCGAGCGCCGCGGCCACCGCCACCGGGTTGCCGCCGAAGGTGGAGGCGTGCGCTCCCGGTTTCCAGTCCATCAGCTCGGAGCGGGCGATGATGGCGCCTAGCGGCAGGCCGCTGGCGATCCCTTTGGCCGTGGCCAGAATGTCCGGCACGAGGTCGAAGTGCTCGCAGGCCCACATCTTCCCGGTGCGTCCCATTCCCGACTGCACCTCGTCGGCGACGAGTAGAATCCCGTGCTGCTTGGCGAGCCGCTGCAATTCATCGAAGAACCGGGGCGGCGGCACCAGGTATCCGCCCTCACCCTGAACCGGCTCAAAGACGAACGCGGCCACTTCCTCGGGTGAGGCCACGGTGTGGAACAACCGCTCGATGGCCTCGATGGAAGCGGCGGCGCTCTCCTCCGAGCGCGGATAGGGCACGTGGAAGACGCCCGCGAGCAGAGGCCCGAAGCCGCGGCGCTGCACCGCCTTGCTGGCGGTGAGCGAGAGCGACCCCATGGTGCGGCCGTGGAACCCGCCCAGGAAGGCGATGAACTTGTCGCGCCGGGTATGGTAGCGGGCCAGCTTGAGGGCCGCCTCGATGGCCTCGGTGCCGGAATTGCCGAAATAGACGCGCCGCGGGAGGTTGCCCGGCGCGCTCGCGGCCAGCCGCTCCGCCAACTCGACCATGTTCTGGTAGTAGAAGTCGGTGCCCGACATGTGAATCAGGCGGGCGGACTGCCGGTGTATGGCCTCGACGACGCGCGGATGGCAATGGCCGGTGGAACACACCGCAATGCCGGCGTTGAAATCCAGAAAACGGTTGCCATCCACGTCCTCGACGATGGCCCCCTCGCCGCGCTCGGCCACCAGCGGATAACTCCGGGTGTAAGAAGGGGAAATCACCTTCCGGTCCCGCTCGATGACGGCTCGCGCTCTAGGGCCGGGCAGAGCGGTAACGATCCGCGGCAAGCCCGGACGGATTGCTGCACTCCTGACTTTCATAGGAAACCTCCTGGTTGAAGACGGGAAACAGAGGGCAGCAGGTGGGGATTAATCGGAGCCGAACAGGCCGGGCCGGGAGTTGGCGGGCACGTTCGCCTTCATACTTCTACTCTAACGCTGTTTTTGGGGGATGCCAAGGGAAAACGAAGAGGACAAGGCGGAGCCTTATCCTACTGAAACTGGTATTCTGACAACGTGAAAGGGCTGCGATTCACCTGCTTGCGCGGGTGTACCAACTGTTGCCGGGAACGGGGCTTCATCTACCTGACGGAGGAGGACCTGAGCAGGGCGGCCGCGATGCTGGGGATGGGTCGCCGCGCCTTCGAGAAGCGTTACGTGTACCGTACCCGCCACCTGCTGCGGCTGCGCAAACCGCGCGGCGCCCAGTGCCCCTTCCTTCGAGAGGACGGTTGCGGCATCCATCCCGCCAAACCGACCCAGTGCCGCACGTTCCCCTTCTGGCCCGAGATGCTCAGCGACCGCAAGGAGTGGACCGAGGCAGCCGGCTACTGCCCGGGCATTGGCCGCGGCCCCGACGTTGCCATCGAGAGCGTCGTGGAGGCCGCGTGCGAGATGCGCCGGAGCTACCCGGGCATGTACGGCCCCGAGAATCGAGCATGAACATGGTCTGGCTGTGGAGGCTGCTTCTGGAGAGGGGACCTGCCGCGCTGCGGCGCCGGGCGGTGGAGCGTCTGGCGGAGGAACCTGGCGGGCTGAAGGATCCCGATGCTGAAGTGCGCTGCCGCGCAGCCGAACTGGTCACGGCGAGGATGCTGGCGGCTGTCGCGGGCGCGGACGTGGCCACGCTGGCCGGATTGTTGGAGGCGGGCGGCGATCCCAATGCGGCGGACGGCGAGGGCCAACCGTTGATGGTGGTGTCGCTGAAGACGGGAAAGGGGCAGGAGATCGAGGAAGTCGTGAGCCTGCTGGTACGGGCGGGCGCCGATCCCAACCAGGCCGGGCCCAAGCGAACCAGCCCTTTGGAGCTGGCGCTGGGTACCGGTTCGGCGAAGCTGGTCCGGCTGCTGCTGGGGGCCAAGGCGGATCCCAACGGGCGGACCGCATCCGGTCTCTATCCGCTGCGCCACGCGGTGAACTCGGGTAATCCGGAGCTGGTCCAGGAGTTGCTGGCGGCGGGAGCGAAGGTGGATTTGGCCGACCAGCAGAGCGCGCCCCTTCTGATGAGTGTGCTCAAGGAGGTCAAGGACCCGGCGAAGGAAGAAATCGCCGGCCTGCTGCTAGGTGCGGGCGCCCATCCCAATCGCAGCGACCGAAAGGGCCTGACGCCGCTCGAGTGGGCCCTGCGGGAGCGGAGGCACGCTCTGGTAGCGCTGCTGCTGAAGGCGAAGGCGGACCCCAATGCGCTGACTGGCGACGGGCGGACGCCACTCGGCTGGATGACGGAATCCGGCGCGGTGGAGACGCTGCGCAGCCTGCTGGAGGCGGGCGCGGACCCAAACGAGGGCGGGAAAGAGGGCTGCCCGCCGTTGCTGGCGGCGTTGCGCCGCACTCCGGGCAAGGAGCGGGACGAGGCCGTGCGCGCGCTCCTGGTGGCGGGCGCCGACGCGAATCGGGCGGATGCCGAAGGGGTCAGTCCGCTGGAGTGGGCCAGTGCGAAGGATACCCAAGGCTCGCTATTGAGTATGCTGCTGGCGGCCAAGGCAAACCCCAATGCGACCACCAGCGACGGGCAGAACCCGTTGATCGGGGCGGCGGCTGCCGGCAACTGGACGGCGGTGCAACTGCTTCTGGCAGCGGGCGCGAACCCGCGAGTTCGCGATCGGAACGGGCGCACGCTGCTCATGCTCGCCACACGGGCGGGAAGCCAGAAAACGGTTCGCCTGCTGGTGGATTCGGGGGCCGACCCGGAGCAGGCCGACCGCGAGTGACCAGTGCGGCCGGGCTCCGGTCAGGTTTCTGGCCCCCTGACGGGATATTGGCGTTCCAGGTGGCTTCCATCTTCGTAACTAGTTGATGTAAAAGCCTATATCTTCTGGCAGCCCACTTGCTCTAACAGAGCCCGATGACCCTGCTGCGCTAAGAGGAAACGCACCCATGTCTTCCCCGATCAGCCCGATTTCCGTTGGCGGCCTCAGCCCGGCCATGCTCCAGAGTCCGGCCGAAGCCAGCCGGCCCGGCGCCTTCCAAAGCGCGCTCAAGAGCGCCATGGGCCGGGTGGAGGAACTGCGGAACACGGCGAGTCAGAGCGTGGAGCGGTTGCTTGCCGGAGAGAGCCGGGAACTGCACGAAACGGTGCTGACGACGCATCGCGCGGAATTGGACTTCGACCTGTTTTTCCAGGTCCGCGCCAAGGTGGTGCAGGCTTATCAGGAAGTGATGCGGATGCAGATCTAGCTTGGCGCGCGTATGAACCAGATCAAAAAACTTCTCGGCAGCCTCAACCTCCGGCAGCGGGTCTATATCCTGGCCGCCGTGGTGCTGGTAATTGGCGGACTGTACGCGTTCACGAATTGGAAGCGCGAGCAGGACTTCCGGCCGCTCTACACCGGTCTGGCGCCCGAGGACGGCAACGCGGTGCTGCAGAAACTGCGCGAGACGGGAACCGAATACCGGCTGAGCGAAAACGGAACCACCATCCTGGTTCCCTCGGAGCGGGTGGCGGAAGCGCGCCTGCAAGTGGCTGGCGCGGGACTGCCCAAGAGCGGGCGGGTAGGGTTCGAACTGTTCGACAAATCCAGTTTTGGGATCACGGATTTCACCGAACACATCAACTACCGGCGCGCGATCGAGGGGGAATTAGAGCGTTCGGTATTGGCGCTGGCCGAGGTCGAGCGCGCCCGCGTGCACGTGACCTTCCCGAAGGACTCGGTGTTCCTGGACGCGCGACAGCCGGCCAAGGCGAGCGTTCTGGTGAAGTTGCGGCCCGGCGCGCGCCTATCGCCGGCCAACGTGCTGGCGGTGTGTCACCTGGTGGCGAGCGCGGTGGAAGGCCTCGCGCCGGACGGGGTCTCGGTGCTGGACATGAACGGCAACCTGCTGAGCCGGCCCCGAAGGTCCCCGGCGACCGACGGCGAGGAGTCTTCCGAGGCGGCGCTGGACTACCGCCGCCAGGTCGAGAAGGACCTGGTTTTGAAGATCACCTCGACGCTGGAACCGCTACTGGGGCCGGAGAAGTTCCGGGCGGGCGCATCGGTGGAATGCGACTTTAGCGGTGGCGAGCAAAGCGAAGAGACCTACGATCCAACCCGATCGGTGATGGTCAGCAAGCAGAAAACCGAGGACGGCGGCGGGGCTGCCCCGGCCTCCGTGGCCCCGGGGACCGCTCCGAGTGCAACGCGGCGCTCCGAGAGTATCGCCTACCAGAGCAGCCGGCTGGTGCGGCGCACGCGCCTGCCGCAAGGAACGGTCACGCGGATCTCGCTCTCGGTGCTGCTGGATCAGGAGGCGCGCTGGCAAGGCTCGGGCCCCCTGGCCAAACACATCATCGAGCCTCCGTCTCCGGAGAAGGTGAAAGTGATTCGCGATCTGGTGGCTGCCGCTACCGGGCTGAACACAGGGCGCGGCGACCAGCTCATCGTGGAAAGCCTGCCGTTCGAGGCAACCCTGTCGGCCGGGCAGCCGGGGGCGCCCGCGTGGACCGCCGCTCCGGCCCCACAGAGGCCGTCAACGTGGTTCGATCGGCTGCTCCGGCAGGAGAACCCCGTTCTGCTCGGCGTGGCCGCTGGGGTGGCGCTCCTGATGCTGCTGGCGGCGTGCCTCTTCTTCGCCGCCCGGCGAAAACGCCGCGCCGTCCTCCTGGCGGACGCATTGGTGTCACAGGCCGAGCAGCAACCACCGAGGCGCCAGACCGACGCTGAAGCGCTGGAGTCGCTGAAGCTGCCGCGGGCCGCCGCCAGGAAGTCGGAGGCGCTCACCAAACACCTGGTCGAAACCGCCAGGAAGGATCCGGCCGCGGCCGCCCAGATCCTGCGCTCATGGTTGTACGATTAACCGCGTTTGGCCCCTTGCGTGCTCTTCCTCGAAGCGAGCGTAGGGGTGCACAGTATGTTTGTAGCCGGAATCCTCGCGATGATGGTGATATTCAGCCTTCTGTTGGCAATGGTTTCGTCGCCGCCGAAGCTGGGGAGAAAGTGACATCCGGACACACGCGTGGGTA
This sequence comes from Bryobacterales bacterium, assembly GCA_003137035.1. GTDB lineage: Bacteria > Acidobacteriota > Terriglobia > Bryobacterales > Bryobacteraceae > Fen-330. The sequence continues at coordinate 1,742 of PLEM01000280.1, read as the reverse complement.
GATTTTGCCACGGTGAAGCAGTCCGGGCGCGTCGGGCGGCAGTAAGAATTACACCGCGGATGGGTAGAGAGGATAGGGCTGGAGCCCTACCCTACTTCAGCTCGAGGACTTCCTTCTCTTTGACTTTGGCGGCCTGATCGAGCTTCAGCATGCAGGCGTCGGTCAGCTTTTGAACCTCGTCGTGGGCGCGGCGGTCGTCATCCTCGCTAATCAGCTTGTCCTTGAGGAGTTTCTTCAGCGACTCATTGGCGTCGCGGCGAAGGTTGCGAATGCTCACGCGGTGGTCTTCGGCGACGCCGTGCAGGTGCTTGACCAGCTCTTTGCGCCGCTCGGCGGTCAGCGCCGGGATGGGCACGCGGATGAGCTTGCCGTCGTTGGACGGGTTCAAGCCCAAGTCGGAGCTGCGGATGGCCTTTTCGATGGCGCCGATCTGAGAGACGTCCCAAGGCTGGACCGTGATCAGGGACGGCTCGGGCACGTGCAGCGTCGCGATCTGGTTCAGTGGAGAGGGCGTGCCGTAGTAGTCCACCTTGACCGGGTCGAGAAGGCTCACCGAAGCGCGGCCGGTGCGGATGACTGCCATGGCGTGCTGAAGGTCGCCGAGGACCTTCTCCATGCGCACCTTGGCGTGCGCCTCCACTTCTTTCACGGACTTGAACGTCGGCGTAGGAGCTTCAGCGTTTTCTGGTTTCATAGAGCGTTCCTAAAATCCGATACTCGCATGAGAGCGGGGGTGGTGTCTAGCGGATGAGAGTGCCGGTGGGTTCTCCCAGGGCGACGCGCATGATGTTGCCCGGCGCGTTGAGATTGAAGACCACCATGGGAAGCTGGTTTTCGCGGCACATCGCCACCGCGGTGCCGTCCAGGACCCCCAGGGCACGCGAGAGCACCTCGACGTAGGAGATCTTGGGAAACAGCACGGCGTCGGGGTGCTTCAGGGGGTCTTTGTCGTAGACGCCGTCGACGCGGGTGCCTTTGGCGACAACCTGCGCGCGGATTTCAAGCGCGCGGAGCGCGGCGGCGGTGTCGGTGGAGAAGTAGGGATTGGAGGTGCCGGCGGCGAAGATCACCACGCGGCCCTTCTCAAGGTGACGGATGGCGCGGCGGCGAATGTAGATCTCGGCGACCTGGCGCATCTCGATGGCGGTCATCACGCGGGTCGGGACGGCCTGCTGTTCGAGGGCATCCTGCAAAGCGAGCGCGTTGATGACGGTGGCCAGCATGCCCATCTGGTCGGCNNGCGCACGCGTTCCGGGTCGAGCCCGAACTGGGCCGCGCCGGCCAGCGCCTGGCCGCTGAGCTTCAGGAGGATGCGATCGTAGCGGGGCACGGCGAGTCCGTTCACGCCTCGGGCGGTCCGCTGGCCTCGTCCCGGTCGCCGAGCTTGAAGCGGCAGAACCGCGAGACCGTGATGTTCTCGCCGGTCTTGGCG
>PLEM01000280.1:0-284 GCA_003137035.1 Bryobacterales bacterium | reverse complement strand
CTTCCTTGCGGATGAAGCGCGGGTCGGCCGCGGCGATCTGCATGGCGATGTCGTGGACGAGCTGCTTGAACTCGTCGGTGCGGGCCACAAAATCCGACTCGCAGTTGACTTCCACCAGGACGCCCAGTTGGGAGCCGGGGTGAATGTAGCTGCCGATGAGTCCCTGCTTGGTGGCGCGAGAGGCCTTCTTGGCCGCCGAGGCGATGCCTCGCTTGCGCAGGACCACTTCGGCCTGAGCCAGATCGCCGTTGGCCTCCTGCAAGGCGCTCTTGCATTCCATCATG
>PLEM01000221.1 GCA_003137035.1 Bryobacterales bacterium | reverse complement strand
CCACGAAAGTGTCAAGGATGTCCCCGGTCCGGACCACATGGGAGGGCCGACGGGGAAGTCGGCCGGCGGACCAGGGGTCCGCCCTACGAAGGCAAAGTAAACCCGGCGCGGGCGAGCAGGAGGAAGGTCTGCATGGTGGGGCTGGTTCTTCCCTTCTTCCAGCAGAGGGAGACGGTGGTGGTGAGGTTGGGCAGAGGGCGAAAGACCACGCCCGGCCAGCGGATTTTGCGGACGCACCCGGGCACCAGGGAGACGCCAACTCCGGCGGCGACCATGGCCACGACACTTTGCCACTGGGTGGCTTCCTGGACGATGTGGGGCGAGAAGCCGGCGTCGCGGCAGAAGCCGATGAACTGGTCGTAGAAGGCCGGTCCGAGCTGGCGCGGGAACAGGACGAAGGGCTCGCGGGCCAGGGCTCGCAGCGGCAGGCGAACCCGGCGGGCCAGGCGGTGGGAGGAGGCGAGCGCGACGGCGACCGGTTCGCGCAGAACGATTTCGGACGCCAGAGCTTCCGAGGCGGGAGCTTCGCGCAGAAAACCCAGGTCGATCGCGCCGGAGTCGATGGCGTCGGCGATCGCGCTGGTCGATAATTCGCGGAGCGTGAAGCCGACTTCGGGAAAGCGCGCGCGATAGCGCCGGATGATCTTGGGCAGCGCGGAGAGCATGACCGAGGGCGGCGTGCCCACGGTGAGACGCCCGGTTTCGCCCCGGCCGGCGCGGCGCGCGGCATCGAGCGCGCGTTGGAAGCGATCGAGAACCTGGCGCGCCTCCTCGAGGAGCACCGCGCCGGTTTCGGTGAGCGCGGTGCGGCGGGAGCTGCGCTCGAAGAGGCGGTGGCCCAGCGCGGCTTCCAGTTTCTGGATCTGTTGGGTGAGCGGCGGCTGGGCGATTCCGAGGCGTTGCGCGGCGCGGGAGAAGTGCAGCTCTTCGGCGACGGCGACGAAGTAGCGAAGGTGTCTCAGGTCGATACCTCGAATCATACCGTTAGCATATCAATTGATGACGTGTTGAATATTGGACATATGAATAGACCCGCCGTTAAGGTGAGGAACATGCACACCACATCCATGGAAAGCGTTCAACAGAAGGAATCCCGGTGCCTGCTCCAGAACTACTCCCGCTACCCGCTGGTGGTAGAGTCGGCCAGCGGGTGTTACGTGTTCGACCTGGACGGAAAGCGGTATTTGGACATGATCAGCGGCATCGGAGTGAATGCTCTGGGGCACGGGCATCCGCGGATCGCGGCGGCGTTGGCCGAGCAGGCGGCGCGCTGCCTCCATACCTCCAACCTCGTGTATCACCGCTACCAAGGCGCGCTGGCCGAGCGGCTGTGCGCGATGAGCGGCCTGGATCGCGTGTTCTTCTCGAACAGCGGCGGCGAAGCCATGGAATGCGCCCTGAAAGCGGTGCGGGCGCACGGCCGCGGCCTGAGCGAGCGCAAGATCCGGCTGGTGGCGCTCGAAAGCTCGTTCCACGGGCGAAGCTTCGGGGCGCTGGCGGTGACCGGGCATCCCGAGTACCGCCGGCCGTTCGAGCCGCTATACCCGGAGGTCACCTTCGTCCAGCCCAACGACGAAGACGGTCTGGCGGCCGCGGTCAGCGAGGACACCGCGGGCATCATCCTGGAGCCGGTAATGGGAGAGGCCGGCGTCTATCCGCTCGACGACGGATTCCTGCGCCGCGCCCGGGAGTTGGCGGACCGGCACAATGCGCTGCTGGTGGCCGACGAGGTGCAATGCGGGCTGGGGCGGACAGGGCGCCCCTTCGCATTCCAGTGGAGCGGCATCCGGCCCGACCTGGTGGTGGCGGCCAAGCCACTGGCGGCGGGGCTGCCGCTGGGGGCGACACTGTTTACCGAGAAGGCTGCCCTCTCGCTACCGGCGGGCGCGCACGGAACCACCTGCGGCGGTGGTCCGCTGGCGTGCCGGGTAGCGCTGGAGTTCCTGGCGGTGATGGAGGAACTGCTGCCGCACATCCGGGAGGTCGGCGGGGTGCTTAGGGAGGGCCTGGAGTCTCTGGCGGGCCGGCACCGGGTGATCACCGGGGTGCGGTCGAAAGGCCTGATGTTCGGCCTCCAGTTGTCCGTGCCCGGGCGGCCGATCCTGCTGCGGGCGCTGGAGTTGGGCTTGTGGCTGAACTGCACGCACGAGACCGTGCTCAGGATGCTGCCACCCTACATCCTGACGCGGGAGCAGGCGGGGGAAGCGGTCGAGATCCTGGACCGGGCATTAACGGACTTGAACTAAGTCGCGGGTTGCGCTACAGTTGGGAGCACGATCCGGAATGTTCAGGGACCGCGAACCCGCCGCCAGTTTGTCTCTCACGCACCCCACCCCCTTGGAGTTTCCAATGAGTTGTGGTTTGATAGGTTAGGTTCGTAAGCCACATGAACACGCCGGTCGCCAACTGATCGCATGTATCCAAGCAGACACTTCCAACCACGCAGACCAAGAATCCGGGAAAACGTCAACGAGGCCATTCGCTGCCGGGAGGTACGAGCGGTCTTTCCCGATGGATCGGTGGAGATCATGCCCACGCCGGCCGCGGTGCGCCGGGCACAGGAACTGGGGCTCGATCTCATCCTGGTGGCGCCGACCGCCGAACCGCCGGTGGCCAAGGCGATGGACTATGGCCAGTGGCAGTACGAGAACAAGAAGAAGCAGCAAGAGGCCAAGAAGAAGCAACACGTGATACAGGTCAAGGAACTCAAGTTCCGGCCCAACACCGACGATCACGATTACGATTTCAAGAAGAACCACGCCATCCGGTTCCTGCAGGAAGGCAACCGCGTGAAGGCGGTGGTGCAGTTCCGGGGCCGCGAGATCGCGCACGTGGACCTGGGCCAGAAGCTGCTGCTGCGATTCGCGCAGGATCTCGTGCAGTACGGCAGTGTGGAAGGGTCGCCGCGGCTGGAAGGCCGCAACGCGCACATCCTGCTCAGCCCGGTGAAGAAGGACAAGCCGGCGGAGAAGCCCAAACCGGCCGCGCAGCCCAAGCCCGCCCCGTAGCCCAAGGCCGTGGGATAAGCTGCCGGCGCATAGCATCGTTACCGGAACCCCGCCAATGGAGGCGACCGGATGTACAATCGGTCACGGACGGTGTACTGGTGTGAGTAAGCAGGAGCTTGACGCTCTACACTCCGCTGCGTCGTATAGTTCGCTGCTCGGCACGCTGCGCACGACTTCGGCAGCCATGATTTCGTTTGGTGCGGTCGCCATCATCAGCGGACTTCAGGACCTTGGCGCCGGTGTGGCGGTTGCCATCCTGGCCGGTGGGGGGCTCCTGTTGCTGGCGGGCGGCATCGGGATGCGGCGGTGGCCACGGCCTTCCTGGATCGCTCTGGCGGGCATCGGACTGGTGACGATGGGCGCGCTGAACATCGCGGCCCTGGTTGCCATTGCAGAGGCTCACACTGGCGAGATCGGCGTATGGGATAAGATCTGGGCGAAGACCGCCGTTATGCTCAGCATTTCCCAGATCATCCTGGGCGTGCAGAGGATGGTTGCGTACCGCCGTTTCCGCGGGTTGTCCCTGGTTCCCCCATCGGAAGAGCAGTTGAGCGCACTTCAGGAGATGATGAAGGGCGTCGCCTCGGCGGACCCGGAGCAATCCGAAGACATTCTCGTGCTCGAGGCGGACGACCCATGGAAAGCCAGACTCGGCACGGAGGCGGCGGTGTTCGTGCAAGGGGAAGGCGCGGAGATTCTGGTTGCCGCCAGGGAAGACGTGGTCCTGCATAAGGTGCGCACCTTCCCGCTTATGAAGTCGCTGATCGCGACCTTTCGCATCCGGAACCGCAGGATCAGGGTACGGATACTCCCAGAGCATCTTCGGAGGTTCGAGCGCTGGAAGATGCGGGACTGAAGAGGTACTTGCAGAATTCGTAGAAGGTCCGCTTGCTGAGGCGCGCGGCTCGGTAACCCATCGAGAATCAGCGCTCCGTTTCCGAGCTGCGACCGCAAGGGAGCGGTTTCCAGGAATGCTGCAAGTCCCTCTGAAGTCCGCCCTCCTCAATAGAACAGGTACTTGCGCCACTGGTCGTCGCTTCGGCCGAGCAGGCGCATGAGATGGCGGCTGGTGTGCAAGCTGAACGGGCGCGGCGCGCGAACCAGCCGCATTCCCGCCTCCTCCGGAGTCCGCCCGCCTTTGCGATTGTTGCAGTAGTGGCAGCAGGCGACCAGATTCTCCCAAGTGGTTTCCCCTGCGCGGGAGCGCGGGACCACGTGATCCAGCGTCAGCTCGCTGGAGGGGAGGATGCGCTGGCAGTACTGGCAGGTGTAGCGGTCGCGCATCAGGATGTTCTTGCGCGACAGCGCGCGGGTCTGGTGCGGAATGCGGCGGTACTCGAGCAACCGGATCACGGAAGGAAGCTTCAAGGCCTGGCGCGCCGAGTGCAACAGATTGGAGGAAAACTCCTCCGGGGACGCGACGCCTTTCAGGATCAGCACCAGGGCGCGCCGGGCCGCGCAGATGTTGATGGGCTCATAGCTCGCGTTGAGCACCAGCACCGGTTTGTGCAAGGCGCCGAGGCTGGGCATCACGCGGCTCCTACCGCAAGGGACCTGCCGGCGAAGGGGATGGCGGAGGTGCGGCGGTCGACGCGGGCCAGAGTGAGCAAGGCCACGTAGCGCGCTCCGGCGCCCTTGAGCGCCGCGGCGCAAGCGGCCGCGGTCGCGCCGGTGGTCATGACGTCGTCGACCAGCAGAATACGGCGGCCCTCCACGTCCCGTTTCCGTTTCACCAGGAACGCTCCAGCGACGTTCAAGCGGCGGTTCGAGTTGGTCAGACCGGCCTGGGTGGCGGTTGCGCGGGTGCGCCGCAGGGAGTTGCGAATCGGGATGCCGAACCGCCGGGCAATCGCCTGGGCCAGCAGCGCGGACTGGTTGAATCCACGCTGCCAGCGGCGCCGCCAGTGAAGCGGCACGGGAACGATGGCGTCAAAGGTCTGGTCGCGCGGGATGGCGGTAGCCAGCAACTCGCCTAGCGGGCCCGCCAGCGGCCGGATTCGCGAGTACTTGAAGAGATGAACGAGTTCCCGGAGAACGCCCTCGTAAGCGCCAAACGAGTAGGCGCTGTCGAAACCCCGCAAGCCGCGGCGGCAAAGTTCGCAGCGGCCCTCTGCGTCGAGCGGCGCGGGATTCAGGAATGGCATGCGGCAGAGGACGCAGAAGTAGTCCGCCGAGAGAGGTTCGGGTTTGCGCAGGCAAGCCCGGCAAACCGGGATCCGGGAGATGTTGGTCAGAGGCACGCCGCAGATGCGGCACTCGTCGGGGAACAGAAGCGCGAAGAAGGCCGCAGAAGTCTTATCGAGTGCCGACACCACGCCGTTCGGGAGAGCCCCGATCAAGCTGCGACTCGAGAAGACCCACCTCCCCAAAAACCCCAGTGTACACCAGGTTACAGGTTGGCGGGCGCTCGACTCTTGTCTCATGCAAGATGAGCCTGAGCCGGGTGCCGGATTCTCATACAAGATGAGCCTGAAGGCAAAGAACGGGATGCTGGGGATTGATCATCAGCATGGAAGAATCGGAAAGACTGAGCCTGGAGCAGGTGCGGGCCTTCCTGGAAGCCAGTGGGCAGATGCGCTTTCGGGCGCACAACCGGCGGGAGTTGTACGGGTGGGTCGACCAGACCTTGCGCCAGCAGGATTACAGCCGACTCCCACGCGCGAGCAAGGGACTGGTGCGGCGCTACATGGCCAAGATGACGGGGTTGAGCCGGGCGCAGGTGACGCGGCTGATCGGGCGGTACCACGAGAGCGGGATGGTGAAGGAGCGCGGCTATCGGCGG
>PLEM01000373.1 GCA_003137035.1 Bryobacterales bacterium | reverse complement strand
CCGTAGTAGAAGGTGTCTTCGCCATACTGGCCCTTCACCCACACCGCGTTGTAGGAGCTTTGCACGCTCGCCAGGATCGTGGAAGTGGGGATCAGCGCGGGCCGGACCGACAGAATCAGGCCCTCGGGCGTCTGCCGCGCGGCGCACAGCAGACGGATGGTCTGGCCCAACTGGTGTGCGTACTGGAAGTCGATGGCAGCGATGCGGCGGATGCCTTCGGTGAAGATGTCGGAAGGCGTGATCTTCTCGCCGAAGGCCAGGGCCGAGAGAATGGCGAGCTTCGAGCGGGCGTCGAAGCCATCGATGTCGGCGCTGGGGTTGGCTTCGGCGTATCCCAGCCGCTGCGCTTCGGCCAGCACGGTCTCCAGCGTCGAACCGTGCTTCTCCATCTCGGTGAGGATGTAGTTGCTGGTACCGTTGAGGATGCCGTAGAGCGCGACCACGCGGTCGCCCGAGATTCCCTCGCGCAGCACAGTGTGGATGGGGATACCTCCGGCGACGCTGGCCTCCATCGCGATGTTGGTTCCGGCGGCGATGGCGCGCTCCCAAATCTCGGCGCCGGAAAGCCCCATCAGCTCCTTGTTGGCCGTGACCACCGACTTGCGCTGGGAGATGGCCGCATCGATGATCTCGGCGGCGACCGTGGTGCCTCCCACCAGTTCCACCACGATGTCCACGTCCGGGCGAGTCACGAGCTGGCGCCAGTCGCCGGTTTTGAAGACCGGACCGAGCGCCTCCGGAATCTTCTTGGCATCGATCAAGAGGTCGCAAACGGCCGTCACGCGCAACGGGAAACCCAGCTTGAGGGCGATCTGTTCGGCGTTTTCGGCCAGGATGGTCATCGTGCCGGCGCCAATGTTGCCCAAGCCGACGATCCCTACGTTCACCTGCTGCATAATCCGGCTATGATAGCATCCGCGCCCCAGTCCGTGCGCGGGATGCGACAGCGCGCCGGTGGCGGACATCCCACCCGCCAGGCGGTTCCGCTCGGTGCTGCCACGCGACCCTCGGCCCCGGCCCCGGCCCCGGCACGAAGAGCCCTATAGCCCGCGTACCGCCCCGCCGATACTTGATAGGTCACTATGACGCTGGCCAGACAGATCGGAAGTTTCCGGACGGTGACTCAATACCTCAAAGCAGTGGGGGTGCGTACGACGATTCAACTGGGCCGCCAGCGGGTCCGGAGAGCGCTGGACCTGCGGGCGCCGCGAAGCATACAAGTCCGGCCGAATGGAATCCGCTATCCCCTCACCATGCGCACGGAACCCAGTAGCGACAGCTCGGTTTTCTGGGAAATCTTCCTGAGGAAGGTCTACCGGTGCGTGACCGATCTTCCGGCGCCGGAGTTGATTCTGGATCTCGGAGCCAATGTGGGGTACGCGAGCGCCTACTTCCTGAACCGGTACCCGAGTGCGAGGGTGGTGGCCGTGGAACCCGACCCGGAGACTGGTGCGCTATGCCGCCGGAACCTGGCCCCCTACGGTTTCCGGGCCCACGTAGTTGCGGGCGCAGCGTGGCCGGAAACAGCGCCCCTGGTCCTGATGCGGGGCTCCTTCGGCGATGGACGGGAATGGGCTACGCAGGTGCGGGAGCGGTCGGTCGGGGAGGCTGGGCGCCGGGTGCAAGGCTGGGACGTAGGCAGTCTGATCGGCATGGCGGGCGCCCCGCGGGTGGATCTGCTCAAAGTAGACATCGAGCGGAGTGAGCTGGAGTTGTTCGGCCGCAACGTGCACACCTGGCTGCCGCGCGTGGATAACATCNNTGCATCGAGCTGCATGGGAGCGACTGCCGGGAGACGTTCTTTCGGGCTCTGAACGGCTACCAGTACGATCTGGAGAGCACGGAGCGCTTGACCGTCTGCCGGAACCTGCGGCTCAAGGCCGGTCCCGTGCCGGTGAACCAGGATGCCGGCGCCAGGCCCCTGGAGGACAGCTTATGCCGGTGATGCACCTGGCATATAGTTGGACGCCGTACGCGGAATCGGTGGGCGGCATCGACAGCTCACTGAATTGCTTTCTGCGCTATGCGGAACGGCACTGGCCCGGGCGCATCGATGTGGAATCGCTGGCCGGAGAACGGGCGGAGCCCCAAGCGGGCCGGTGCGCCACCAGAATCGCGATCCGGCCAATTTGCAGCCGCGAAGCCTCGCCTATCCCCGTCAATCTGAGATTCCTGTTTTCGCTCTGGCGCAACAAATCGCGGTTCGACAGCCACGCCGTGCACTATATCCACCGTACCGATCACGCGCTGGCGTATCTGGCCGACGACCGGCCGCCCCTGGTTCTCTACATCCACGGTTCGGCGGAGCACCTGTCGCTGCCCAACGAGAGCAAGCTACGGCTCGTGCGCAGGGGGATGCCCTTCGTGGAAGAAGCCGTCATCAGGCGTTCGAGCCATGTCTTCATTTGCAGTGAAAGGGGAAAGCGGTACTACGCGCAGCGGCACCCGAGATACGCCTCCCGGCTGGAAGTTCTTCCCAGCGCCGTGGATGAAGACCGGTTTCACCCGATCGCACCGGAGGACGCCAGGCGGGCTCTGGGCATCGATCAGGCGGCCTTTCTGGTGCTTTTCGCGGGCCGGATCGAAGAGGTGAAAGACCCGCTGCTGTGGGTCAACGCGTTTCACCAGGTGTGCGCCAGGATGCCGAATGCCCGGGGGGCCATTCTTGGAACGGGCGCCCTGGGGCCGGAGACGCTGCGGATGCTGGAGTGTTACGGCATTTCGCACCGGCTGCTCTGCGCGAAGAGCGTCCCGGAGGCGGAACTGGCGCTGTGGTACAACGCCGCCGACGTGCTCCTGTTGACCTCCCATTTCGAAGGCAGCCCCCGGGTTGCGGTGGAAGCGCTCGCCTGTGGCACGCCGGTGGTGACCACCGACGTGGGGGACGTCCCGGAGATGCGCGCCAGCGGCGCGCCGGTAACGATCGTGGACTCGCGCGACCCGATTGCGCTCGCCGAAGCGGTGGTCGAATATGCCGGGTACGAGAAGAAGCTCTGTCCGGAGTTCGTCCGGACGCACTCGCTGGCGACGGTGTTCGGCCGTGTGATCGAGGTCCTGAAGACGGCTGCGGAGGGGACGGCGCGTGTCTGAAGACGCTGCAACCGGGATGGAAACTTACGAAGTGCTCGGCATTCCGGTGACCGTGGGGGACCGGCAGTCCATGCTGGCACGGATACTGGACCTGCGCCACCGCCCGGAGCCGGCCATGGTTGTACCCGTGAACCCTGAGGTCCTGGTGATTGCCGGGCGCGACCCCGCGTTCTCCCGGGTGCTGAAGAACACCGCTCTCAACCTCGTCGACGGGGCCGGCTTGGCCTGGCTCGTCGGCCGGCACGTGGGCAGGAAGGTGGAGCGTTTTCCGGGCGTCGAACTGGTCGAGTCGCTCGCTCGCGAGTCCGCCCGATCCGGCCTGCGACTCGGGTTTGTCGGAGGCAGACCGGGGAGCGCCAAGCGGGCGCGCGCGGCCCTGCTGGCTTCCTACCCCGGAGGGGATATCTGGGTGGGGCCTCCTATCGCAGTGCCGCCTCGTCCCTCCCGGGACTCGGCATACGCGGCCGTGGTTCGGAGTGCGGGAGTCGAAGTGTTGCTGGTGGCGCTGGGCGCACCGAAACAGGAGCTGTGGTTGGCGGAGAATCTTGCAGCTTGCGGCGCCCGCGTGGGGATCGCAGTCGGCGGAAGCTTCGAAATCCTGGGTGGCCTGGCGCCCCGGGCGCCCCTGTGGATGAGAAGATCGAACCTCGAGTGGCTGTACCGCACCTGGCGCGAGCCATCCCGGTTGCCCCGGCTGATCGCTTTAGCGAGGTTGCCCGCCCGGGTGGTCCTTGCGCGCGCCAACGGAAGAGCGGCAGTGTCCCAGCCCCTGGCCCGGGATGCCTGAGGGCGAGCCAGACATGCAGCCCATGCTCCCTCATCCCCTCCCGGCGTCCGGCGCCAACTCGCGTGGGGCGTTCGACGCGTCGTATTTTGCGCGGTTCTATCCCGCGAGCTGGTTCCACGCGGCGGGCGACAAGCCGGCAGTGAACCGGGCGCTCAGTTCGTTGCTGCGGAAGCTGTGCCGGAGGAACCGCCTGGGCGGCCATCGCCTTTCGCTGGTCCACTTCGGCTGCGGCGAGGGGTTCCTGGCAAGAGCCTGCCAGCGTTGGTCCACTAATGTGGGTTGCGACATTGCGCAGTTCGCGGCCGGACGCGCCATCGCGAACGGCGTCCCGAGCGCCTGTGCTTCGATCGAGGCAGGCTGCCTCCGTCCCGGCGCATTCGACGCCGCCACGGCGATCGACGTGTTGGAACACCTCGTCGATCCCCGGATTGGACTTCGAACATTGCGGGACGCCTTGCGAGCAGGAGGCCTGGCGCTGGTTACGGTCCCCAACCTGGCTTCCCTCAGCAGGAAACTGAAGGGCTGCCAGTGGAGCGCATACCGTGATCGCACGCACCGTTGCCTGGTTGCGCCGGGGACCTGGCGCGAATGGTTCGAGGCAGCCGGCTTCGAAGTGGTCCGGGTGGGCACGGACGCCCTTTGGGATCCACCGTACTTCCACGGCTGGCTGCGGCCGCTGGAGCGGCTCGCGATTCTCTCCGCGGCGAACCTGCTGGCTCTGGTACGGCCCCAATTGCCCTGGTCTCTTGGGGACAACCTGGTGGTGACGCTCCGGAAACCGGTCTGGGAGGCTTAGTGCGAATCGGCATCGACGGCACATTCGGATCGAGGACCGTGACGGGGATGGAACGCTACGCCGCCTCGTTGTGCGCGAGCCTGCGCCGCGCCAAAACCCGGCACGAGTTCGTCGAGCTGTGTCCGCGGTTGCCGCCGGTGCTGGAGACGCGCCTCCGCCCCGGAGTAAAACGGTTCCTGAGGGAGCAGTACTACATTGGAGCGGCGGCCGCGCGGGCCCACGTCGACCTGATGTTCTTCCCGGCGTTCCCGCCCGGTCCCTTTCTCGCGCACCCGTTTGCGATGGTGGTCTACGATGCGGTGTCCTGGCAGTACCGCGACACCATGGGGCTGCTCGGCAGATGCTACCTGGCGCCGTCGGTCCGCCACGCCGCGCGCCGGGCCCGAACCGTACTCACCATCTCGCGTTCCGTGAAGAGCGAGCTTGCGGCGCTGCTCGGGCGACCGGAAGGGGAAATCGTCTACGTCGGAGCCGGGGTGGACGCCCCGCCCGCGCCTTGCGCGCCAGCTCGGCGGGACGAGGCGCTCTCGCGGCTGGGGCTGGCGAGGCCGTTCCTGCTTGCGGTCGGCTCCATCGAGCCGAGGAAAAACTACCCCGCGCTGTTCCGGGCCATGCAACTCGTCTTCGACCGGTCCGAGGCGCAACTGGCGGTGGCCGGCCGCTGGGCGTGGGGATCGGAAGAGGTTCGCCGGCTGGTGGCCGTTGCCGGAAACCGGATCAGGATTCTGGGCTACGTCAGCGATGCCGACCTGGCGGTCCTCTACGATGCCGCGGAGGGTTGTTTGCAGCCCAGCATTTACGAAGGTCTTGGCCTGCCGGTGCTCGAGGCGCTGTCGCACGGTCTGCCGGTGGTGGCCAATGACATCGCGGTGTTTCGCGAGATCGGGCCGGACCGGGTCCACCTGGTAGATTTCCGCGATCCGGTGGGGGTCTCGCAACGCATCCTGTGGCTCCTGGACAACCCCGCGGAACGCGCGCGGATCAAGGCTGCCGCCTTCTCGCTCACCCGGGAACTCACCTGGGATGCGGCGGCCGCCCGATGCATCGCGGCGTTCGACCGGCTGGAGAGCCAGGGCGCGGTTGGGTCGGCCGCGGCCTGACACGGCGAACGACATGTCCATCACGGTCGGCCTGCCATTCTGGAACAACGAGAGCACGCTGAGCGCCGCGATCCGGTCGGTTCTCGCACAGACCGTGGCGGACTGGCGGTTGCTGCTGGTGAATGACGGCTCGCGCGACGCTTCGGCCGCCATCGCGCGGAGCTTTCGCGACCCGCGCATTTGCCTGGTCGATGACGGGGAGCACCGCGGGCTGGTGTGCCGGTTAAACCAGATTGCCCGGCTCGCCACCACTCCCTATCTGGCGCGCATGGATGCCGACGATCTGATGCACCCAAGAAGGCTGGAGGCGCAACTCAGGTGTCTCGGCGGAATTGGACCGCCCGACCTGGTCGCCACCGCCGCCTACGTCATCGACCAGCACGGCAGGCTGGCGGCCGTGGCTGGCGCCGAGCCTCTGGACACCACTCCCCGCCACGTGCTGGTGCATGGGTTGTTCCTGCATCCCACCGTGGCTGGCCGCACCCAGTGGTTTCGCGAGAATCTCTATGACGAATTCTACGTAAGGGCGGAGGATCACGAGTTGTGGGTGCGCACGTGCCGGCACTCGAGGTTCGCGAAGATCCCCGAGCCGCTGTACTTCTACCGGGAAACGCGGCCACCGGACCTGCGCAAGTGCGCGGCAAGCCACCGGACCGGCCGCCAGATCTTCCGGCGGTATGGGCCGGGAATTGTCGGCGCGGCCGAGACCTGGCGTCTCATTTGCGCCTCGTGGCTCAGGGATTGGGGCCTCAAGGCAGCCAGCGCCGTGCATGGCCGGAGGCTCATCGCCCCTTTTGGAAGCACCCGCAACCTGTATTTCGCGCCCTCTCCGGAACAACGCCGGGAAGCCGAGTACATCCTCGGGGTACTTGCCGGATAGCGACGCGCGGAGAGTCCGCGACGAATCACAGCCGCGAAACCCGGATGTCCTTGGGCAGCTTCTCGGTTACCCGATGGAGAGCGCCCATGAACAGCAAGCCCAGCCCGGATTCCGCCAGCGTGGCGTCGATGCGGCCGGCAATGAAGCGGTCGCGGACCTCCATGAGCGGGTCATAGCGGGCGGCCGAGGCCGGCTCGTTAAGCTTCGTGGCGCGCTGGGTGCGTTCGTGCTCCTGGCGGAGCAACTCGGGGTCCTCCGTGCCGACCAGTTCCGCCCCGGCCTCGACCAACTCCACGAGCAGCCGGTGATTCTGGCTGCCCTGCGCCGAAACTTGGCGCACCAGCTCGGTTTCGCGTCCGCACACCGGCAGCCCGTCCTGGTAGATGCGCAGTTTCCCGGCCTGCTCGCGGAGCGGGCGCAGGCGCTGGCGAACCTGGTTCCAGAACTGCTCCACGCTCTTCAGATGCAGTTGCCAGGCCCGCACGCCGTAGCGGGAGACGTAAGCCTTCCGGACCGCTTCGAGCTGCGCTCCCAGGTCCTCCGGGCCGTGGACGATGGGGACGTGAATCAGCTTGCGCAACGCTCGGGCTCCCGCAAGGCATCCGCGGCTGCGGGCATTGGACCCAGGTCCGGGCAGAAGCTGTAGGCTGCCCAGGGGCCGCTGAGCTGGACCGTAACGCCGCAGCTCCGGTATTCCGCTTCCAATTGACCGGCGAGCTCCGCCAGAGCGGGCTGCCGGCCCCGGTCCAACAGCAAGGCGGCGCTCAGCACCGGCAGTTGCGGCGCGCCCGGGGCCGCATCCCGACAGCGGTGTCTGCGGGCCTCCACCGCATAGGGCAGCAAGCGCGCCCAGATCTCGCGGTCGAGTTCGGCAAGGCGCAGCAGCGTTCGCTCGTGGGCCAGCTTCCGTTTTACCTTGTTCAGGAAGTAGGCCTTCCCCGGCGAAGCGGGCGGCGGCTCGTCTGTGGCGCCGCTAAGCTGCCCAGGGGCCTGCCCCGCGAGATCCGGGTCGGCGAAGACCTTGACGCCCCACTCCTCCCGGTCCTGCAGGAACACGAGCGATTGCAGCAGCGGCTGATGGCGCTCTTGAAGCAGTTGGCGCACATCTTCGGCCGTGGGGCACAGCGTGCCAAACCTCAGCGGGACGACCGCCCCCGTCTCTCTGAGGCGCTGCACCACCTCCTGGTGACGGATGGCCCTGGGAGCAAGCCAATCCAACTGCCCCGCAGGCGCCTCGAGCGCCTCCCGGCCGTAATCAGCGTGTGAAACGGGACTCGCGGCGCAGGCGAGTTCTCCCTGGCACACCAGCGAGACGTCGCAGCCGCCTTCCACGCCAGCGACCCGGGAAAAATCGATCGCGGAGCGGCGCACCACGCCGTACAAGTACAGCCACTCTAGGTTGCGCTCACTTTCCACAACTTCAGCTCCAGAATCCCGTTCTTGTAGGCCGCGGAAACCGTGTTCTCCTGGATTCGCGACGGCAGCAGCAGCTCTTTGTAGTACTTCCGGTCTCCGGACTCCCCGGAGAGGATCAGAATGTCGTCCTTGATCTTCCAGTGGACTTCGGATTCCCCCATCCCCGGCAGTTCCGCCACCACCAGGAAGTGGTCGTCTTCGTCCAGAAGATCGGCAATGGGTTCCCGTACCTCGTCGACTACGGGTCCTTTTCCGGCCTTTTCCCGCAGATTGCCAAAGTGCTCGACCACGGGTTGGCCGCCGGCGCCGACACGAACCGAGACGCCGTAAACCGCGTGCAGGCCCTTCGGGCTCCCGAAAGTGCCGACCCGCATCCCCTCGCCCCCTTCGCCCTGGAGCTGCTCCGCTTTCTGGGACAGATTGGAGGCCATCTCCAGAAAATCCCCGAGTCCTTTGAAGATGCCGCCCAGGCCGAATGCCACATCGCCTTTCGGCGGATTCTTGACTTCGTTTTTCTTTGCCATCGTCTCCTCGTTCAGCGCGCGAACGCACGCGCGCTGCCTGGTATCCAGTTCGGCGGTTTCAGGGCTTTTCTCCAGGGCCATCTGAAGAAAACTGCCCGGTCCGCCGATAGAAATACCTTCCAGCCTACTGGCTGCTCGGAGCGGCCGGGCCGGCCCCCAGGCGAACCTAGGACACAGCACATGGACACGACCACGGAAACCGCGAGTATCACTTTGAAAGTCTCGGAAGCCCAGCCGCAAGACGTCGGCCACGGGCTGGCGCGTCTGGATCCGGCTGATATGAGCCGGCTCTCGGCCGCGGTTGGCAGCATCGTCCAGATCACGGGGAAGAAGACCACCGCCGTTAAACTCATGCCCGCCTTCCGGGAAGCTCGCGGAAAGCAGGTGGTGCAGATCGACGGCCTGACCCGCAGCAACGCCGGCGCGGCCATTGGAGAGCGCGTCACGCTGGTTCCGGTCCAGGCAGTGCTGGCCCAGCGCATCACGCTGGCCACCGAGGGCGCGCAAGCGCCGCGCCAGCCCAAGGACCGCGAGTACGTCGGCAAGCTGCTCAGCGATCTCCCCGTAGTGGTGGGAGACCGCGTGCGCGCCACCCTGTTCGGGTCGCGGTTTCAGGAGTTCCGGGTAGTGGATACGGCGCCCCGGGGGATCGTGTTGATCCGGCCGGAGACGGTGGTGCGCATCGAGGCGGCGGAGTCGGGCAAAGCCAGTACCGGGCACATTTCCTACGAGGACATCGGAGGCATCGGGAAGGCCATCCAACGGGTGCGGGAGATGATTGAACTGCCGCTGCGGTATCCGGAGGTCTTCGAGCGCCTGGGAATCGATCCGCCCAAAGGGGTGCTGCTGCACGGACCTCCGGGATGCGGCAAGACGCTGCTGGCGCGCGCCGTGGCCAACGAGACCGAGGCGACCTTCCTCTCGGTGAGCGGCCCGGAGATCATTCACAAGTTCTACGGGGAAAGCGAGGCCAAGCTGCGCCAGCTCTTCGAGCAGGCCAAGAAGGAGGCGCCCAGCATCGTCTTCCTGGACGAGCTGGATTCGATCGCCCCCAAGCGCGAGCAGGTGGTCGGCGAAGTCGAGAAGCGGGTGGTGGCGCAGCTCCTGGCGCTGATGGACGGGCTGGAAGGCCGCGGGCAGATCATCGTGATCGGAGCCACCAACCTGCCCAACCTGCTGGACCCCGCGCTGCGACGGCCCGGCCGGTTCGACCGCGAGATCGTCATTGGAATCCCGGACCTGGTCGCGCGGCGCGAAATTCTGGGCATCCACACGCGCGGGATGCCGCTGGCCGGGGACGTGGAGCTCCCCACGCTGGCCAGCATCACGCACGGCTTCACGGGGGCCGACATCGCCGCGCTGTGCCGGGAAGCGGCCATGGTATCGCTGCGGCGGGTGATGCCGCGCGTGGATTTCCAGATGACCTCCGTCCCCTACGAGCTGCTGCAGGATCTGGAAGTGCTGATGGACGATTTTCTTTCCGCCTTGAAAGAGGTGGAGCCATCGGCGGTGCGGGAGGTTTTTGTGGAGGTGCCGGACGTCACCTGGGACGACGTCGGAGGGCAGGCGCAGGCCAAGGAAGAGTTGCGCGAGGTGGTGGAGTGGAGCGTCCACCATGGCGCCCTGTTCGAGCGCGCGCGCGTGAAACCGCCGAAAGGAATCCTGCTCCACGGCCCGCCCGGCAGCGGCAAGACGCTGCTGGCCAAGGCCGTGGCCAAACAGTCGGGCCTGAACTTCATCTCCGTCAAAGGCCCGGAACTAATGTCCAAGTACGTGGGCGAGAGCGAGAAAGGCGTCCGGGAGGTGTTCAAGAAGGCCCGGCAGGCTTCCCCGTGCATTATCTTCTTCGACGAAATCGATGCGCTAGCCCCGCACCGGGGCGGCGGGGGCGGCGATTCGCACGTTTCCGAGCGGGTGGTCAGCCAATTGCTGACCGAACTGGACGGCATCGAGGAGCTTAAGGGAATCATCGTTCTGGCGGCCACCAATCGGATCGACATGCTGGACCCCGCGCTGCTGCGCGCAGGCCGATTCGACCGGCTGCTGGAACTGCGCCCGCCGGAGGAAAACGACCGGCTGGCGATCCTGCTGGTACACACCCGGGGCAAGCCGCTCACCCCCGGGGTGAACCTGGCGGCGATGGCTCGAGCGACCGAGGGCTTCAGCGGCGCGGATATTGAGAGCCTGTGCCGGGAGGCCGGGCTGGCAGCAATTCGCGAGTTCCTGGCGAAAGGTGGCAGCCAGCCGCTGGCGGATTTCCAGATCGGCGCGGCGCACTTTGAGATGGCGCGCAGCCGGGTTGCGCCGAACTGAGGCGGGATTCCGGCGATGCGCGGGCTGGCGGGAGGCGGCGCGAGAAAGAGGTGAGGAAATTGTCTGCAACCCAGACGGCGGCGGGGGCCTGGTCGGAAGGCGCGACTCCAATGGACGGGTATTTGTTCGAGTGTCTCCCGCAAGCGGCCCTGCTGCTGGACCAGCGTCTGCGAGTGGGCATGGCGAACCGGGCGGCTTGCGACCTGTTTCAGCTCGAGCCCGCGGCGCTGGTGGGGCTGTCCATCACGGTCCTGGTCCCGCACCAGAGCGTGGCCAAGATGATTCTGGATTTCGGTCAGGAGACGGTGAAGGTGATCGAGATTCACCCTTCGCCCGAACAGGAGATGCATCGGGCGAAGATTCTCAAGATCACCGTGGTGCGGTTGCCTGGCGATCGCGCACTCGGGGGCGCGCCGCAGGGCTGGCCATGCGGCGCTTTTCGCCTGCTGTTGCTTGACGATGTCACCGAGAAGGCCAGGACCGAAGAACAACTGGTGCAGGCGGAACAACTGGTTGCCATGGGGCAACTGGCCTCGGGGATCGCCCACGAACTGGCCAACCCGCTGAGCAGCGTGAGCAGCAACCTCCAGTACGTGTGGGAGAAGTTGAGAGAAAGCGGGGACTCCACGCTGACCGGCGCGATCGAGGTCACGCTCGACCACGTGGACGAGATGCGGCACTTGCTCCGCAGCCTGTCGGACTTCACGGTGCAGCACCGGCCTCACTACCAGGCCACGGACGTTCACGACCTGCTCCGCCAGAAGCTGGCCTTTATCGGCAGGGAAGCCGAGGAGCAAGGGGTCGAGGTTGCGGTCTCGTTTGCGCCCTCGCTCACGCCCTGCCACCTGGATGTCCGGACGGTGAGGCAGACGCTGCTCAACATCCTGAAGAACGCCCTGGAGGCCATGCCACTCGGGGGCAAGCTCAGCGTCAGAACCCGAATGGGCCATTCGGCGCCTTGCGGAGGCGACGTGGTGGTGGTCGAGATCGAGGACACCGGCGCGGGGATCGAGGAGGCCGAGTTGCGCAAGGTCTTCCGGCCGCTGTTTTCGACCAAGCCCAGGAGCACCGGGCTAGGGCTTCCCTTCTGCCGTCAGGTGGTGGAGGAACACGGGGGCGAGATCCACCTCGCCAGCCGGAAAGGGCATGGTACCACCGTTACCTTGTTGTTCCCGGTTCAACAGGAGGATCCCTCGGCAGGATAGGGGACCCGGCCGGGAAACTCGCCCATGGACCAAACCGCCAGCGTTCTGATTATCGACGACGATCCGGAGATCCAGCGGACCCTGGTTTCGGCGCTCAGTCCCGCGTTCTCCGTGCGTTCCGCCATGAGTGGAGAGGAAGGCCTGACCGAGTACGAACGGCTCCAGCCGGATCTGGTGCTGTTGGACCTGATGCTGCCGCAGATGAGCGGCCTGGCGGTTCTGCGCGCCCTGAAGGCGATGAGCCGCGATGCCGTGGTCATCATGATGTCCGCCTATGGCCAGATACGCACCGCCGTTCAGGCGATTCAGTCGGGCGCCGCCGACTACCTGGAGAAGCCGTTCGACAAGCGCAGACTGTTGGGCGAGATCGACAAAATCCTGGCGGTCAGAGCGCCCAGGAACGTTTCCATCCGCGAGCGAATCATCGGCGAAAGCCGTGCCATGAAGCGGGTTTGGAAGCAGGTGGAGCAGCTCGGGCCGACCGACATCCCCATTCTGCTCCAAGGCGAGACCGGAACCGGCAAAGAGCTTTTCGCGCAGGCCCTGCATGAGACCTCGAAACGCGCGCGCGGGCCCTTCGTGCCGATCGACTGCGGCACCCTGCCCGAACAACTGGCCGAAAGCGAGCTGTTTGGGTATGAAGAAGGGGCCTTCACGGGAGCGGTCAAGAAGAAGCCGGGGAAAGTCTCCTGGGCCGATGGAGGGACGCTGTTCCTGGACGAGATCGGTGTGCTCCCGTTGAGCTGTCAGTCCAAACTGCTGCGCCTGGTGGAACAGCAAAGCTTCGTGCCGCTGGGAGCGCGAGACTCCCGCATCAAGCGGCTGGAAGTGCGCTTCATCAGCGCCACCAACGTCCCTTTGCGGCATGCGGTGGAGACCGGGACGGTTCGCCGGGACCTCTACCACCGCCTGAACGGATTGACCATCGAGCTGCCCCCGCTCCGCGACCGGGAGGGCGACCTGGAGCTGTTGACCCGGCACTTCCTGGAGCAATACCGTCTTCGTCACGGATGCCCGGAAGTGGAAGTCTGTCAGGAATGCCTGGACCTGTTTCACTCCTACACCTGGCCCGGAAACGTCCGCGAACTGCAACAGGTGGTGGCGGCCGCGGCGGCACTGGGCGGGTACCGGATCCTGCCCGAGCACCTTCCCGAATACTTGCGGGAGCCCGGGAGCGAGCCAGTGCCCGCGCTGGCCACTACCGGCGAGGCGCTGGCGGAGTCGTTCCCGGTCAGCCTGCGCAGCATCCGGGAGCGCGCCGGAAGAGAAGCGGAGAAAAAGGCCATCCTGGAGCTGCAGAAGCGGACCCAGGCAAACCGGCAGGAACTCGCACGCATTTTGGGCGTGGATCCGAAGACCCTGCGATCGCGCCTGCGCGAGATCGAGCGTGAGTCCAGCGATCACCTGACTCCGGAAACCAGCGACTAAGTAGTTTACGCCGGGGGATTCACCTTAGTGCAACACTCTCATTACTTACACCGGAACCACAAGTCTTTAAGTAAGTCGACTAAGTGCGTGGAATCATGCTGGGAGCCGCTTCCCGGTGGTGGGAGCCGCCGCCCGATCCAGGCAGGCGCCGTGAGGTTCCATGTCGCGCTAAGTCCTGTGAATGGCGCGCACTTAATCTTTCGGTTTATGGCTCTTCGCGTGCTAGTAAGAATGCCGGAGAAAGGAGGTGCACGATGGCAACAGTCCAGAAGGCAACGGATTCTTCGAGCCTGGCGGAAGTTATCGATCGCATTTTGGATCGAGGGGTCGTGATCGACGCCTTTGTACGCGTTTCGCTCGTGGGCATCGAATTGCTGTCCATTGAAGCGCGCGTGGTCATTGCTTCAGTCGATACTTGGCTGAAGTACGCCGAAGCGGTTGGTTTGACGGCCACGGCAGCAGTTCCGGCCTAAATCTGGGAGAGGGCAGGCCGGGAATCGGAGAGAAGCACCGGCCTGCCTTGCCCGGAGTGTCGGAAGGGGACGCCCGGGCTGCAGACCAAGACCCGCGGCGGGCGCTGAATCTCAGTCTCGGTGCGGAGAGCGACCAGTGGAAGAGGAGAGGAGAAGGGTTATGGGGAAGATCAAGACGGACATGGAAGAGCTGGTGAACAAGGTCCGGTCGTCGGTGGCGGAGCGACATGCCGGAGTGCGACAGGTGCGCGAAGAGACGCGCCGGACGCTGGCCCAGGATGGCCAAGAGCGGGTGGCGCGCGCCAGAGGGCTGGCGACTCGGGCCCAGGCGCTGGGAGCCAGAATGGCGCAGCAGGGCCGCGATCGCGTGAATGCGGCGCGGGAGGCCAAGCGAGGTCTCGGGCGGGTGGCGGCCGGACGCCGGTCCGCGGTCTGCGAGAATCGCTCGCGGATGAGCGGCCACTTGACCGGCCTGCGGCAGGAACGCAGCCGGATGAGCGGGCAGATCCGGCAATCCGTGCAAGAGGAGGTCGCGGACATCCGAGCCGCGGTGGGGGTGCTGAAGGACGACGTCCAGGCCATGATGAGCGGGATTGCCGCGGACGTAGAGTCGGCCACCTCCCTCTGGCGCAACGCTCCGGAGGCGCGGGGCGGCAAGCCAGTTCACCAGGCCAAGGCGGCTTCGAGGCCGCCGGCGGCGGCTCCGGCGCCGGAACCGGCGCACCCGTCCAAGCCGGGCAAGCGCGAGCGAGTGCTGGGAATCGTGCGCGAGCACGAGGACGGCATCCGGCTGGTGGATATCGGCAACGAAATGGGAGTGGATTGGCGGAGTCTGGTGGGCGTCGCGAAGAGCCTGCTGGTGGAAGGGGCGATCGAGAAGATCGATTGTCTCTACTATCCCGTCGAAGACTGAGCCGAGCGGGGGAGAGCGCCATGGAACAACCACAGACCGTCCTGCGCCTGGAGCCACGAGACGATTTCATCACGACACCTTCGATCGAAGGGATCTGCAGGCGCGCGACAGCCTACCTGGACGCCGGGTATGCGTGCCACTTCAGCGGGTCGGCTGGAACCGGGAAGACCACTCTAGCCTTGCACGTGGCGAGCCAGCGGAAGCGGCCGGTGATGTTGATTTTCGGCAACGAGGAGTTCGGGACTTCGGATCTGGTGGGCGCCGAGAAAGGGCTGCTTTCCACCAAGGTGGTGGACAATTACATTCATTCGGTTCTCAAGACCGAGGAGACCCACCGCTCGCAATGGGTGGACAACCGTCTGACCACCGCTTGTAAGCACGGGTACACGCTGGTTTACGACGAATTCTCGCGTTCCCGCCCCGAAGCCAACAACGCGCTGCTCACCATTCTGGAGGAGGGCATCCTGGCGCTGCCGGAGAGCCAGTGCGGCGACGCCTACATGCGGGTGCACCCGGACTTCCGGGCCATCTTCACCAGCAATCCCGAGGAGTACGCGGGCGTTCACAAGACCCAAAACGCGCTGCTGGACCGCATGATCACCATCGAGCTCGGACACTACGACCGCAAGACCGAGATCGCGATTTCCCGGGCTCGCGCCGGCCTGGACAACCGTAGCGCCGAAATCGTCGTGGACCTGATTCGCGAGTTCCGCAAACTGGGCGTTTCCACCTACCGGCCCACCATCCGGGCCTGCATCATGCTGGGACGGGTGGTTCAGCTTCGGGGCGGAAAGATCCGGGCCGGCGACCCGGTCTTTGTGGAGACCTGCCTGGACGTGCTGGGAAGCGACATGCTCAAAGTTCGAAAGGACGGCGTCTCGGTGGCATCCGAAGAGGTCGCGGATCTCATCCGCAGAATCGCCTGAGCGAGAGGGAACCATCCGTGAAACGACTGGAACACATCCGCACACTACGCAATCAACCGAGCCGCTTTCAGGCCCAGACCCCGCACGGAGCGGTGATGGCTCTGGCCCAACTCATCCAGGAGCGGCAGCGGCTCGAACAGGAACGAAGCGCCTGGGAGAGACGGATTCAGAAGATCGAGAAACGGCTGAAGGAAATCGCCGGGATGGAGGGGAAACTCGCCGTACTGGCGAGGCTGGCCCCGGCGTCCGAGAGTTGCCGCACCGGCGGCGAAGAAGTCCCGCCGGCGCTGGCCGCGGGCCTTCCGCCAGGCTTCCGGGAAGTGACCGTGAGGTACTGACGCCGGCGCCCAATCCGTGGATTCCTCGCGCGGCGCGGGCGGCTGGAAAGGAGACCGCAAAGTGAGCCCCATTCAGCTATCGATCCGAGCGCTGGCGCGCGTGGATGCGGAGGGACGGATTGCATTGCCCGTCAACATCCGCCGGGCGCTGGGATTGAGGCAAAACCAAGCACTGGAACTCAGAACCATCGGAAACGGCCGCGGCCGGCGCCTAATGGTAAGGCCCCAGACCAGCCGATAGAGGGGGGATGGCCAACACGCCCATGTCCACACCCGGCAAGTACCTGTACGGCTTTGTCGAAGGCGACTTCGAGGTCGCGGAGGAGTTGCTGGGTCTGGCGAATGCCCCGGTACACTCGATCCGGCTGGAAGACATAGCCGCCCTGGTTAGCGATCACCCCGTCGAAAAGCTCTCCGTGCTGCGTAAGAACTTGGAGCCGCATCACCGGGTCATCCGGGAGATCAGCGCCCAAAGCACGCTGATCCCAGCCACTTTCGGCCACATCTCAGAGACTGATCGGCAGATCCTGGCAGTGCTTCGGGACAACCACAGCGAGATCCGGGAGGAGCTGCGGAGGCTCTCGGGCAAGGCGGAGATGGGCGTAAAGCTGGTCTGGGACGTGGACAACATCTTCGACTTCTTCGTGGGCGTGGACCGGGAACTGAGGAGCCGGCGGGATCGGGTTTTCGGCAAGTCGCGCGCGACGCTGGAAGACAAGCTCGAACTGGGCGCGTTCTTCGACAAGCTGCACCGCCGGGAGCGCGAACGCCTGGGCAACCAGATCGTCGAGGCGCTGCGGCCGGTCACCTGCGAGTTCCGGCTGAACGCTCCGGCGGAGGAAAAGACGGTGCTCAATGCGGCGTTCCTGATCGAGCGGGCCAGAGAGAAGGAGTTCGAAGAGGCGCTGTACCGGGCGGCGGGCCTGTTCGACTCCAACTTCGCGCTGGATTACAACGGTCCGTGGCCGCCCTACAGCTTCGTGCGGCTCACGCTCAAGCCGGCAGTCGCGGAAGCCGCCGCGCGGAACTAGTGCGATGTTCCTGGTCGACGATTTGCTCCTATCCCCTGTGAGGGGATTGCTTTTCGTCCTCAAGGAGCTCCACCAACGGGCGCGGGAGGAGTTGCTGGACGACGATGCGGTCCGCCAGGAGTTGCGCGAGAGCTACATGCTGCTCGAGACCGGGCGGATCACCGAGCGGGAATTCGAGCGGCGCGAGCTCAGGCTCGTCGGCCGCCTGGAAGCCATTGAACGGATGCGAGAGGAGATGAGGTGACAACATGGGCAGCCTAGCGGCGCTCAGCCACAAGTTGGAGATGTCCGAGGTAATGTACAGGGCCACGCAGGGTCTGGCGGTCTTGAAGTTGAAGCTCTCCGGGGTCAGCGCGGTTACCCGGACCGACGGGGGGTGGAAGGCCATCGTCGAGCTGGTAGAGCGGGCCGCGGTCCCCGACAGCATGGATTTGCTGGGGGTCTACGAAGTGCATCTCGACGATACGGGAGAAGTGGTGGGCTACGAGCGGATCCGCATCCGCCGGCGTTGCGACCTGGAAGAGATAGCGGTTTGAGGTAGCGTGCCACACGAGTTGCGGGAGCCGCGCCGGCTTGCGGGAGGACCCCTTAGCGTCGTCGCGGACGACGGGGTCGGGCTCCTGCTCGTGGGAGGCAAAGGCGGGGTAGGAAAGACCACAGTGGCGGCCGCGCTCGCGGTCCAGGTTGCGGAGCGCTTCCCCGAGCGGCGCTGTCTGGTGGTCTCGACAGGCCCTTCGCACACGCTCTCCGGCGTTGTTGGCGCGAGCCTGGGAGCCGTTCCGCAGCGCGTGCCGGGCGCCGCCAACCTGCTGGGTCTCGAGATGGACGCCACCAGCCTGCTGCGCGAGTTCAAGGCCAGGCACGGCCAGGCGTTGAGAAAGATTCTCGGCCGTGGCACCTATCTCGACGAGCCGGACATCTCGAGTTTCCTGGAGCTGTCTTTTCCCGGGCTGGACGAGCTGATGGCCATGTTCGAGCTGATTAGCCTGATGAAATCGGGCGACTTCGACTCCATCGTTGTCGATACGGCCCCTACCGGCCACACCCTTCGGCTGCTGGGGCTGCCCGCGCTGGCAGCCGCCTGGGTGTCGATGCTCGACCGGATGATGGAGAAGCACCGCTTCATGAGCAAGATCTTCAGCCGCCGCTACCGGCGGGACGAGGCGGACGAGTTCATCGCCAAGCTGAACCAGGATCTTTCGCGGCTGACTGCGGTGCTGGGCGACCCGCAACAATGCCGGTTCCTGGTGGTGACGCTCCCGGAGCCGGTGGTGATCGCCGAGACGCTGCGCTTGCTGGAGGGTCTGCGACACAGAGCCATGGCGATTGCTTGTCTGGTTTTCAACCGGCTCCTGGAATCTCCGGGGCGGTGTCCGGTCTGCCGCTCGCGGTGGCGGTCGCAATGGGACATGCTGGGCGCGCTCGCCGAAAGCCAGCCGGAGCTCCCGATCGCGGTTCTTCCGGACACTTCGGAGGAGATCCGTGGAGCGCGCGCGCTGGCGGCGTTCCTGGGCTCCGCCACAGGCGTGGGCGCTCCCCTTCCCGCGCGCTCCGCGGATCCGGACCCCGAGCGGCTGGAACCCAGCGTCCTTCCGCTCCCGGAGGCCGGCCGGGAGGTGTTTCTGTTCTGCGGCAAGGGGGGTGTGGGGAAGACCACTTTGTCCTGCGCGTTCGCACTTCAGCTCAGCAGGGAGTACCCGGAACGCAGGGTCCTGCTTTTCTCCACCGACCCGGCCCACTCGCTGTCCGATTGCCTGGCGCAGAAGATCCGCCCGGAGGATACCGCCATCGACGGCGCCGGAAACCTGTTCGCTCGGGAAATCGATCCGGAGGTGCTGTTTGCCGCATGGAAGCAGGCTTACAGCCGTGACATCGAAGCGGCGTTCGAGGGCTTCTCGACGGACAGCGGAGTGGAGATCCAGTTCGATCGCGAAGTGATTGCGAGCCTGCTGGACCTCACCCCCCCGGGCCTGGACGAGCTGATGTGCCTGGCTGCGCTGGCCGACGAGATCGAGCGCGGAGCCTACGACTACTACGTCCTGGACACCGCTCCGGGCGGCCACACCGTGCGGTTTCTGGAACTCCCGACGGTGATTGGGGATTGGCTGCACACTATCTTCAACATCCTGTTGAAGTACCGCCGGCTGGTGCGCCTGCCGGAGGTTTCGGACGCTCTGATCGAGATGTCCCGGCGCATCAAGAAGATTCAGCAGGTCTTCCGCAGCGCGGACCGTTGCGAGGCTATCACGGTCACCACACCCGCCCAGGCCTCGCGGGAAGAGTCGAAGCGCCTGGTTTCGGCGCTCGAGGGAGCCGGAATCCGGACTGGGCGGATGCTGGTGAACCAGGTGAGCGCGGCTTCGGGAAGCTGCCGCCGTTGCGACCAGGATGCTCACCGGCACGCCCAGGAACTCGGGCGCCTTCGCGACGCGTTCCCGGCCATGGGAATCACGGTCTTCCCGCGCCTGGCGGGGGAACTCCGAGGAACGGACAATCTGGCCAGGCTGCTACGGTTCGCCCACGCCGAGGAACTCGCTCCAGTCGAGGCAATCCAATGAGCCACTCTTCACCCGGACCAGTCATGCGCGCCTCGACTCCGCTGCCCGCGAGACCCTGCCACCTGCGCGAACAGGTCACGCTGTGCGATGTGCTGGATCGCGTGCTGGACACGGGCGCGGTAGTAAACGGCGAAATCGTCATCTCCGTCGCCGGAGTGGACCTCCTGTACCTGGGGCTCAATCTGGTGGTGGGCTCGGTGGAGACGCTGCGCGGCGGTAAACGCGCCCCAGGAGATCAACCATGAACCATCCCGAGACCTGCAAGCTGGTCCTACAATACGGCGACCCTGCCGCCGCGCCTCCGGCCGCGCCCAGAACCCGCGTCGACATCGAGCCCGGGAAGGTGGAACAGGGCCTGCTCAAGCTGGTGCTGACGCTGGTGGAACTGATCCGGCAGTTGATGGAGAAACAGGCTATGCGGAGGATTGAGGCGGGTACCCTGACCGAGCCGGAGATCGACCGGCTGGGGACCACCCTCATGCAACTCGAGAACAAGATCAAGGAGTTGCAGGAGCAGTTCGAGATCGACGAACTCAACATCAATCTCGGACCGCTAGGCAACTTGTTGTAAGAACAGGAGTCGCAGCCGATGCCACAAATCGTGCATTCGAACGAGAGTACCAACCTGGCCGACCTGCTGGAGCGGGTCCTCGACAAGGGGATCGTGATCGCGGGAGATATTAAGATCAAGCTCGTCGAGATCGAGCTGCTGACCATCAATATCCGGTTGCTGATCGCCTCGGTGGACAAAGCCAAGGAAATGGGAATTGACTGGTGGACGCGGTCTCCATTCCTGACGTCGAGCGCGCCGCCGGAGCTGCCCGCGCCCACCCCGCGCCTGGAATCAGAGGTCGCGGAGCTCAAGAAACGGCTGGCGCGATTGGAAGCCCCGTAACAGCCTGGACGCCGGAGCCTGCAGGCCTCGCCTGTGCTAAGATGCAGGC
This sequence comes from Bryobacterales bacterium, assembly GCA_003137035.1. Lineage (GTDB taxonomy): Bacteria > Acidobacteriota > Terriglobia > Bryobacterales > Bryobacteraceae > Fen-330. The sequence goes on along the minus strand of PLEM01000373.1, from coordinate 8,049 downwards.
GTTCCCAGGAGGCCGGGCATGAGTGAATTGCGAGGTTCAGGGCGCCTGAGCAGGCGCCAATTTGCGGCCTTGGCCGCTGCCGGGAGCGCCTCGGGAGCGTTACTGGCGCAGACGAATCCACAGAACGCCCCTTTCCAGGAACCGCTCTCCTTCGCGCGAAAGGACGCGCCGGTCAGGGTACAGCCTTTCCCGCTAACGCAGGTTCAGCTCACCGCCGGGCCTTTCAAAGAGGCGCAGGAGGCGAACCGGGGCGTCCTCCTGCGGCTACCGCCGGACCGGCTGATTCATACCTTTCGGCTGAATGCCGGCATACCCTCGCCGGCCGAGCCGTTGGGCGGGTGGGAGAAGCCGGATTGTGAGTTGCGAGGACACTTCACAGGCCATTTCCTGTCCGCCTGCGGCCTCATGTACTCGGCCACCGGGGACCGGGAGATCAAAGCCAAGGGCGACTTCATCGTCGCCGAGCTGGCGAAGTGCCAACAGAAGTTGGGTGGCGGATACCTCAGCGCATTCCCGAAGGAGTTCTTCGACCGTCTGAACGCCCTGAAGAAGGTCTGGGCGCCGTTCTACACGCTCCACAAGATCATGGCGGGCATGCTGGACATGTACCAGCACTGCGGCAATCGTCAGGCTCTCGATGTGTTGCGGGGGATGGCGGACTGGACCGGCCAGTGGAGCGCGCCGATCGCCGCAGCGCACATGCAGGACATTTTGGACACCGAATACGGCGGGATGAACGACATCCTGTACCTCCTGGCCGCCGTCACCGGCGACAGCCGCTACGCGGGAATCGGGGACCGGTTCACGAAGAAACGGTTTTTCAATCCGCTGGCTCTGCGGCGCGACGAACTGCGCGGGCTGCACGTGAACACGCATATTCCCCAGGCGATCGGAGCGGCGCGGCGTTATGAACTCAGCGGCGACAATCGCTTCCGCGACGTCGCGGACTACTTCTGGAACGCGGTAACGAGCGCGCGGACCTACGTCACCGGCGGAACCAGCAACGGTGAAGCATGGCGGGAGGATCCCGGCCGGCTCGCAGCCGAGCTGAAGCTGGGCGCCGACACCGCCGAGTGCTGCTGCGCGTACAACATGCTCAAGCTCACGCGGCAGCTTTACGGATGGACGGCCCATCCGCGGTACTTCGACTACTACGAGCGCACACTGCTGAATCACCGGCTCGGCGCGATTGAGCCGCGGACCGGCGCATCCATCTACTTTCTCTCGCTCGCGCCGGGCGCCTGGAAGACGTTCAACGCAGAGTACGACTCCTTCTGGTGCTGCACGGGCACTGGCATCGAGGAGTTTTCGAAGCTGGCCGACAGCATTTACTTCCACGACGCCGAGGCCATCTACGTGAACCTCTTCGTCCCTTCGGAAGTGAATTGGGCGGAGAAGGGCGTCCGCTTGCGGCAGGAAACCAGGTTCCCCGACGAGCAGAGTACGACGCTGGTGTTGAGTGCGGAGAAGCCCGTGCAAATGACGATCAACATCCGCGTGCCGGAGTGGCTTGGCTCGGGTGGTTCAGTGAGCATCAACGGCGCCGCCGTCGAGGCATTCTCAAGCCCTGGCAGCTACCTGAGGCTGTCACGGATCTGGAAGAACGGCGACCGCGTGGAGATGCAGCTCCCCATGCGGCTGCGCGTTGCAGCGATGCCGGACGATCCCGAGGTGCAGGCGATTCGGTACGGACCGCTGGTGCTGGCGGGCAAGCTGGGATCCGAGGGACTCACGCGAGAAATGACTGTGGGCCGTATGGGGCCCGAGGTGAAGCGGTTGCCCATGAAGGTCCCGGCCTTCCGCGCCTCCGGCGCCGACCCGTCAGCCTGGATCAAGCCGGCGAGCGGGGAAGCTCTGGCGTTCCAGACCGTCGGACAAGAGCGAAACGTGACCCTGGTTCCTTTCAATCGACTGTTCGGCGAACGCTACTCCATCTACTGGCAGGTCTCTTAATCCGCGACTGCGGCAGGCGTGAGAGACTGTCGGTATGCGGAACAAAGTGCGCTGGGGAGTGCTGGGTGTGGCGAAGATCGCCACCGAGAAGGTGATTCCGGCCATGCAGCGGGGCGAATGCTCGGAGGTTGCCGCCATCGCCTCGCGCGATATCGACAAGGCGCGGCGCGCCTGCGCCGGGCTGGGAGTTCCCAAAGCCTACGGCTCCTACGAGGAACTGCTCGGGGACCCGGAGGTGGACGCGGTGTACAACCCGCTCCCCAACCACCTGCATGTGCCCTGGTCGATTCGCGCGGCCGAGGCCGGCAAGCACGTGCTGTGCGAAAAGCCCATCGCGATGAGTGTCGCCGAGTGCCGCAAGCTGGTAGAAGCGCGCGACCGGGCCGGGGTAAAGATCGGCGAAGCGTTCATGGTCCGCACCCATCCGCAGTGGCTGGGAGCGCGGGAACTGGTGCGTTCCGGTCGAATCGGCGACCTGCGCGCTATCGTGGGGGTCTTCAGCTTCTTCAACCGCGATCCGGCGAACATTCGCAATATCCTGGAATGCGGCGGCGGCGCGCTGATGGACATCGGCTGCTATCCCATCCAGACCTCGCGGTTTATCTTCGGCGAGGAGCCGGTTCGTGTGGTGGGCCTGGTGGAGCGCGATCCGGAGATGCGCGTCGACCGGCTGAACTCCGCCATCCTCGATTTCCCTTCCGGCCAGGCCGTATTCACATGCAGCACACAGCTCGCGCCCTACCAGCGCATGCAGATCCTCGGGACGCGCGGCCGCATCGAACTCCGGATCCCGTTCAACGCACCGCCGGACCGCCCATGCAGAATTCTGGTGGATAGCGGCGCCGACCTGTTTGGCGGCGGCATCAGCGAGCGGGAGTTCCCCGTCTGCGACCAGTACACGATTCAGGGCGATCTGTTCTCCCGCGCGATCCTCGAAGGAACCGAAGTGCCGACGCCGCTCGAGGACTCGATCTCGAACATGGCGGTGATCGAGGCGGTCTTCCGGTCGGGCCAGACGAGCGCCTGGGAGAAGCCGTAGGCTGAGGAGTCGTTGGGCGATCAGACGTTGGCAGCGGAAGACCGGAACAGGCGCGCCCGGATCAGATTCAGAATGTCGTTGGCCAGGAAGGGCTTTCGAAGAATGGGGAAATCGTACTCCTGGCACACGGCTTCTTCTTCGGGCGACAACTGGGCTCCGGTCATGATGATGACTTGCGCCTTGGCCGCGCGGCGCTGGAGCTGCACTCCCAGCTCGACGCCGTTTCCATCCGGCAGCAGGTAATCCAGCAAGGCGGCGTTGGGCGTCTGCTCCTCGAGGATCTCCTGGGCCTGGCGCGCGCTCTCGGCGGTCAGCAGGCGCCAGCCGGCCTGGGCCATCAGGCGCTCCAGAAAACGCAGCAGTTCGCGATTGTCGTCCACCAGCAGTACTGTGGGATGCTGCGGGGCGCGCACGGCGGTCTGGTCCAGCGTGCGGATGGACAGGCTCTCCTTGTCCTCGGCCACCTCCACGCGGACGCGGGCGCCGGGGTCGATGCGGCCCGAGGCCACCAGCGTCGCCAGAGGCTGGGTCAGGTGGCGGTGGATGGTGCGCTTCAATTCGCGAGCCCCGTATTCCGGGCTGGTTCCCTTGCGCAGCAGGAACTGCCGGCTCTCGAGGGGGACTTCGATGTGGAAGTACCGTTCGCCGAGGCGCGTGTTTACGTGCCGTTGCAACTCGGTGATCTGCTGATCCAGGATCCTCGAGAACGACTCCTCGTCCAGTGGCTGGTAGGTGATTACAGCGTCGATGCGGTTGACGAACTCGGGCGAGAATTTCTTCCGCACGCTCCCCAGCGCGATGCTTTCCAGCTTGCTGAACAGGTCGTTCCGTTCATGGAGCGCGCCGGCCTGGAACCCGAAATCGGGATGGATCTCCTTCATCATCTCGCGGGCGCCCAGGTTGCTGGTGAGGAAGATCAAGCTGTTGTCGAAGTTCACCGAGGTGTTGTCGCCCAGGCGCAGGATGGCACGGTCCAGGATGCCGAGCAGCAGCCGGGTCATCGAGGGTGCGGCCTTCTCGATCTCGTCGAACAGGATGATCGACAGGTTGCACTTCTCGCTGGTGACCGCGTTCAGCTTTTGCTGCGTGAGCATGGGCTGGGTTTCGCGGTGACCGAGGTAGCCGGGCGGGGCGCCGATGAGCTTGGCGACCTCATGCTCCATCTGGTACTCGCCGCAGTCGATTTTGAGGACGTTCTTTTCGCTGCCGTGCAGGACCTCGGCGAGCGCCTCGACGGTCTTGGTCTTGCCGGTTCCGGTCGGTCCCAGCAGCAGGAACACGCCCACCGGCCTGCCCTCCGGAGCAAGACCCGCCTGGAACATCTCGACGTAGGGGACGATGTACTTCATCGCCGCCGGCTGCCCGATGACCTTCTGCGACAGCAGGGCCACCAGGTCGTTGAGGGGTGGTTCAATCGGTTTCTTGCTTTTCACGGAGCTTGCCGGGGTCTTCATGCGATCAACTCCCCTTCTGGCCCCATTATAGCCGCCGCCACGGGATGCCGCTCCGTTCGGGACTCGTCTCCAGCACTTTTAACGAAATATTTGCGAGGAAGAAGTCGTTAAGAATGAGATAATTAGATCCGCGATTCTGCCGCTGGCGTGGCCGTCCCCGTAAGGATTGTGAATGCGCGACATGCGGTCGTACTCCGGACGGTCCTCAAGCAGCCGAGTGGCCTCCCGGACGATGCATTCCGTATCGGTCCCCACCAGCTTGACGGTCCCGGCCTGGACGGCTTCCGGCCGCTCGGTCTTCTCGCGCAAAACCAGGATCGGCTTGCCCAGCGACGGCCCTTCCTCCTGCACCCCGCCGGAATCCGTAATCAGCAGCCAGGCGCGGCGCATCAGATCCACGAACGGCACGTACTCCAGGGGGTCCACCAGCAGGACATTCGGCCGGCCGGTGAGGTGGCGGCGGACCGGAGCCTGCACGTTGGGATTCGGGTGCACCGGGTAGACGATCTGGACATCCGGCCGTTCGGAGAGGCGGGCGAGCGCCGCGCAGATCCGCTCGAATCCTTCGCCGAAGCTCTCCCGGCGATGGGCGGTCACCACAATCAGTTTGCGGGAAGGGTCGAGCTGCGGCCAGTCCAGTCCGTGCAGCTTGCCCTGCTCCAGTTTGTCCCGTACGTAGAGCACTGCGTCGATCCCCGAGTTACCCGTGACCGCAACGCGCTCGGCGGGGACACCCTCGCGGTAAAGATTCCCGGCCGCCCAATCGGTTGCGGCAAAGTGCAGAGTCGCCAGACGGGTGGCGAGCAGACGGTTCATCTCTTCGGGGAACGGCTGCCAGATGTCCCAGGTGCGCAGTCCGGCCTCGACGTGGCCGACCGGGATTTTCTGGTAGAAGCCCGCCAGAGCGCCGGAGAACGTGGTGGTGGTGTCCCCCTGCACCAGCACCATGTCCGGATGCGCGGAGCGCAGCACGGGTTCGAGCCCGGCCACGATTCGCGACGTCGACTGCGACAGGGTCTGGTTGGGGAGCATCAGGTCCAGATCGAAATCCGGGACCACCTCGAAGACCGCCAGAACCTGGTCCAGGAGCGCCCGGTGCTGGGCAGTCACGCACACGCTCACCTCGAACTCGGGGCGGCTTCTCAGGTGATTGACGACGGGGCAGAGCTTGATGGCCTCGGGACGGGTCCCGAAGATGAACAGTGTTCGGTGCTTTTTGTGGGACACGGAGATGGCGGGGCGCGTCTACTTGTGCCGGTAGGTGATTCGGCCTTTGGTCAGATCGTAGGGGGAAAGCTCCATGGTGACTCGGTCGCCGGCCAGCACGCGAATGCGGTTCCGGCGCAGCTTGCCGGCCAGGTGGGCCAGGACGGTGCGGTCCTGATCCAGTTGAACGCTGAACAGACCGCTGGGAAACTTCTCGACTACGGTTCCGGTGACTTCAATGCTGTCCTCTTTGCTCATTGTCCTCCAGTAGGTATGGGATGAGGGGGGTATGCGAGGAGAGGGGTTCCTCCCCGCAACTCGCACAATTCCGGGCTCGCGATTCGGGATGCAATCGTACTTCGATTATACAGCACCCCAGCGGGACGGGGCTCCGCCTTGTCCCCCATCCGCTCTTGTACTACCTTAATGACTGTGCCTACTCTGAAGGACAAGGGCGTTCTGGTGACCGGAGCCGGCCGCGGCATCGGCAAGCGCCTGGCGCTGGGATTCGCCTCCGCCGGCGCGCGCGTCGGCCTGCTGGCGCGAAGCAAGGCGGAACTCGACCTGGCGCACCTGGAGATCGAGCACGCGGGCGGGGTGGCGTTGCGCATCCGCGCCGACGTCACCGACTTCGACGAGATGTGCGCGGCGGCGGACCGCATGCGGGCGACCTTCGGCGGCGTGCACGTGCTGGTTGCTGCCGCCGCCATCCAGGGGCCCATCGGGCCGCTGGTGGACAACCCGCCCAAAGCCTGGGCCGAGACCATCCACACCAACCTGGTGGGCGTGATGTACAGTTGCCGGGCCGTGTTGCCGCAGATGATCGACCGGCGGTCGGGCAAAATCATCGTGCTGAGCGGGGAAGGCGCCGCCTCGCCCCGGCCGAACTTCTCCGCCTACGCGGCAGCCAAAGCGGCGCTGGCGCGGATGGTCGAAACGCTGGCCGAGGAAGTTCGAGATCACAACGTGCAGGTGAACTGCATGGCGCCGGGCGCCGCCTACACCCACATGACCGATCAGATCCTGGTCGCGGGCGAGCGGGCCGGCTGGAAGGCCCAGGAGGAAGCGCTCGAGTTGCGGGTGACCGGCGGCATCGCCCCGGAGAAGCAGCTCCAACTAGCGCTGTTTCTGGCCTCGGAGCGCTCGAATCACGTCAGCGGGAAGTTGATTCACGTGAGCGACGACTGGAAGCGCCTGGAAACCTCCAACGCGAACCCGGAGCTCTACACCCTGCGGCGGGTGCAGAGGGTGTAACTCCGCTTCGCTTCGTGCATCCGGTGCTCCCACCGTCTCGCCACTTCCCCAGGCCGGTTCGTCAATTCCAGAGCCAGCAAGCGGCGCTTTTGAGGTAAGCTACGGATCGGATGGGAAGTTCCCTCAAGCGGCGACTGCGGACGTACGCGGTGTATTTCCTCGCGTGGACCGCGATGGGCCTCTTCTTCTTCACCCAGAGCATTTGGCAGAAGCTGTTCACCCGCGAGCCCACGCCCTGGTCGCACTACCTGGTTTCCTGGCTGACCGGCGTCTACATTTGGGCCTTGATAACCCCCGCGGTGCTGTGGCTCGGCCGCCGGTTTCCCATTCAACGCAAGAACTGGCCGCGCAGAGTCGCGCTACACTTGCTGCTCAGCCTGGGCGTCTCCGTCGTTCAGCTTGCGTGGGAGAGCGTCGTGCTCCCACACCTCGGGGTCTTTCCCATCCTCATGAAGACCTTCGTGGGCACGTTCGCTTTTCTCCTGCTCATCGGGTTTCACAATGGTGTCGCCACGTACTGGATGATCCTGGGCATCCAGGCGGGATTCCGCTATTACCGCGGGTACCAGGAGCGGGAGCTGCATGCCGCCGAACTGAAGACGCAGCTCGCGCGAGCGCAACTCAGCGCGCTGAAGATGCAGCTTCAGCCGCATTTCCTGTTCAACACCATGAACGCCATCATGGTGCTGGTGCGCCAGCAGAAGGGACGGCAGGCCGAGGAGATGCTCGCCCGCCTCAGCGATCTTCTGCGCTGCGTTCTCGAAGACGTGGAGACGCAGGAAGTGCCGCTCCGCCGCGAGATCGAGTACCTCGAGTTGTATCTCGCCATCGAGCAGGTTCGCTTTCAGGACCGGCTGCAAGTCGAGTTTTCCGTGGATCCGGCGGTTCTCGATGCCGCAGTGCCTCACATGGGCCTGCAGCCGATTGTGGAGAACGCCGTCCGCTATGGCATCGGGCGGAGTTCCGCGGCGGGCAAGATACAAATCGGCGTCAGTCGCGTGGATCAGACGCTCGAGATCACGGTGCGGGATGACGGCCCCGGGCTTCCGCCCGTGAATTCAGCCCAGGGTTTGGGAATCGGATTGTCCAACACGCGGGCGCGTCTCGATCAGCTTTACGGCGCTTCGGCGCGGCTGACGGTGG
>PLEM01000481.1 GCA_003137035.1 Bryobacterales bacterium | reverse complement strand
ACGTGATCTTGGACATCAACGGGTACTACGTGGCGCCGAGCGCGCTGGCGCTGGCGGCGGGGACCATGTCGACGCCGTCCCTGACGCTCGGGGATGCAACCTCCGGCCTGTATTCGGTTGGAGCGGGATCGGTTTCCATCTCCACCAGCGGGTCCGAACGGGTGCGGGTGACCCCGACGGGGCTTTCCGTGGCGGGGAACCTGGACTTCAGCGGCGCGATTACGCAGGGCGGGGCGACTCTGCTGCGTTCAGACACGGACAGCATCTTCCTCGGCTTGGGCTCCTTGGGGAGCCTGGTGCCGACCGAGAACTCGGCTTTTGGCGCGGGCGCGTTAGCCTCTGCAGTCTCGGGCGGAAACTGGAACACTGTCGTCGGCTATTGGGCGGGACATGCAATCACCTCAGGCATTGACAACGTAGCGGTTGGCGAATCGGCGCTACGGATCGCAACAACTGCTAGCGACAACACCGCAATCGGCGATTCGGCCATGTTAGACGCTACCGGCTCCTCCAACACCGCACTAGGATCCTACGCTATGTGGGGCAGCACATCCGGAAACCACAATATCGCCATTGGCGCTTACGCCGGCCTGGCCCTGACCACGGGCAGTAACAACATCGACATCGCAAACAATGGGGTGTACGGTGAATCGAACACCACCCGCATCGGGACCGCTGGCGCGCAAGCCCGCACGTTCATCGCCGGCATCCGCGGCGTGACGACGGTGAGCGCCGACTCCACCTGGGTCATGATCGATTCCAACGGCCAGTTGGGAACCGTGAACTCCTCCCGCACCCTCAAACGCGATATTCGGGATATGGGGGATACCACCGGCGCCATCATGGGCCTTCGCCCGGTGCGTTTTCGCTACAAGATGCACGGACCGGATTCCCCGGAGCAGTACGGCCTGGTGGCCGAGGAAGTAGCCGAGGTGGCTCCGAACCTGGTCGCGCGAAAGCCGGACGGCGAGATCGAGACCGTTTACTACGACAAGGTCTACGCCATGATGCTGAACCAGATGCAGATCCAGCAGCGGCTGATCGAGAAGCTCGAAGCCCGTCTGGCCGAACTCGAGAGCGCGAAGTAGCGTCGGAGGGGTCGGGGCTGGAACGTGGGGCAGTCATCGGACGGCCGCGCCGCGGAAGGCGTCTACAATGGGAAGATTGGCGTGTCCTCCACAATGCACAGCGATCCGGCTTGGTTGTATCTCGATCTGTTAAAGAAGAGCGTACTCGGGGAGCTTTATAGCGAGAACGAGGTGCGCATCTTGTACCTGAAGTCCTGCCTCGCGGGCCAGGAGAGCTTCGACCAGGGTGTTTTCCTGGATGTCCGCCGGAAGCGGGGCGCCCTGTACGAGGAGTACATGCGCCTTCGTGAGACCGGCATTAACTACGGCAGGACGATCGGGAATCTCGGCTTTCAGCACACCATGATCGGCCGGCGCCGACTGGAGAACATCGAGTTCTGTCTGAGTGAGGTTCTTGCCAAGAACGTTCCGGGCGACTGCATGGAATGCGGCGTGTGGCGCGGCGGAGCGGTCATCTTCATGCGAGGGTACCTGGCGGCCCATGGGATCGAAGACCGGATAGTCTGGGTCGCCGATTCCTTCCAGGGGGTGCCGAAGCCGAGCCAGGAGGAGGATGCCGGCCTGGACCTCAGCGCGGAGCGGTATCCGATGCTTGCGATCGACCTGGAAACGGTGCGCGACCTGTTTCAACGCTACGGGCTGTTGGACGACCGGGTTCGGTTCCTCGCGGGGTGGTTCAAGGACACGCTTCCCACCGCCCCAATCGAGAAGCTGGCGCTCCTGCGCCTGGATGGCGATCTGTTTGAATCGACGCGCGACGCGCTGGAGGCGCTCTACGACAGAGTTTCTCCCGGCGGTTTCATTCTGATCGACGATTACGGCTGCCTCCCCCAGTGCCGGCTGGCGGTGACTGCCTTCCGTGAACGCCGCGCGATCGCGGAGCCGATTCAGGAAGTGGACTGGACGGGCGCCTTTTGGAGGAAGCAGCGGTGAGCCGCCCGAAGGCGATGGGAGTATTGCTCTGCTACAACGACGGCGATCTGCTGGAAGACTCCATCGCCTACCTGCTCGGCCAACATCACGATCTGATCGTCTGGGACCATGGCTCCACCGACGAGACCGCGGCGGTGATTCAACGCTTCCGAGGCGACCTGCTGGAGACTCGCTACATCCCCAGAGAGTTCGATTTCTACGAGCTCTACCCGGCCATGTCGCGTCATCTCATGGAAGACTGGGCGCGAGCCTATGACTGGATCTCGTGGCCGGACCAGGACGAGTTCCTGGAGGGGCCGTCCCGCGGCAAACCATACTGGCAGTGGCTGGAGGAGCTTCACGAATCGCCATACGATTGGGCGCAGTTCGACAATTTCAATTACTGGTTCACCAGCGCGGACGCTGCGGAATGCCGGTCGGCGGTGGAACGGGTGCGCCATTACAGTCTGTTCCCGGACTGCGCGCCCCGCATCCGTTGCTGGCGGTCGGCGTCGACCAACATCCGCGTGTTCAACCATAACCAGCCGCTCGGGAATCCGTCCCCTGTTCGCTTCAACCTGCGGCACTACCCGATGCGTTCGGCCGAGCAGATGCGCCGGCGGATCCTGCAGGACCGCGCCGGGCTGCGCCGCGGATCGCAGAACTTCCACTACGAGAATATGAAGGCCCGTCTCGCTCGGATCGACATCCGCGCCGATCAGTTACATTGCGACGACGGCCGGTCGGAACTGAACCCCGAACCGATTTTCAACTGGTGGTCGATATACGGGCCTTGAGATCGCGGCCGGGGCGCGTTTCGGGCGGTTCCGCGAACCAGGAACGGATCGCGTCGCGGTCGTTCCCGACGGTCGCGGGCGACCGCTCGGGGCGGGTCTCGAAATCGGCGAAGATCAGGCGCGTGTACCGCTCGACATACTCGTCGCGCCGGCTCTCCAGGATGGTGGACTTGCGATCCAGGCGGCTTACGATGCATAGTCCGGTGGGGCCGGTGCGCACCGTCGCCATCCTGAGATCGGGGCGCCGTTGCTTGAGGCAGACGCCCAGCTTCCAGACGTCGCCGCTGTAGAAATCGGTGGTGCGGTTCCTTTGAGAGGTAAGGTCGTCCAGCGGCAGGCAGTCGTGGATGAGGATGACCGATTCCGGCCCCGCGAACCGCTCGATGTGGATGAAATCCTGGAGCGCCTGCTCCCATAAGTGCAAGCCGTCGACAAACGCGAGACCGAAAGAAGGGGCGCCCAACGCCTGGCCCAGGTCGTGGCGCTTGAAGAACTCGTCGCTGGTCATGGGGAAAATGCGCTCGTTCGGGAGCGCGCCGCCGATCAGCGCGGGAGCGGGGTCGATGCCGAGGCACAGCGTATCGGGGAGCGCCAGGCGCAGTGACGCTCCATGGCGGACTCCGATTTCGATGTAAGTCTTCGGCTGGAGGATTTCGTGAATCCAGCGCAGGACGACGTAGTAATCCGGGCCGGGTAGCTTGGCTGCCGCCTGTTCGAGGTGTCTGCGGAGCAGGCTCTCATCATAGAAGCCACGGGACTGCGATGGCGGGACAGCGCTCAACTCTGCACGGCTCCAAGATCCTGAGGTCAATGGTATCAAGCGGGAGGCGGCTTCACACTTTGCGGGCGCCGGCTGGCCGGCGCGTCGCCCGGCGGCCGCGTCGCCGGCCCGCTATACGCCGACGGCCCTTCGGAAAAAGGCCAGCGATTGCTCGGCGCAGCGCGCCCACGTGTATTGAGCCGCGCGCCGCCGGCCGCGTTGGCCTAACTCGGACCGCAAAACCAGCGACAGCGCCAGCCTCTCCACCGCGGCCGCCATTTCGTCAATGCAATGCGGCTCGACGGTAATAACATCTTCTCCACCGATCTCCTCGAGCGCCGATCCGCGCGACGTAATCACCGGCACGCCACAGGCCATGGCCTGCGCCACCGGCAGGCCGAAGCCTTCGTAGAGCGACGGGTAGAAGAACAGCGCTGCCCCGGCAGTCAGGCCGGGAAGATCGGACTCCGGAACGTAGCCCAGGTAGCGAATCCCCGCTGCCGGACGGAGCAGCCGGCGGACGGTCTCCGGCTTGCACCAGCCCAGCGGCCCTGCCACCACCAGCTCGTATTCCGACCGCACCGCTGCTGAGAGCGACGAATACACGTCCAACACGCGATGGATATTCTTGCGAGGCTCGATCATGCCGACGAACAGGATGTACGGTTTTTCCAGCCCGTATGTTTTTGCGGCGGCCCGTGCATCCTGGGGCGTTGCCGCAAAGAACCCATCGGCCACGCCGGGATAAATCGCTTCCACACGGTCCTCCGCGAGGCCCAGGATCTCGATGGCGTCCCGGCGCGCCGATTGCGAAATCGCGACGCAGGCCGTCGCCCGCCGAAGCACCCGGTCGCCATATTCCTTGGTGGCGGCCACGTTCGCCGGCGAGTGCATCTCCGGCAGCATCCAGCAGGTCATGTCGTAGATGGTGGCGGTAAGACGCGGCCCCAGCCGGGGCGGGTTTCGAAGGTGTTGGGAAGCGTGAAAGACGTCGGCGTCCGCCTCCAACAGATCGAGCAGGCGGTTGCCTCGGACGTTGCAGACGTTCACCAGCAGCCTGCCGGACAGCGTCGCCCATTTTCCGGCACACGAACACTCGTGGTGGAGTTGGGAAACTCCAGGGAAATACGGAAACAAGCGAATGCGGTCCCCGAGCGCATGTTCCCGAAGCGCGCGGATCCAGTAGTACATGTAGTTCTTGACGCCGGCGCTGCACAGTAGCAGACTAGTCGCATCGATTACGATCCGCATCTCGCCTATTATCCAGGATTTCCGTCTCGGCTTCTTACCGGATCACATTATACACCCGCTAGTATCCGGCCATAAGTCGAACAGAATCAAACAGAATCCGTGTCGCGTGGCCACCGAAGCGAGAGAACGGAATTTCGCCCAGCCGCCGGACGCCTTTTCGGGTCGGTCCGCTAACGCCCGAATCGTCGTCCACTTTTCGGAAGTCCGACAGCGGAGAGAAAGATTCGAGGAGCGAGACGCCGAAGCAAACACGCAACGTATCGATTGGCAAGGGCGCCAGGAATGCCGTTGCTCCTTGCACGCTGTCCCGCGCCCCCTGGGAATGGCTTCAGGACCAAGCGCCCCGCCATCGTACACTCCGAATCCGAGCTTCGTATCATGACCGGATCCTCATGCCCGGAAGAGCCGGGATGCGTGTGCAGCCGATCATCGTTCCCGAGCGGCTCAGTCTGGATCGAGAATGTAGTGCAGACCTGAGGACGGCACAATCTTCGCTTCGATCTCCGGCTCCAATACCTCTGCCCTTGCCTGTTGTCGCCGTAAGACGCGGCGCGGCGGACAGGGCGATGCCACTTTTGTCCGAATTGGTAATAGAATCTATCCAGGATGGAGCGACTCCGAAGTCTTTTGCGCATCAGGACACCCAGGCTAGGCGTGTGTCTGCCTTTGGGTGTAGCTGTGCTGTGCTTGTGGGCTCCGTCGTGGGCCGAGCAGGCCGAAGTCCGTCTCCAGGCGGCCGACCGGCTGCGCTCGTTGAACAGACAGTTGGCTGCCGACGGCTACCTGCACCTGAGCGCTGCCGAGGCCGCGCGGCTGATCGGTGAAAGGTCGGACGAACTCTACCGGCTGATCGAATCGGATCCTGCACTGGCGTCCTCGCTGGCTCTGCCTCCAGAGGACCTCGCCCGGCTGGCCGCCGCGTTTCCCGAGCAGGCGTCGTCCCTGGAATCGCGCGGCCATTGGGAAGGTCCGGCGACCGCGCTGGTGGAGGACGATTTTCAGCACGGCCGCAGCAAGACCCGCTGGCGCATCGTCGCCGGCTCCGAGCGCCTCGGGCTCTACTTTGCCGCGAGTGCGCCGGCGCTGTCTTGCGAGCGCGTGCTGAAGGTGGAAGGATGGCGGCTTCGCGACCGGCTGCTGGCCAGTTCCGCCACTCCGCTGGCGGACACTTCCGCCAGTTCCGCGTGCAGCCCGACCGGCGTGCAGCAGACCGCCGTGCTGATGGTTTCGCTTCCTAGCAAGTCGTTGCCCGCCAGCGTTACTGCCTCGTTCCTGCAAGAGGCCTTCTTTGGCGGGCACTCGGTCAGCGGCTACTGGACCGAAGCGTCCTCTGGAAGGGCATCCGCGGCCGGCGCGGTCTTCGGCCCTTTCGCGTTGAATGCGGACTACACCTGCGACCAAACCGATCAGATTGCTACCGCCGCCATCCAGGCCGCCGACGCGACGGTGGACTTTACCGCGTACACGCGGATCTTCATCGTCATGCCCAGTTCGGGCGCCTGCGGCTGGAGTGGCTTGGGTTATATCGGTTGCGGCACACAGACCTCTCCCAGCCGGGGGAACTTCACCGCGTCGATCTCGTGGCTCATCGCGGAGTATATGGGGACCAACGATGACGCCGTGGGTTTGGCGGCGCACGAAGGAGGGCACAATCTTGGACTCCAACACTCCGCTTCGCTCGACTATGGCTCCGTTCCGCTCGGCCCGATCGGTGTGCCGGGAGTGATTTCCACCTATGGCGACCCGTTTTCCCTCATGGGAAGCTCCTGGCTCCTGGGGCACTATGCCGCCTCACACAAGCTGCAATTGGGATGGCTTGACAGCGGCTCCAACGTGCAGACGGTGCAGACGAACGGATCGTTCACGCTTCAGCCCCTGGAGGCAGCTACGACCGGGTTGCAGGCGCTGCGGGTCCAACGCGGCCTGGGCAACGATAAGTGGCTGTGGCTCGAGTACCGCCAGCCTCTCGGGAGTTACGAGAAATTCTCGCAGTACACTGCGTATGCGAATGTGTTCTCGGGCGTGTTGATTCACTACGAAGATCCCAGCGATACACAGCACCTGGGCGAGACGATGTTGCTCGACTTCAACCCGTCCCAGAGTCCCAACGACTTCTCCGACGCCGCGCTCCCTCCGCCCAGAACATGGGTCGACCCGTACTCGAACCTGTCGCTCACCGTGAACAGCGCCGTGCCGTCCGGCGCGAGCGTGACAGTCAACTATGTTGGCGCGGTGTTTGCCACACCCCCGTCGTTGAGCTTCACGTGGCAGCAGGGCAGTTCCAACCCGTCTCCGCAGAACGTAGCTCTCACGACGAGCGGGCTAGGGTTCAGCTTCACTTCGGTCGCGACATCGGCTGGGAACTGGCTCGGGGCCGGCCCGGCGAGCGGCTCCATTCCGGGCTCGGTGCAAGTATCGGTAAGCCCCGCGGGTCTCTACCCCGGCGCATACAATGGCACGGTCGCCGTTACCGCGCCGGGCGCCGCAAACAACCCGCTCAACATTCCGGTCACGTTGACGGTGGCTCGCAGCCCGGCGGCGCCGCAAGCGGTCTCCGTGGCGCCTGCTTCGGGGAACGGCTCCGGGCAGACGTTTACGTTCCTGTTCTCCGATCCGGTGGCGTACACCAACCTGCCCTTCGCCGAGATCGACATTCACGATTCCACCGCGCTGGTGAATGCCTGCTATGTGCACTACGACCGAGCGGGCAACACCTTCACCCTGCAAAACGACGGCGCAACGGCGTGGAGCGCGCCGCTGGCTCTGGGCAGCCAAGGGGTCGTCGAAAACAGCCAGTGCATCGTGAGCGGGGCGGCCTCGTCGGCCACGGGATCCGGCGGCAATCTCACCATCGGGCTCGCCGTGAGTTTCAAGTCGGGCTTCGCCGGCGACAAGAACGTCTACATGCTGACCCAGAACGGGGCCTGGTCGACCGGCTGGCAGCAGCGGGGCGTCTGGACGGTGAACACGAAGCCCGCGGCGGTGGCGGTCACTCCGTCCTCGGGCAGCGGTAACAGCGCCGTGTTCAGCTTCCTCTACACGGATCCGAATGGCGCCGCGGACATTCAGTATGCGTACGGCTCAGTGAACTCGAGCGCGGAATACAGTGGCGGGTGCGTGTTCTACTACCAGGTTTCCGGAAACTGGCTCGGATTGTACGCCGACTCCGGACTGAACACCGTTGGCTGGGTGCAGCCCGGGGTTTCCGGCACGGCGCAGAACGGAAGCTGCATCATCAGCGGGGCGGGATCATCGGTCCTACAAGCTGGAAACAACTTGACCCTGAGGCTCAACGTCAGCTTCAAGCCGGCGTTCGCGGGTCCGCGCAACGCCTATATGCAGGTCCAGGGTTCCTCCGGATTCGTCTCGTGGCAGCAACGGGGAACCTGGACGGTCACCGCGGGTCAGCTTCCGGTTTCGGTGACGCCCGATTCCGGCTCCGGCGCCAGCCAGACGTTCAGCTCCGTGTTCTTCGACCCGGTTTCCTACGCCAATCTGGCCTGGGTCGAGATGGACTTTAGCCCGAGCGGGGCGCTCAGCAACGCGTGCTACGTACGCTACGATCAGGCGTCCAGCGCTTTCCTGCTGCGCAACGACGCCGGCTCCGCCTGGAGTGCGCCGCTGGCGCTGGGTTCCGGCGGGGTGGTGCAGAACAGCCAGTGCGCGATCAGCGCGGCGGCATCCTCGGTTGCGGCGTCGGGCGGAAACCTCACCGTGAACCTGGCGGTGAGTTTTCGTGCGGCGCTGGGCGCCTTGGGCGTCTATCTGCGCGCGCCGACCTCAGGCTGGTGGCAGCGAGGCGTATGGACCGTGACTTCGGCGCTGTCCATGATCTCAGTCACCCCCGGCGCGGGCAGCGGCGCAAGCCAGAGCTTCGCTTTCGTGGCCTCGGATCTGAACGGAATCGACAACAGCGACGTGGTCGAGATCAACTTCAATACCTCATCCAGCGTGCGAGCCGGCGGTTGCCTCGTGCAGTATAGTCGCAGCGGGAACTGGGTGTTTCTGCTGGACGATGCGGGAACCTCCTACTCGGGAATCGCGCTGGGCTCGGCGGGAACACTGCAGAACAGCCAGTGCACGCTGAACGCCGCAGCGTCGTCGGCGACCGTCTCGGGCAAAGACCTGACGTTGACGCTGGCGCTCACCTTCAAGACCGCCTTTGCGGGACTGAGGAATGTCTACATGCGCGGCTGGAACGCCGGGTCCTACACGGACTGGCAGCAGCGCGGAACCTGGGATGTCATGCTGTGTTCGCTGAGCCTCGGTTCCCTGAGCGCGCCCGTGGGGCCTGGCGGCGGGAGCGGGTCGGTGGCGGTGAACGGAGCGCCCTCCTGCGTGGGTCACGCGGTCAGCAACGTGCCTTGGATTGCGATCACTTCGGGCGCCACGGTCTCGGGCGGTGGCTCGGTCGGCTACTCGGCAGCGGCGAATCCAACCGCCAGCCAGCGCACAGGGACAGTGACTATTGCCGGCCAGACATTCACGCTGACCGAGGCCACCAGCGTGGTGGTTGCGCTGCGGTTCGTGCCGATCACTCCCTGCCGGGTGGTGGACACCCGCCGGGCCAACGGCCCGCTGGGCGGACCAGCGCTTACTCCGGGCGGCAGCC
>PLEM01000522.1 GCA_003137035.1 Bryobacterales bacterium | reverse complement strand
TCAATGTTGGCACGGAGGGGGGAACCGATACCGCGCTTCCGTGATCATCCCCAAGCGCTCACCGCGGTGCGGTTCGTCCCCAAGGGCTGAAGGCGTCGAATCTACTCAAGAGTTGCCATCGCATCTTCCCTTGAAGTCCGCTCACGGGGAAGAACCCCAGTGCTGTTTGGCGGGCACCCGCAGTGCCGGTACCAGCAGCACGTGCAGCAGGCACTCCGAGTCCGCCCCGCTGGACACCGTCATCCCAACCCGCTGCCGCCGCGCGAACATCCGTCCGTGGATCTGGCATCCTGGCTGCAACCGTGAGCACGCGCTACTCCGCTGCATTCGGCCTCAGACATGGATCGGCGAGCACCACGGCCCGTCGGCACCGAGATTCGCGAGCAGTGCCGGGAAACCCTCGCGCTCTGTGTTGCCTATACATACAATATATGTATACTGGAAAGGGTGATGGAGGAGACCAAGTTCGACTGGGACGCGGCGAACCGGAAGCACATCGCTCGCCACAAAGTCGCGCCCGACGAAGCCGAGCAGGTTCTGCTCAGCGACCCGTTCGACTTGAGATACGACGTAGTCGGTGGGGAGGGGTGCTGGACCGCGATCGGCCACACCAACGATGTCCGTGTCCTGATTGTGGTCTGGACGGTGCGGGAGGAGGAGAGGATTCGCGTAATCACCGCACGCGCCGCAGGCAAGAGTGCACGGGCGACCTACCTCCGGGAGAGAGGATTCTGAGATGAAGAAACTGACAGTCCCGAAGTTCGCCTCCGAAGCCGCCGAGGCGAAGTGGTGGGATGACCACGCCGGCGCGGTAGAGGGAAATCTGGTAGAGGCGATCCAGAGTGGCCGGGTCGGCCGCGGAGGCCCGCAACGGGTGATCCAGGAGAAGCGCGACTCGAAGAACATCACGATCAGGATGGCGGTATCCGAGATCGAGCGGGCGCGCGCGCTGGCGGGCAGAAAAGGAATCGGATACCAGACCTACATCAAAATGCTCCTGCGCGAGGCGCTGGACCGCGAAGCCAGGAGGGCTCGCTGACGAAAGGTCGCCGCTTAGCTTCCACCGCGCCATCGCGGCCGCCATGCGGTGCTATCCTGTGAGATTCGGGAGCATCCTGCGGGCCGCAGACCAACGGCCCGAATCGCAAGGGAGAACACGATGAGCCAGTTCAACTTCGGCGTGATCGGTCTGGGAGTCATGGGCCAGAATCTCGCCCTCAACATCGAGAGCAGAGGCTTCACGGTGGCGGGCTTCGATCTCGATCAGGAGAAAGCCCGCGCCGCCGAGCGCAAGTGGGCCGGTAAGAAGATGGCCACCGTCGGCTCGCTCCCGGAACTGGCCGCGGCGCTGGAAACCCCGCGCCGGATTCTGATCATGGTCCCCGCCGGCAGCCCCGTCGATGCCGTCATCCAGGATCTCAAGCCGCACCTGGCGCCGGGCGACATTCTCATCGACGGCGGCAACTCCTTCTTTCCGGACACCGACCGCCGCGGCAAGGAACTCGAACCCACCGGCATCCTCTACATCGGCGCCGGCGTGAGCGGCGGAGAAGAGGGCGCGCTGCTCGGCCCCGCCATCATGCCGGGCGGCCCCGAAGAAGCATACCGCAAGGTCGAGCCCATCCTCACCGCCATCGCCGCCAAGACCGACGACGGCCCCTGCTGCGCCTACATCGGCAAGGGTGGCGCCGGCCACTATGTCAAGATGGTGCACAACGGCATCGAGTACGGCATCATGGAGCTGATCTCGGAGGTCTACGACGTCCTGAAGTCGGCGCTGGGCCTCTCCGCCCCCGAGATCGGCAAGATCTTCGCCGCCTGGAACCAGACCGAGCTGAATTCCTACCTCGTCGAAATCACCGCAGCGGCTCTGGCGCACATCGATCCGGATACCGGCCGGCCCACCGTCGACATCATCGTCGACAAAGCCGGACAGAAGGGCACCGGAAAGTGGGCCTCGCAGAACGCGCTCGATCTCGGCATCGCCATCCCCACCATCAACGCAGCACTGGAAGGCCGCATCCTTTCCGGCGCCAGAAGCGAGCGCATCGCCGCCTCGAAGATCCTCCGCGGGCCCGCCGCCAGGCACGAGGGCGATCCCGCGGCCTTCATCGAGACGCTGCGCCAGGCCCTGCGTCTGGCCATCGTCACCTGCTACGCGCAGGGGTTCGCCCTCATGCGCGAGGCCTCCAAGGAGTACGGCTACGACCTGCACTTCTCCGAGATCGCCCGCACCTGGAAGGGCGGCTGCATCATCCGCGCCAAGCTGCTCGAGCCCATCAAGCAGGCCTTCGCCGCCAACCCCGGCCTGGTCAACCTGCTCGTCGCTCCCGCCTTCAGCGAACTCGTGAACGACTTGCAGGTTTCCCTGCGCGCCGCCGTGATGGAAGCCCCCAAGCTCGGCGTGCCCATCCTGGCGCTCTCCGCCTCCTTGAACTACATCGACGCCTATCGCCGCGAGCGCATGCCCGCGAATCTTCTGCAAGCCCAGCGCGACTACTTTGGCGCCCACACCTACGAGCGCCTCGACAAGCCCCCCGGCCAAAAATTCCACACCCACTGGACGGAAAACCAGTGACAGTATACTCAATTCCCAATTTCTCGGATTTTACTCTTTCACAAGAACTAAACTATTGACTTTGGAGAATTCCATGAAATACGGACTTAACATCGCCCCGCAAGGCGCCCTCGACTTCGTCTCCATCGGCGCGCTGGTCCACCGCCTGGACCCCGGCATCATCCCCTTCCGCAAGGCGACCGAGTGCAAGATCCACGTCAGCGGCGGTGAGTTCAACGTCGCCGCCAACCTGGCCGACTGCTTCCGCCTCCAGACCGGCGTGGCCACCGCCATGGTCGATTACCCCATCGGCGACCTCATCGCCGAGCGCGTGCGCGCCATGGGCGTGAAGCCCTTCTACAAGCGCTTCAAGCACAACGGCGTCAACGGTCCCAACATGGCCACCGTCTATAGCGACCGCGGCTTCGGCGTGCGCGGCCCCGTGGTCTTCTACAACCGCTCGAACGAGGCCGGCGGCCTCCTCAAGCCCGGCGATTTCGACTGGAACTCGATTTTCTCGGGCGGCGTCCGCTGGTTCCACAGCGGCGGCATCTTCGCGGCTCTCTCGGCCACCACCGGCGAGGTGATCATCGAGGGAATGCAGGCCGCCCGGGCCGCCGGCGCAATCGTCTCCTTCGACCTCAACTACCGCGAGAAGCTCTGGAACATCTGGGGCGGAGCCCAGAAGGCCGCCGAAATCATCGGCCGCATCGTCGAAAATGTCGACGTCGTCATCGGCAACGAGGAAGACCTGCAAAAAGGCCTCGGCATCCCCGGTCCCGACGTGCAGAAGAAATCCAAGCTCGATCCCGCGGTCTTCTTCGGCATGATCGGCAATGTGGTCCGCAAGTTCCCCAAGGTCAAAATCGTCGCCACCACCCTGCGCGAGGTGCACTCCACCGCGTGCCACAGTTGGAGCGCGGTGGCCTGGATCGACGGCCAGACCTACGTCGCCCCAGCCGGCCAACTCGACATCTGCGATCGCGTCGGCGGCGGAGACGGTTTCGCCTCCGGCTTCATCTACGGCTTGCTCGCCGGCGAGGAGCCGCAGGAAGCGGTCCGGCTCGGCTGGGCCCACGGCGCGCTGTTGACCACCACTCCCGGCGACACCACCATGGTGACCCTCGAGCAGGTGCGCTCCTTCGGGTCCGCGCGCATTTCGAGGTAGACGTGTCCAAGCCCATCACCGAACTGGCCGCCGGCATCAAGCTTCTCCTGATGGATGTCGACGGCGTGCTCACCGACGGCAAGCTCTACAACGTCCCCGATCCGTCCGGGAACATGGTCGAAACCAAAGCCTTCGACACCCAGGACGGCATCGCGCTCCAATGGCTCCACTGGAAGGGCATCCGCACCGGTATCATCAGCGGGCGCGTCTCCCCGGCCACCGCCGAGCGCTGCCGCCAGTGCCACGTCGAGTTCGTCTACCAGGGCCACATCGAGAAAATCCCGCTGTTTGAGGAGATCCTGGCGGCCTCCGGCCTCGCGCCCGCCCAGGTCGCCTACGTCGGCGACGATCTCACCGACGTCGTCATCATGCGCCGCGTGGGTCTCGCCGTAGCAACCGCCAACGCACGCCCCGAAGTGAAGCGTTGCGCGCACCTGGTCACCGCCGCCGCAGGGGGCCGGGGCGCGGTTCGCGAAGTCTGCGAGCTGCTCCTCCAGGCCCAGGGACACTGGGAGGACCTGCTCCGCAAGTACGAAGCCGATGCCTGATTCCCAGTCCAACGCGAACCTCGGATTGATGGTGCGGGCCGAATCCGGCCCCGGCGTCCTGCACCAGCTCACCGGCGCGATCGCCCGCCACAACGGCAACATCACGCTGGTCGAAATCATCGAGAGCCGACCGCCAGAAGCCCGCATCTACTTCGAGATCGAGGTGCCCGGCCCCGCCGCCCTCCTGGTCGAAGATATCCGCGCCCTGCCGGTAGTCCGCCAGGCGCTTCCGGTCAAGACCTTCCAGAAAATTTACGGCAAGCGCATCATCATCATGGGCGGCGGCGCGCAGGTCGGCCAGGTGGCCATCGGCGCCATCTCCGAGGCCGACCGCCACAACATCCGCGGCGAACACATCTCGGTGGATACCATTCCACTGGTGGGCGAGCAGCCTCTCGCCGATGCCGTCCGCGCGGTGGCCCGTCTGCCCCGCGCCCGCGCCCTCGTGCTGGCCGGCTCGCTCATGGGCGGCGAGATCGAGAAGGCCGTGCGCGAGGTTCGTGCCGAGGGCCTGCTGGTCATCAGCCTCAACATGGCCGGCAGCGTCCCCGATGCCGCCGACTTTGTGGTCACCGACCCCGTCCAAGCCGGAGTCATGGCCGTCATGGCCGTCGCCGACACCGCCAAGTTCACCCCCGCCCGCCTCACCCGCCGCGTCTTCTAGGGGGGCGGGCTTGAGCCCGCGTGGGGCTTCAGCCCCGCTTCATCAGTCTTGTTGTGCCCTCGATTTCCGCAGGGTAGACTTACGGTCATGCCCTTAGACCCTAAACTAGATTTCAAGGCCTTCACCTGCGCCAGCATGAAATGGGACAGAATGGGCGCCCCTGCCCCGCCTTCGCCCAACGGTCTCTGGACCGCCAGCCCCTCGTCCCGTTTCTGCAATTCTGGCCGGAGGAACTGGCCTGTGATCGAGAAGAACAAACCGGTGTCGCAATCCGCCTGGGCTTCGGCCGGGCCCGCCGGCTCCACGCCCGGCTCGGGTTCGACCGCCATCGCGCAGGACTTCTCGTTTGACGCCAAGAACTGCTATGGCGCCACCGTCGTCTCGCTTCGTTTCCGGCTCGAGGTGCAGGCCGGCGCCACCGGGAAAACGGATCGGTGGATCGCTCAGTTCAGCGTCGCGCCCGGCGAACTGAATGTTGCCTCGGGTTGGGAGGTGAGCATGACCGTTCTCGTGCAGGAGCCGTGCGAATTCGTCGACGCCGGCGTGACCATCGCCGTCTTGCCCGTCAGGATCGCTCTCGCTATCCAGACCAAGCTCAAAAGCCAGGACGCGTCCGACACCTACTTCGTCACCCCCATCGGCCTATTCGAAGCCTGAGTGCTCGAGCCGTCCGGCGCATCTCTATCTTTGCTGCTGAAATGTCGCCATCATGCGACCTTTGACAGCTCTCTTGTGCACGTCCGTCTTTCTCGGGTCCGCGGCGGCCCAGCCTCCGAAATCCGCCGCGAGTCCCTGCGCTCTGCTGACCAAAGCGGAAGTCCTGCAGGCCGTTGGATCCCCGGTCTTCGATGGCGCGCTCAACGCAACCAACAAGTCCATCTGCGATTTCAAGGTCGGCGCCACGGGTTCTCTAGTTCTGCGACCGCGGGGTAAGTTCCCTTTGCCGCTCCTTGGCGGTCGCGGTTCGGTGCAGGCGGGTAGCGGCACCGAACCGCGCGCGTAAGCAAGCGGCAACGATAGTATTCTCACGGTCACGCCCATTCCCCGACGGTCGCGGGACTGCGAGAGAGCTGCTGGTCAAGCTGAGGCGTGCCCCACGAAAGGCAGCAAGCTGTCGGTTCTCCGCGTGGGACATGCTTCAGCTTGCCCTCTTCGGTTCTGCAAGGGGATTCTTCCCCAGTCCCGCAAGGGAGTGGTTCCCCGCAAACCCCGCGGTAACGGTCTGGAGAACGGCCCGCAAATTGCTCCCTGTTCGGTATGCGTTTAACTTATCTCCTGGCGGTGACTGCTTCGATTCTTTCGCTCGCCGGCGCGGGCCAAGCCGGACCGGCGAAAAGGCGCGCTGGTGCGCCAGTCGCCCGGAATCTTGCCGGCAACGAAATAGAGGACTCAACGAAGACCGGCGCGGTGGGGCCGGGAGCGACGGGACCAAGGGTGGTGCGGGCCCAGATTCTCTTGGACCGCGCCCGGTTCTCTCCGGGCGAAATTGACGGCGTCTACGGCGACGATTTCGGGATTGCGATCAAGGGATATCAGGAAAGCCACGGCCTGAAACCGACCGGCGCCATCGACGCGGAGATGTGGCGCCTCCTGGATCTCGACCCCGGCCCGCTTCTTGCGACCTACACGATTACCCAGGCGGATGAGAAAGGCCCGTTCCAGCCTGCTCCGGCAGACGTCCAGGAAAAGGCGAAGATGAAGTGGCTGGGCTTCGAAACGCCGGAAGAGGGACTGGGCGAGAGGTTCCATAGCTCGCCGAAGCTGCTGGCCGAGTTGAATCCCGGCGAGAATCTGGGCACGGCGGGGGAGCGGATCACCGTACCGAATGTGCGGCGCACCGCTGCTGTGCGCCGGGCCTCGCGCGTGGTGGTGTCGAAGTCGAAACGCACGGTAATCGCCTACGGCGCCGGCGACAAGGAGCTGGCGCAGTATCCGGCCTCGATGGGCGGCCCGCACGATCCGCTGCCCATCGGTCATTGGACCATCACCAGCGTTCTGCACTATCCGTGGTTCCACTACGACCCGGAGCTCTTCTGGAACCCGAAACCGAAGCAGGGGAACGCAGTACTCCCCCCAGGCCCGAACAGTCCCGCCGGCGCGGCGTGGATCGGCCTCTCGAAAGAACATTATGGAATCCATGGGACGCCGGATCCGGGGCATATCCGGCACGGCCAATCGGCCGGCTGCATCCGGTTGACGAACTGGGATGTGGTGGATCTGTCGCACATGGTTCGGCGGGGCACTCCGATCGTCCTGGAGGAATAGCTTTGAAACGCTACGTCTGCATCGTCGGCCTGCTCCCAGTGCTTCTTGCTGTTGGCGCGACCTCTTCCATTCTCGAGATGAGCCCGCCCATCGGCGGACTCACCCTCGCGGACCTGCGGGACATGTTCGATGAGGTTCACAACGGACATCCGCATGAGGCCATCGACATTATGGAGCCGAGAGGGACACCCGTCCGCGCCGTGGTCTCCGGAACCGTCCGCAAACTGTTCCTCAGCAGACCCGGCGGCAACACCATTTACCAGTTCGACGAAATGGGAGTGTACTGCTACTACTACGCGCACCTGGACGGGTACGTGGAAGGGTTGCGCGAGGGAATGCGGGTCGAGCGGGGGGAGGTCATCGGTTTTGTGGGATCCACCGGAAATGCGGATCCGCGCGCGCCGCACCTGCATTTCGCGATCTTCGAATTGGGGCCGGAAAGGTTGTGGTGGCGGGGCAAGGCCGTGAATCCATATCCCGGCCTGGCCGCCGCGGTGAAGCGAACGGACTCTAGAGCCAAGTGACCCTGCGCCACTTGATTGCGGGAGGGTGGTGGGGTCAGGTCTTCCGGCCTGCCGCCTAGCTTCCGCCAGGCGTTCGGCATCTATCCCGCAAAATCGATATACCCGCGCCGCGGGTCGGTGCTCACCAGTTTCACCCGTAGTTGATCCCCCACGTCCACCCCTTGCTGGCCGCGAACCAGCAGCCCCTCCGCGGGAGGATTCAGCACGCGCACGAAAACGCCTTTTGGCGTGACGCCGGTCACCACGGCGGCAAACGTCTCCCCGATCCGATGCTGCAGCGCCACCGCCGCGATGCGCTTGTTCATCACCCGTTCCACTTTGCGCGCCGCATCCTCCTTCAGGGTGCAGTTCCGCGCGATCGAGTTCAGTTGCTCGTCCGAGTAAGGCGACGGCCGCTTGGCCAGCGCCGACTTGATGAGCCGCTGCGTCACCGTATCGGCAAAGCGCCGGTTTGGCGCGGTCGAATGCGTGTAATCGTGGGTCGCCAGCGCGAAGTGCCCCTGATCCTCGTCGCCTGGCCGCGCGAACACATACTCGCCCGGCCCCATCAGCTTGATCACCGCCAGCGAGAGGTCCGCGTAATGCACTGCGTCGGCGGCCTTCCTCTTCTGAAGGAAGTTATTGAGAGCCCCGGAATCCGCTGCGTTCGGGAGCGTCTCGCCATAGCGCGCCGCCAGTTCTACGATGCGCGGCCACCGCTCCGGAGTCCTCACCACCCGCCGGATCGAAGGCACGCCGGCCTCCTCCAGCGTTCGCGCCATCACGCCATTGGCGGCAACCATGAAATTCTCGATCAGCTCGGTCGCTCGATTTTTCTTCCGGGCATTGATTCCCTCCACGTGGCCGTCGGTAATCACCGCCTCCGCCTCCACGCGGTCGATGTTCAACGCGCCCATTCGGCGCCGCTCGTCCGCCAGCATCCGCGCCGCCTCGTCCTGCAGTTTTAGCTGCGCCTCCAAATCCGCGGATGCGCCTACCTTCGCCGGCGCTCCGGACGTTCCTTCCAGCCACCCTCCCACGCCGTTGTACGTCAACTGCGCCCGGTTGCGCACTAGCGCGCGATAGATGCTGCCGGATGATACCGAGCCATCGCCCCCCACCAACATGTCCACCACCACCGCCAGCCGGTCCGCAACCTCGTTCAGCGAGGTCAGATCCGTCGACAGTTCCTCCGGCAGCATCGAAAAGGTTCGGATGCCCGTGTAGACTGAGGTCGTTTGCTCTGCCGCGTGCCCATCGATGGGAGAACCGATGGCGACGTCGGAATCCACATCCGCGACCCCGATCAGAACCCGAATTCCCCCGTCCACTCGCTCCGCCGCTTCGATCTGGTCCAAGTCGCGCGAAGTGTCGTTATCGATCGAGGACCACAACACCGCGCGCAGATCGTGCACCTCGCCGCCCGCCTCTGGCGCCGCCTGCGTCTTGAGCGCCGCCAATTGCTCCTCCACCCCCGGGGGGAAATCCGGATCGAAGCCATGGTCGATCATCTCCTGGCGGGCCGCAGCAAACAGATCGAATCCAGTCTCTGGCATGACAACGATAGCCTACCATAGGCTGCGCAACACGAGGCAGATCGAATGCCTGTCCTTGCTGTCCAAAAGGCACGGACCCGCAGCGGCTGCTGCCGATAACAAGCGGCTTGGTGGACCGGGTTGCGGGCCCGAAGGCCGGAAAGCCCGTCCCACTGTCCAGACGCCGAGCCGTTGTTCGGCATGACGCACTACTCGGGTGCTCCGGCCCTGCGATGCTACGGCTCCGGGCGCCACTTGGATGCGGGCCTCTTGCGGGAACTGTAGAGCGGTGGTCGGGCCTTCCGGCCTGCCGCCTGGCTTTGGCCCGGCGCAACTGCGAAAAACTCCATGCACACTCCGGGCAGGCTGCGGCGAATCGGTCATTTGCCGGCGCTCGCGGCCCGGAACCGAGCCCCTATTTGGTTCTTGAGTAGGGCGGACTTCAGTCCGCGCGGGACTTTAGTCCAGCCACAGCTTCACCGCGCCGCCGGAGGCTCCTGGTTGGTGGGTATCCCGG
Organism: Bryobacterales bacterium; assembly: GCA_003137035.1. Lineage (GTDB taxonomy): Bacteria > Acidobacteriota > Terriglobia > Bryobacterales > Bryobacteraceae > Fen-330. Next base: position 19,741 of record PLEM01000522.1, on the reverse strand, counting down.
CTAGCGCGCGATAGAACGCAACCGCCCGATTGATCGAGGAAGCCGCATGTCCCGCGGCCAGCCGGCTCGCGTTCTTTCCCGTGCGCACCATGCTGTAGAGCCGCCACACGTTCTCCGATTCGCGATTTAGAAAGTAGACCGATTGCGTCTCGCCCGGATGGAAGAGCGTTACAAAGAAATAGCGCATGGTGCTGACATTCTCGATTTCGAACACCAGCCGGTCCGCCGACACCTGCGCAATGTGCATTTGGTAGACGGCCTTGCCGGAAAGGTTATCCACCTGTTCGAAGTACAGCGACTTGCCTTCCTGCATCTCGTCGGGCGTGAAGTCTTTGCGGCGTTGCCCCGATTGCGCGCCGGGCAGAGCGTGGGCGTCCTCAATCAGCATCTGCCACTGCTGGTGAGTGGTCGACCAGTAGCGCACGCCCGCCAGTGCCGATATTGCCCCGATGTGGCGCAGCAACTCCTCGGCTGCCGGTGTATATCGAAATCGCCCCACGGTGGTCACCAGCGCCGCAAAGCCCGTATCGGCCCAACCGGTGCACGCGGGTGGTTTCCAGTCTTTGCCAAACTCGGACTCGCTTCAAAACTTCACGCTGGGTGAATCGCTCAGACATGGGGTACGGCGGAACGGGTTCCGTTCCACATGGCGGCTGCGGCCGGATTTGCGCAGAGCCGTGCGCCTGGCACAGCAGCATCGCCGGCAACACAAAGCCTAAAGCCCACATGCCGGCAGCCCCATCCCGCCTGCCGGCATGTGTAGTTTGCTTGTCCTGCGGACAAAACACCTAGCGCCAGTACCCCTGCACTAAAGTCCAGCTCTGCCCTTGGCGGGTGTAGCGAGGCGCTACCCAGCGGTTCCCCGGCTGTGGAGGCTGTTCCCACCGGCCCGGGCTCCAGGCGTAGGCGTTGCCATTCCAATTTTGGTACCCGGAAACCCACACATGGTTACGGCTGGGCCGTTGCGACCGCCTCTCGCTTACATTCCGGGGTGGCCGAATCTGAATCGCAATTTCGGCCGTCGCAACGCTGAAGGTCAGCGCGGCTGCGAAAGCCAATCCGATCAATCGCCTAAAATGCATTACGAATTCTCCTTTTTCCTACTCCGACGCTTTACTCCTGCACGTACGTGGCCGTAAGGAAACACAGGCCCCGGCTACCCAAGTACCGGCAAAACCTGCACTCCAGTGCACTACTGTAGCGGTTGAATGTGCCAGCTCCCGACAGCCCCTTACAGCGGCATGCGTCCGAGCAACCGCAGCAATCGTTCCCACCCTTCCCGTTTTAGGGCGTGCCGTCAGCCAGGAGGTCTCCTACAGATCGCTTCAGCACCGCCCGCGCAATCTGGTAATCCCACTGCGCTCCGACCCGAGTTGCCTCCGCTCGCGCCAACGCCGTCTCGGTATCGAGCAACTCAGTGATGGTTCCGGCGCCGACCTTGTAACGCTCATTCGCCAACCGCAGGCTTTCTTGCGCGTCTCTGACGAGGGCTTCGGTGGAGGCCACTACCGCAAAACTCTCCTTCAGTCTTGAGTAAGCGGTCCAGACCTCCTGGCGCACCGTCTGCGCCAGGTGTGCGGAGTCGGCCTCCTCTTTCGACACCTCTGCCTTGGCCTTCGCCAGCTTGTGTTTGCGCGAGAACCCGTCGAACAACGGCAGATCGAGTGACAAGCCTACCAGCCAGTCTTTGTCATTTGGGAAGAATGTCGTGTCCTGCCATCCGAATCTCGCTTCGCCTCTCAACTTCGGACCGAACGCGCTCTTCGCCGCCGAGACCCCACTCCGGGAAGCGGCGATGCGCTGCTCAGCCGCTCTGATCTCGGGCCGCACCTCGACGGCCTTGTTCAGCGCCTCTGTGAGGTTAATGTCGTCCGGTCGCGTCAACTCACGGATGTGCGTGTCTATGTCCAACCGCGTTTCGACCGGCAGGCCCATGGCGGTATTCAACCCGCCTCTGCCGATTCGGACCAAGCTTTCCGCTCGCGCCAGAGTCAAGCCGGCGTCGGCGACCTCGACCTGGGCACGCACTACGTCGACCTGAGGGACCGCGCCGGCTTCCTTTTGTAGCCTGGCCAGCCTCAGGTGGCCTTCGGCGCGCCGGAGTGATTCCTGTACCACCCTTGCTGTTTCCAGTGCAGCGACCAGGCCGAAATACGCCTGGTGAACTTCAAGTGCGATGTCCTGACGCACGCGAGCGGCCTCTTCTTTTGCTACGCCTTCCCGAGCCTGGGCGGCTTTCAACTCTGCCCGCCGCTGTCCGAAGTCGAAAAGCGTGTAACGGGTGGCCAGGCCAGAAAACCAATCATTAGTTGGTCCGATCATGCTTGGGATACCCAGCCTTCCGATCGCGCTGGGCAAGAAGGCGTGCCGCTCCCAGCGGCTGTAACCGGCATTGAGTGCCAGGTCGGGATAAAAGGGCGCTCTTGCCTCTCCGACCGCTTCTTTGGCCACAGCGATTCCTTCGCGCGCGGCACGGTTTAGTGGGTTCTGGTCAAGGGCAATCCGAACGGCGGACTCCAAGTCTAAGATCTTGCCAGCGGGTGCAGGGGACTCGGGCCTCTGTTGTTGAGCGCTCATGCCGCTCGTGACTGTGGCAGGCTCTCCTACACCGATTCCACCCTGAATCTCGGCTCGGGTTATGTCGGATGGCGTTGCTGACGCGAACCCCGATACGCCAACGCCGATCAATGCTATTGCGGACCACACCCAGCCGTACGACCATGATCTGTTGTCATTCATAATGAGTCTCCAACCCTTCAAAGTCTCCTTGTTCGCTCGATCCTCTTTCGATCAGGCGAGCGTCTTGTGAAATCGCTTCGCGGCCAGCCACAAGGTGAGGAATCCCATCACGGCCAGCGCCAACACCTGCGGCCATAGGACGCTCGGTCCTACTCCTTTCAGGAACAGGCCGCGGATGATCACCAGGAAGTATCGCAGTGGGTTCAAGTAGGTGAGCCACTGGACCAGCGGCGGCATGTTGGCGATCGGGAACATGAATCCCGATAAAAGGACCGCCGGCAAGTAGAAGAAGAACGTGCTCATCATCGCCTGTTGCTGCGTCTGGCTGACCGTGGAAATGAACAGGCCGATGGAGAGCGTCGTCAGGAGGTACAGAGCAGTCGCGACAAACAGCAACCCAAGGTTGCCGCGGATGGGTACCTCAAACCAGAACACGCCGATGAGGGTGATGAGAATCACATCTGCAAAACCGATCAGAGCAAAGGGCACAGTCTTGCCGAGGATGAACTCGGCGGACGTGATCGGCGTGACCATGATCTGCTCCATGGTGCCGATCTCCTTCTCACGCACCACCGCCATGCTGGTGAGCATCAGCGTGATGAGCATGACGATGATGGCGATCACGCCCGGNNACCACGCGACCGGTTTGTCCGAGGGGGCCCGACGAACGGAGGATGCGTTGAGTCAATAGCTCCGTCGAAAACTGGCCGGCGATCTTGGAGCTGTAGCCGAGTACAATCCCGGCGGTATTCGAATCGGTCCCATCCACGATGACCTGCAACTGCGACGTCCTGCCGGCCCGGAGATCGTCCTCGAAGCCCTTGCTCATGCGCAGAACTGCTCCCACCTTGCCGCGATCCATCAGCTCGCGAACCCGGTCCTCAGAGTCGGTGTATTCCACGACGTTGAAGTACCCGGATTTCACGAACCGGCTCACGAGTTCGCGGCTGGCGATGCTGTTGTCCAGATCATGGACGAGCGTTGCGACATTCTTCACGTCCGTGGTCACCGCGTAGCCGAAAACGAGCAGTTGAATGATAGGCATCAGAAAGATGACGCCCTTCATCCGGGGATCTCGAAAGATCTGGATGAACTCTTTAATCAGCATGTGTTTGATGCGTTCCCACATAATCACACCAGCGTCTTCTTGAACTTCAGGTTGGCGAACAGCACCATCACGGCTCCGAAGACAGTGAGTAGGCCTGCTTCCAATGCCAGAATCTCCAGCCCAATACCTTTCAGGTAGATCCCTTTCAGCAGGGTGACAAAGTACCTGGCCGGAATCAGATAGGTCACTACTTGGATGGCATGCGGCATGTTGCTGATCGCGTACATGAACCCGGACAGCAGGAAAGACGGCAGAAACGTGAGTACCATGGCCAACTGGCTGGCCAGAAGTTGGCTTTTCGTGACGATGCTGATCACCATGCCGAGTGAGAGAGCGCCGGCCAGAAAGATGGCCGCCATTGCGAAGAGCAACACCACGTTTCCACGCAGGGGGACCCGGAACAGGAATTGGCCCATCATCACGGCCAGCAGGACGTCAAGCATCCCGATTGCGAAATACGGCAGAAGCTTCCCGAGGATCAGTTCCGAGCCCTTGAGTGGCGTCGAGATCAACTGCTCCATGGTGCCGCTCTCCCATTCACGAGCCACGGTCAAGGAGGTGAGCAGCGCGGCGATCACCATCATGATCACCGCGATCAAACCGGGGATAATGTAATTCTTTGACTCCATGTCGGCGTTGAACCACACCCGGGGGCGCAGATCCAAAGGTGTGTGAATCATGCGTCCTCCGATCCGGCGGGTCGTCTCCATGGCCACCTCCTGTGAATAGGTCAGAGCGACCACATCCGCATAGCCCATGGCGATGGTGGCTGTGTTCGAATCGCTGCCGTCGACGATGATTTGCACCGGCGCCGGGCGCCCTGATTCGATACGGCCGGCGAAGTCACGAGGGATTACCAGCGCCATCAAGGCGCGACCGGAATCGACAGATCGCTCCACTTCCGGGTAGTTGTGAACGTATGCCCTCAGTAAGAAGTAACGCGAACCCAGAAATCCGCTCACGAGTTGCCTGCTGGCCGGTGACTCGCTCTGGTCCCAAACGACCAGAGGCACGTTGTCCACGTCGAGGGTGAGCGCGTAACCGAAGAGCACAAGCAAGAGCATGGGGATCGCGATCCCCATACCCAGACTCCGGGGATCACGGATGACGTGTGTGAATTCTTTACGGGCAACCGCCCAAACGCGAAGCGGTTTCATTTGCGCACCTCCTGTTGGGGCTGGTCAGCGCGGTCGCGCGACTCGATCAGCGAAACGAAAACATCCTCAAGCGAAGGGGCGATCTTTTCGACGCTAGCCGTTGTACCCAGCAGGTTCCGAATATCGCTTGTAGCCCTCCCCGCGTCCTGTGCGACCACGTGCAAGCCTTTCCCGAACAGCGCAACTTCCTGGATTCCGCGGAGCTTCTCGATCTCGCCCATGGCATCCTGGGGCCGCTCGCAAAGAACCTCGAGTACTTCCTCCTGCATGAATTCGGTCTTGAGCGTGTCAGGGCTTCCGATGGCGATCAGCTCCCCGCGATAGATCAAGCCAATGCGGTTGCAGTACTCGGCCTCATCCATNNCAAGAAAGATGATGGGCGGCTCGTGCAAAATGGCGCATCCAAATGCGAGGCGTTGCTTCCAGCCACCGGAGAGGATGCCCGTGCGGGAATGGCGGCGATCCTGAAGACCAGCCATCTCGATTACCCACTCTTTGCGCTCCCTTTTCTTCTCTGGCGGGATACGATAGATGCCGCTGTAGAAATCGATGTTTTCCTCCACGGTGAGGTCCTCGTAGAGAGAGAACTTTTGGCTCATGTAGCCGATGTTGGCCTTGATCTTTTCTGGCTCGGTCCGCACATCGAACCCCGCCACAGTCCCGGTGCCCCCGGTGGGAGACAGAATCCCACATAGCATGCGGATGGTAGTTGACTTGCCCGCGCCATTCGGGCCGAGGAAGCCGAAGATCTCGCCCTTCTGCACTTCGAAGCTGACGCGGTTTACGGCGGTGAAGCTGCCGAAGTGCTTCTCCAGGTTCTTTACGACGACGGCGTTTTCGTTGCTGCTCGCGTTCATGGTTTCAGTTCTTCCTCTCGGCGGCCAGGACCGATATGAAGACGTCTTCGAGCGCCGGCTCGATCGTGCGGACGCCACTGACGGAAAAGCCCGCGCCAACGAGCACTCGTTCCGCCTCTGCCGCAGCTTGATCCGGGTGCTGTGTCAGCAGGTGAATGCGGTCGCCGAACAGGCTTGCCGTGGCGGTGGTGAATTGTTCCCGTAGGATCGCGGTGGCTCTGCGCGGCTCCGAGGAGCGGATTTCCAGAATGGTGCCCTGCATCAGCTTCTTGACTTCGCTGGGTGTCCCTACGGCCAGGAGCTTTCCCCGGTGCATGAGTCCGACCCGGCCGCAACGCTCAGCCTCGTCGAGATACGCAGTCGAAACGAAGATGGTCACGTTCTCGCGAAGCAGTTGGTACAGGATGCGCCAGAAGTCGCGGCGCGAGACCGGGTCCACCCCGTTGGTCGGCTCGTCCAGGAATAGCACCTTGGGCGTATGGACCAGCGCGCAGGCCAGACCGAGTTTCTGTTTCATGCCCCCGGACAGCCTGCCAGCGTGACGCTTCTTGAAAGGCGTCATGTTGCTGAACGACAGTAAGCGCTCGATCTTTTGCTCCCGGCCTTTCTTCGGCACGCCGTAGATGTCGGCGTAGAACTCAAGGTTCTCCATCACTGTCAGATCCGGATAGAGACCAAACCGCTGGCTCATGTAGCCGATCTCCTCCTTGACCGCCTCCGCCTCCCGCAGCACGTTATGGCCGGCGACCCAGGCTTCGCCGGATGTGGGTTCCATGATGGAGGTGAGTAGCCGCATAGTGGTGGTCTTCCCGGCGCCGTCCGGCCCCACGAGACCGAAGATCTCCCCCTCCTCCACGGTCAGGTTCAGTCGGTCAACCGCCGTCAGATTATCGAAGGATTTCGTCAGGGCCACGGCCTCAATTGCGTGCATCGCTGACCTCTCTGGCAACCAACGCCATCGACTTCCTGGGCACCTTGGGAACCCCCGCCATGTTGGGGTTCCGCGACGGTGTGCTCGTTCCCTGCCCGTCGAGTGTCTGCGATTGCGTGTTCGTGTCCGGCCCAGTCAGTATCACGGCATCGGCGGGCATGCCGGGCTTTAGTTCCATGTTGGGGTTCTGGATGTCGATCTTGATACGGTAAACCAGCTTCACCCTCTCTTTCTCCGTCTGAACATTCTTCGGGGTGAACTCCGCCTGGGAAGCGATAAAGGAGACCCGTCCGTCGTAACGCTTGCCGGGATAGGTGTCGGTGGTCACCCGCACCCGCTGGCCAACCTTGACGCGGCCGAGGTCGGTCTCACTGATGTAGGCCCGCAACCACAAGTTAACGAGGTCGCCCACCGTGACGACCGGTGTTCCGGGGGCCGCGTACATTCCGGCCTCAAGATTCTCCGAGAGGACCACGCCGCCGATGGGCGCCATAACGGTGGTGTAGCTCAGGCGCGTTTCAGCCACAGCAAGCGCCTGTCGGGCTTGTTCCAGGCGTGCACGCGCTTGGTCGATTGTCTCGTGGCGGGGGCCTTTGGTGACCAGCGCCAGGCGTTCCGTGGTCTGCTTCAAGCCGGCGCGCGCCTGCTCGATCTGTTCCTTTCGAGGTCCCTCGATGGCGAGCTTTGATCCTTCCTCGGCCTCACGGAACCGCGCCTTTGCCGCCTCGAGCGCAGCCTGGGTGGCCTCGTACTCACGGGCCGAGATGACATCATTCTTGTAGAGGGTCTTCTGCCGCGTGTACTCTGCCTCCAGCCGGTCCACTTCTGCTTTCGCCCGCTCAACCGTCGCTTTATGTGCCGCGATGTCTTGCGGCCTGGATCCGGCCAGCAGTTCATCGAGCCAGGCCTGGGTTTTGTGGACGACAGCTTCCGCCTCGCGGATTTCTTCCGGACGGGAGCCGGCCACCAGCTCGGCCAACGCGGCTTGGGCGGTGTCGACTTCGGCGCGGCGCACCGCGACCTCTTCCGTGAGTTCGCTGCGGTCGAGCCTCGCCACCAGTTGACCAGCCGCAACAGTCTCGCCTTCGGAGACAGCGCGCTCCTCCACCCGACCGGGGATCTTGAAACTCACCTCGACGTCGGTGACCTCGATGTTTCCGGAAACGCGTATCGCCGTCGGATCGGTCTGGTACTTGCTCCGGATGAACCTGTAGCTGACAACCGCAGCCACCGCCAGTACCGCGAGCAGGATGAGCATCTTTCTTTTGCTTCTCATGCCTTCACCTCCAAAGTGAAGTCCAGTTCACATCTACAACAAAACAATCTACGCCGCCCTTAAGCGCGCGCCGAAGATTCTGCCCGGCGCGCTTCACGTGTTTCGTCGCATCGAAGCCGCCGCCGCTCAAATGCCCGATCAGGCTGAGGGCCGCCTGCGCCAACCGGTCCTGTCCGATTTTGGTGTCGAGCCCCTTGGTTCTCATGTCTATGTGATTGTTGATTCACATTATGGGAAAAAGGTGACAAGGCTGTCAACCAAAACAAGTGTCTCTGTATGTGTATGATAATAGAGCACTTGTAGTCAATCGGCTCCGTCAGCGTCGATTGTCTGGAAAATGTGGTTCTTGAATCACTGTTATGGCCAAGGGCTTTAGGTCGTCCGGTGAGAATTGAGAGTTTTTCCGAAGAGTTGCCGCACGCGGCCCGCTTCCCGAAAGCAGGAGATCCCAAGGCGTCGTGTCGCCTGTTCTGTCCGCCACGGCGACGAGCGCACGTCCGCCCCGAGGGGGCTAAACGGGATTCCGATTCTCAAGCGGCCGCGACACAACAGCGAACCGCGCCTCTTCAGTTGCCGGCGGAAACGATGCCGTGCTCACCGTGCGCGAATCGCCTCGCTGAAAATTTGCCAGGCCTTTTCGACGTGCTTCGTTATGTCGATCCCACCGTCGCTCAACCGCCAGAGAATGGCCGCCGGCTGGATCATGCCAAGGAACATCAACGAGACGGTGGACGGATCCAGTTCCGGACGGATTTGGCCGTCCTCCTGACCGCGCTGTACGATCTCGCCCACGCGCTTCAGGTACCCTTTAACCATTTCGTAAACAGCGGCCTTCCTTCCAGGGTGCGCGACAAATATCTCCTCGGAGAAGATGATGCGAGGAATACCCTCGTTCTCGCGAATCAGCCGGGCGTGGCGCATCATCAATCGCCGGAGGCACTCCAGGGCATCCACGTTTTCGGCGCAAGCCTCTGTGACATTGCCCATCAGCCTGCCGCGAATCAGATCGAGGACCGCATCCAGGAGTTCATCCTTGCTGCTGAAATGGCGATATATCGCGGAAGGCACAAGGCCCACACGATGGGCGACCCGCGCCAGGCTTAGCCCGCGCAGGCCATATGCGCCCACGATGTTCAGGGCGGCCTCGGCAAACTGCTCCTGTCTGACCGCGGTGTCGAGCTTTTCCCTGGGCATGGTCGTTGTGAGTCTGTGCTCACAGTATCATACTTCTGATTGAATTGCGTCAGCACAATCCGAGTTCCGCCTCGAATAATAGTGACTAGTGATTCACACTCAGAGCGGGGCTATACTCGCCGCAGCTACGAAAAGGTGTTCGAACTGCCGAAAGGATCTTCGCCGAGTTCTAGCGGGGGATCCCATCGGAGCGAGTTCGAGCGGGATTGGCCCATGCCGGGCACCAGAGCAAGCGTCTCGGCCGACCGGTAACGGGATTACTGCGCACCAACGAAGTCCGGAAGCTGCACCGTGCTGGCGCAGCAAAGTCGAGATCGCCGGGGTATCGGGACTCGGACCCGCCGTAGAATCGTGCGCTGTCTGCCTGACCAAGCTCCTTTTCGTTGACCCACTGCGGGCCGATCAAGAGAGCGTCCTTTACCCTTGTATACATGGCGGTGGCCTGGGTGCACTGCTTTACAGACACATGCGATATCGCTGGCCCCGGCAAGGCGTCCTTGGGCATTCCCGCGAAAAACAGATCAAGGTTGTATGTTTTCATTTCCCGGTCCGAACACCATACAGAAGGGACATCCTTCCCTTACCTATTCGTGCTCGATCCAGCCAAGAGGGTCGATGACGTGCACCATATAGTGGTGCGGCCAACGCCGTAGGAAGGCAACGGGAGTGGTCCTGCCGGTAACCCCAAGACCGCGCTTCGCGCCCGCTGAAGGGGTGACACGCCACCCCTCGCGGCTCACCGATACGCGGTGATGTTGACGGTGATGGATTTGAGCGTGGTGGTGGCGCGGGCGCAGATGGCGGTTGACGCCGGAGGACATCAGCGGCACATCGCGCCCCAAGATCGCGGCTGATTCCGGCAGGCCAGCGCGAGTGGGATCGAAAGGGCGACCGTCTCCGTATCCGCCGAACGCCAACGCGTCTAGTGATGTGCCGTTCACGGACCCGGCGTTCGAGGCCTACCGACAGCAACTGCAAGCCTCGGGTGCGGCGACGAATTCGCCCGCGAATGGTACCGCGCCCGCAGTGCCCTCAACCCTCGATCCGGCATTGATTGAGCGGAGCGAGTGGGCGGGGTTGCCCGCCGGGACCCGGCTCATCGCGCGCCTGCAGACCGCTGTGAGCACGGCCGTCAAAGCGCCTGTCGTAGCCGTTGTCGAGGCGCACTACGAGCGCGACGGCGAAATCGTGGTGCCGGCAGGCACAAAGGCACTCGGGGACTTGCAGAGCGCCGGCCGGTCCGGCTTCGTCGGAATCCGTTTCCACACGTTGCAGATGCCCGACGGGACGACCGAAAAGATCGACGCCGGGGCGATGAGCCTGAGCTTCGGGCCGCTGAAAGGACAGGTGAGCGGCACGAACCGGGGCAAGCAGTTCCTGGCCCGCGCGCTGACCGGCGTGGGGACCGTGGCGGCGTTTGCGGTCGGCCGGCCGGGAATGTCGGTGTCCGGGTCGATGGACAACACGATCCTCCTGCGGGATCGCATCTCGCAGAACATCGGCATCGCCGGCGAGCAGGAGCTCATGAACCTGGCCTACAGCCAGGACATGGTCGTGACCGTGCCGGGCAACACGCGGTTCTTCCTGGTGTTCCAGCAGGGAGTGGGGCGGGAGGGAGCACGGCCGGGCCTCGCACCCGCGAGCACTCGGCCCGCAGCTTCAGCCGTGGCCTCGAGCATGGAGAGGACGGAACTCCAAAGCGCTGCCGAGTTGCGGGAGCTTCTACAGTTGAAGCGGGAACTGAACCGGATCTACGGCGAAGCCGCGGCCACGACAACCACTGCGCAGGCAGCGGCGCGGTGACGGAGATGCCGGCAAACTGGAAGCCGTTGGAGGAGAGGCTGGGGCCGGCGCGTTGTGCGGGCTTCATGTACATGGGGCAGATCAACGGGGTCAACCTGTACAAACACGGCCTCAGCCGCCGGTATCTGAACCTGAGTGACGACGGTCGTGCGTTTCGGCACCTCGACCGAGGTCGGTTCGAGGAGATTCCGTTTTCCGAAGCGTTGGCGTGGGTGGCGGAGCCGCTCACGGCCATGGGAGAAACGCTCGAAAGCGCGTACGACGACGAGTACAGGGCGCGGCGGTCGGCGGCGCTTCGAGCGGCGGGGATACAGGAACTCCGGCTTGAGGTAGTGCCTGACGAGGTGACAACCAGGAGCACATCCACGGGATGGGACGTGAAAGTGAGGCAGGCCGTCCTGGGTTAGAGGAATCGGCGACCCTAACCAAAAGTAGGATTTGACCCACTCGCGGGGCCGACGTGCTAAATATCCTAGTCACAATAGAGCGGCATGGAATACGGCTACGCCCGCGCCAGCACCGACGACCAGACGACCGCTCCGTTTACAGCGGGACTCGAATCAGGTAGAAGGTGCCTTTGCGCTGGCAACCCGTTCGGAATGATCGCGGACCCTCGAATACCAGTCGTGCGCCGGGCGGTAATGCGTCGCATCGGAGTATCTCACGGCCGGCTGCGAGAATTCTCCAGGCGCCCCCGGTGCTTGAGGCATACAGCAGATCTTTCCCGTCAGGAGTAAACGTGAGCAGCGCAACGGCATCCGATTCCGGCCCGATCACACCGTCTGCTACGACTCGATCCTTCGCTCCGCTCCGGGTAACGAACGCAAGGCGCTTGCTGTCCGAAGTGAACACAAAAGGACCCACACTGTCGGCAGTCGGTTGCGGCGCAAGACCGTCGGCCACGGCGACCCGCCGGTCTCCCCGCAGGGCTGCATATGCGACGCGGTGGCCATCCGGGCTCACAACGAGTGTGGTCGAGTCCATCCAATCTCCACCCACCGGCTGAGTCGCACCGTCCCTAACGAGGAATCTGTGCCCAGACTTCACAACTGCTGCCACGAAGTGTTTACTGTCGGCGCTAAATAGAATTCTATCGACTTGTTCAAACGTCCCCACTGTGGAGCCATCGACAATCAGAGTATTGTCTTGAGCGTATGCGAGCCTCGTCGAATCGGGGCTAAAAGTGATCCAACTTACGTAGCCCTCGCCCGGAATCTCCGTCGAGCCCTCGACGAGAAACCTCCGTCCGTTTCGGTTCGCCTCGTAGACAAGCCGGCGACCATCTGGGCTGAAGGTTATCGAAGACCGCCCACCAGGGTGAGAGTACGACCGTCCCCGAACCCCGTCGGCTACCACAGAATACTGGTCAGACAGAGCGGCTCGGTAGGCGAGGTGTTTACCGTCGGGACTAAACAAGGGTCCCTCGACGATCTCGTCATAGAGGTCCGTCGGAAGGTCGTCCACCACTAGAAGCTGTTTCTTGCCATCAGGGCTAGCCTGGTATGCAAAGCGCTTACCATCCCGACTGAATACCGGGAGAAAGACGCTGGCGAAGGCTGGCCCCGTTTTGCCGTCGATGACCACCGCCTCCGACTTGCCGTCACGTACGGCGAACGCGACACGTCCCCCCTCCTGACTGAAAGCTGCCACCTTGGTATGCGCCGAGGTCACGGTTCCCGAGAACGCATAATCAAGCGAAACCGTCAGGTCTGTGTACGTGTTGATTTGGTCATGGACGGAAACTTCTTTGCCATTGAGGAGAAAAACCTCTTTCCCGCCGCGCCGCGCGACAGCGGCGATGTGTCTGTTGTCTGGGCTCACATTGAAGGGCAGGCCCCTGGCTTGAGTGTCTGGAGTCCAGATCGCCTGCTCAACAATGCTCGCTCGTTGCGCCTGAGCTCCCGGCTGGCTGCACGAAGACAGTGTAACGAGCGCAACAACAGAGCCAATCCGCCTGGTGGCGTGAAGAACGATCAGAGTTGACTTCGCTTGCATGACGCATATTGTACAGCCATTTCCACTGAGCGAACTGCAGAGCCTTCAGGATCGGCTTCCACTTGGACCCATCGTCGCCGACGCGCAGAACTGCGAGCCGGCTCCCCGCGGATTCGCCCCAAGCGGTCGCTCAGCGTCTAGCGAAGATCGACCGACGGCAGTTGGCGGACGTCGTGATTATCGACAGCGTGATCGAGGAGTTGCGCGGCATGCATCCAGCGGAACTGGAGGCCATCTGCAAGGCACGAAGGCGCTCTGCATTGCGCCGGTTGCCTAAGGGGACCTCCTCCGGGCTCTGAAGCGCGTCCAAGCCCGCCTCTCACCTCGCACGGTCCCGTTCCGTATCACTCCCGCCAGCGCGCCTCGTATCTGGTTTTGACGGTTTTCCCAGCTTGCCCTATAACTTGTCATACCTGCGTGCAGCAATCATCGAAAGCGCAGGATTCCCAGGAAGGAGGGTTGAGAATTCGATGGCGGAGATGAGAAAGAGGCTTCTGGTCGCTTTGGCGCTGTGCGTGGTGCTGTGCCAGAGCTGGGCGCTGGCGCAGACGTTGGGGTCGGCGCCGCAGTTCAACAAGGCCGTGCAGGGGCAAACGGGGGCGCAGCCGGAAGGCGCGTTCATGAACATCATTAACTGGGTGGGCAACGTGATCGCCCCCGTGGGTGCGGCGGCCGCGGTAGTGGGTGGCATCGTTCACTACGCGATGGGCCGGGCGGCGCTGCGGTGGTTCGCAACCGCCGCCGGGCTGCTCGCGGTTTCCGGCGTCACCCGCATGATCGAGTACTTCATTACGAACGGGACCGGCGGCGTGTCCTAGTTCGCACGAGAGGGGCTTCATCTGGGAAGCGGCAGGCGGAGGAGGGCACTCCGCTCCTCACCTGCCGCTTTGGAAATCCCAGGCAAGGAGAAGGAAGCTGATGGCAACTCCACCGATGCTGCTCGACATCGCCCGCACGCTGCTGGCTTTGGCGGCGCCCGCGGCTCTGCTGTGCCTGGTGCTGGCCGGGATCGCGCTGCGCCGGGACGGTGGGAGGAACTTCTCCATCGGTGGCGGATTCTCACGCTGGATGTTCTGGGCGGTAATCTTCCTGACTCTGCCGCAGCTCATGGCATGGTTCCCGGCACTCGGCGTGCCAGCGGCGCTCCCCACGGGAGGCATCACCAGCGGCTGGATGGCTTCTCTTACGAACGACATCAGCAGCTTCGTGACGAACTTCGTGGTGAACCAACTGGCCACCGTGGTAGCGGCGTTTTTCGTGCTGCGGGCGGTGCTGGACGTGGCCGAGGGCCACGGCCCGCTCGGTTCCATCATCACCGCCATGTTCCTGCTCGCGGTTCCGAGCACGGCGGCTCTGCTGCGCGGCTGGAACAGCGGGTCGCCGAACGCGACGTCGGACGTGCTGGCGGGGCTTTGGACGTACGCGGTCAGCCGGATCCTGCCGATGGCGGCATGTCTCGCGGTCGTTGGGGCGATCTGGAACTTCTGGCAGAACCGCCCGTGGATGCACTTCGCCGGCTGCGCGGCGGGATTCCTCACGGTCGCGGCGCTGTGGCAACTGATCACCCGAATGATGAGTTAGGAACAGGCGCATGTCTTTCTACAACGGAATCTTGAACCTCACGAGCTGGTTGGGGAACTTCATCATGCCGACCATCGCCGGGCTGCTGGTGGTGGTTTGCTTGGCGTCGAGATGAGTCTCGACGCGGCACGCACGAGTGCGTGCGCCACAAAACTACACTGTTCGCGGGGAACCACTCCTTTGCGGGCCAGTGAAGAAATCGCCTCGTGGCGGCGGAGAGGACAAGCTGAAGCATGTCCCACACAGAGCATCCACAGAGGCAGAGGGAAAGCTGGGGGGTAGCGGCGGAGATGGCTACAATGGAGGGATTGTGGAACGGACAATGAGAACGGCACTTTTTGTTTTGATACTGGCTTTGGCGGGTTGCGGGTCGAAGCCGGAAGAGGCGGCCAAGCCGGTGGTGGCGGTGAAGGTGGCTCGGGTGGAGAAGACGGTGGTGCCGGTGGTGGTGCGGGCTCCGGCGACGGTCTATCCGCGGGAGCAGGCCAACATTGCGGCGCGGATCACGGCCCCGGTGCGGGAGTTGCGGGCGCGGATGGGAGACGAGGTCGCGGCGGGGCAGGTGCTGGCGGTGCTGGAGAGCCGGGACCTGGCGGGGCAGCGGCAGGAATCCGCCGCGGCGGTGACGGACGCGCGGGTGACGCTGGATCGGCTGAAGAACGGAACGCTGCCGGGCGACCTGGAGCGGGCGCGGGGACAGGTGGCGACGGCGGAAGCGGCGCTGGGGCAGGCGCAGAAGATCTACGAGCGGCGGAAGGAGCTCTTCAATGAGGGGGCGATTCCGGGGCGCGATCTGCTGGTGTCGGAAACGGATTTCGCGAAGGCGAAGACGGAATCCGAGGTGGCGAAGAAGTCGCTGGACCTGATCCAGAACCAGTCGGGGGAGCGGGACATCAAGATCTCTCAGAGCAAGGTGGATCAGGCGGAGGCGCGGTTGACGACGAGCAAGGCGCAGTTGGATTTCGCGGAGATACGGAGTCCGTTCGCGGGGACGGTGACGGCGCAGAACGTGTATCCGGGGGACATGGCGAAGCCCGACGCGGTGATGTTCACGGTGATGGATTTGAGCGTGGTAGTGGCGCGGGCGCAGGTGCCGGAGGGAGAGGCGGGGGCGGTGAAAGTGGGGCAGAGGTGCGAGTACGAGATGGGCGCGGCGGGAAAAGTGACGGTGGTGAACAAGGCGGTGGACGCGGCGCGGCGGACGGTGGAGGTGTGGTGCGAGATCCCGAATGGGACGCGGGCGCTGCGGGGGAACGTGTTCGGCAACGTCGCGATTCATACCGGGGACATACCGGATGGGCTGGTCGTGCCGCTGGCGGAGGTGCAGTTCGAAGAGGGGACATCGAAGGGCACCGTGTTCGTGGCGGATGAAAAGAAGGTGGCGCACAAGCGGGAGGTGGAGACGGGGCAGAAGTTCGAGGGGAAGGTGCAGATCCGGAGCGGAGTGGCGGCGGGGGAGATGGTCATCGTGGAAGGCGGCTACGGGCTGGCGGAGGGCATGGAGGTGAAGTGGTGAGGGGGGGGCTGGCCGGGTTCATCGAGGCGAATGGGCGAGCGCTGGTCCTGGTGGTGCTGACTTTCGCGCTGGCCGGGTGCGTGTTCCTGTTCCAGTTGCCGATCGCGATATTTCCGCAGACGGATTTTCCACGGATCGTGATTCTGGTGGACAACGGGATCGCGCCGGTGAACATGCAGATGCTGGAGGTGACGCGGCCGATCGAGCAGGCGATACGCTTAGTGCCTGGGATCACGGACGTACGCAGCGTGACGGCGCGTGGGGCGACCGAGATCAGCGCGTTTTTCCGTTGGGACGTGGATATATTGAACGCGCTGCACATGGTGCAGGGACAAATCTCGCAGATCATGCCGACGCTGCCGCCGGAGGCGCGGTTCAACGTGCACCGGCTGACGTTCTCGGTGTTCCCGATGATCGGGTTCAGCGTGACCAGCGAGAGCAAGAGCACGGCGGAACTGTGGGAGATGGTGTATTACGACATCGCGCCGCGGCTGTACCGGCTGCCCGGGGTGGCGGAGACGCGGATTGTGGGCGGGCGCCAGCCGGAGTACCACGTGCTGGTGGATCCGCAGAAGCTGAACGGGTACGGGTTGGCGCTGACCAAGGTGGTGGAGGCGATCCGGTCGAGCAACGTGATCGAGCCGGCGGGGATGGTGCAAGAGAACTATCACCTGTACCTGACCACGGTGACGGGGCTGGTGCGGGACCGCGAAGACATCGAGAAGACGGTGGTGGACGTGGTGAAGGGCACGCCGGTGTTCATCCGGGACCTGGCGCGGGTAGTGCCGGGCGAGCAGCCGGTGTACAACATCGTGACCGCGGACGGGCGGCCGGCGGTGTTGGTGAACGTGATGCAGCAGCCGGACGGGAACGCGGTGGGGATCGCGGACGCGGTGAATAGCGAGTTGACGGCGATCAAGAAGGGGCTGCCGGCGGACGTTCACATGGGGATCTTCTACGACCAGTCGGTGCTGGTGCGGGACTCGATCGCGAGCGTGCGGGACAGCATTCTGATCGGGCTGGCGCTGTCGGTGGCGGTGCTGCTGGGTTTTCTGAAGAGCTGGCGGACGACGGTGGTGGCGGCGGTGGTGATTCCGGTGGCGGTGCTGATCGCGATCGTGTTCATGAAGCTGTTCGGGATGAGTTTCAACCTGATGACGCTGGGGGGCGTGGCGGCGTCGATCGGGGTGGTGATCGACGATGCGATCGTGATGGTGGAGAACATCACGGTACACATGTCGATGGGGCAATCGCGGATGGAGGCGGCCAAGAGCGCGATCACGGAGCTGACGCCGGCGCTGATCGGATCGACGCTGACGCCGATTATGGTGTTTGTGCCGCTGGTGTTTCTGGGCGGGATTACGGCGGTGTTTTTCCGGGCGCTGGCGATGACCATGGTGACGGCGCTGGCGGCGTCTTTGTTTTTGGCGATATTTTTTACTCCGGTGATGGCGGGGGTGTTGTTCAAGCGGGGACCGCTCCCTGGCGGTCGCGGCTCGGATGGGCGCGACGAGGAACGGCGCGGGGCGGAGCGGGGCGGTGAGGGACGGAGTGGCGGAGAAGGGAGCGGCGGGACGGATGCGGAGGCTTTGGAGGCGGCGGAGCAGGCGGGCGAGGGGCGGCTGATGCGGTGGGGGACGGCGCGGTACGAGGCGGCGCTGCATTGGGCGCTGGGGCATACGGCGGTGGTGATGCTTGCGGCGGCGGCGATTCTGGCGGGGTTGGTGGGGATCTACACGCAGCTTGGGAGCGGGTTCCTTCCGGAGATGGACGAGGGGGCGTTCGTGCTGGATTACATCATGCCGGCGGGGACGTCGCTTCAGGAGAGCGACCGGGTGCTGCTGCACATCGAGAAGTTTCTGAAAGAGACTCCGGAGGTGGAAAGTTACTCGAGGCGGACTGGGGCGCGGCTGGCGCTGGCGATCGCGGAGCCGAATACGGGAGATTTTCTGGTGAAGCTGAAGCGGGGGCGACGGCGTCCACTGGAGGAAGTTACTGCTGAGTTACGGGGGAAGATCGCGCGCAGCGAGCCGGCAATCACGGTGGAGTTCCCGCATATTCTGGAAGATTTGATCGGGGACCTGTCGTGGTCTCCGGAACCGATCGAGGTGAAGGTGTACCACGACGATCCGGCGGTGTTTCAGGCGGTGGCGAAAAGCGTCGAGGAGTGGCTGCCGAAGGTGAAGGGCGTGGTGGACGTGGTGAACCAGACGATCGTGGTGGGGCCGGCGGTGAATTTCCGGGTGGATCCGGAGAAGGCGGGCAGGGCGGGGTTCGGAGTGAAGGACGTGGCGGCGCTGGAGACGGCGATCCTGGATGGGGAGCTGGCGTCGAACATGGTCCGGGGGAACCGGCTGGTGGGGATTCGGGTGCGATACCCGGCGGAGTACCGGGATTCGGTGGAGAAGTTGCAGTCGCTGCTGCTGACGTCGCCGACGGGAGTGACGACGCCGCTGGGGAGCATGGCGCAGGTGGAAATGGAGCAGGGAGTTACGGAGATACACCGGGACAACTTACAGGAGATGACGTCGGTGACGGCGCGGCTGGAGAAGCGGGATTTGGGGTCGGCGGTTCAGGAGATACAGGAGCGGCTGCCGAAGGAAGTGCACATCCCCGCGGGGACGGACATCGAGTACGGCGGGATGTACAAGATACAGCAGGAATCGTTCCGGGCGCTGACTCAGGTGCTGCTCACCTCGATTCTGCTGATCTTCATTATTCTGGTGTTCGAATTCCGTTCGTTTTCCCATCCGATCGCGATTCTGGGGGCGACGATTCTGTGCGCGTTCGGAGCGCTGGGAGCGCTGTGGGCGACGGGGTCGACGCTGAACGTGGCGTCGTTCATGGGGGCGATCATGGTGGTGGGCATCGTGCAGAAGAACGGGATTCTGATGCTGGATGCCGAGAAACGTTTTACGGCGGAGGGGCTGGAGCTGCGGGAGGCGATTTTCCACGCGGGGCGGCGGAGGCTGCGGCCGATTCTGATGACGGCGCTGGCGACGATGGCGGGGATGCTGCCGCTGGCGCTGGGGATCGGGAGCGGGGCGCAGTTACTGCAGCCGCTGGCGATCGCGGTGATTGGCGGGGTGGCGGTGTCGATGGTGCTGAGTCTGGTGATTACTCCGGTGCTGTTTTGTTGGTTGCGGGGGAGGGGGTTGTAGGGGGGAGATTAAAGTGGTTCGGGGATGGGGTGGGGCGCCTCGCGGAAGGCGAGGATGGAACCGTAGGATAGGCGCTGAACCTGGCGGAGGCTGGCGCTGGCTCGCCGGCAGGAAGAGGCGTCTGTTTTGGAGTATTACTGGGGCGCTGGCACACTGGATGGTTCCTGCCGGGAGGCGGCCAGATTCCGATGTGGGCTAGGCGACCTGAAGGCGCTTTAGTTTGATGCGGTCCGCGTGGACTTGGGCGAGGTCGTAGTGTGCCTGTTGGGTGAGCCAGGTTTCGGCGCTGCCGCCGAATACTTTAGAGAGGCGGACGGCCATTTCGGGAGAGATTCCGCGCTTTCCGTTCACGAGTTCGGAAAGCGTGGTTCGCGTGACGCCGAGGGCGGCGGCTGCAGCGGTGATGGTCAAGCCCAGAGGCTC
>PLEM01000007.1 GCA_003137035.1 Bryobacterales bacterium | reverse complement strand
GCGACGTGCGGTACTGGGCCACGCGCAGCGAGACGTTCTTGGAGAGGCCCGGAACAACGTGTCCTTTCAGGCGGCCGTGGCGGGTGTAGAGCGCCAGGGGGATGGCGCGGTCCAGGAGTTCGGAAAGCGCCTGGGTGGACACCTGTACGTTCCCGAAGACGGCCACGCTGTCGGTCTCCCGGAGGCGGATCTCCATCAGGAGTTTGTCTTCTTTCTCCACCAGAATCCGGCCGCCGCGTTTGTGGATGATAGCGCCTTGTTCCTTGACGTAGATCACAGCCATAGTCACACCGCCGGGTAGCTCCGCAGTGGCCGCCGTTCCCGCTGTGGGAAGAAGGGTTCGGGCAGCGGCGGGGCCACGGAGATCACTTTCAGTCGTTTCCGTCCAGGCTTCCAGGGTTGCAGGAGCATGTCCTTCAGAAAAATGGTGCCCAGGAAGCGGAAGCCTTCAGAAAAACGCACGATTCGAGTTTTTCCCTCGTTCAGGCGCAGTCGCAAGCTGGCCAAAACCTCTTCGGTCAGCGCCTCGGCGCGCTCGGCGGCCTTGCGGCCCTTGGTGAGGACAACGAAGTCGTCGGCATAGCGGACCATTCTCATGCCTTCGGCGAGGATCCGGTCGTCCAAGGCGTCGAGGCAGAGGTTAGCGATCATAGGTGAGACCACGGCCCCTTGGGGAAGGCCGAGGGTGGGGCGCGTGATGTGCAGGCCGTCCCAGACTGGCGAGTCGAGCCAGAGCCGGACAAGTCGGACGGCGGTTTCGTCGGGAACCAACGTGGAGAGGCGCCCGAGGGCGAGATCGCGATTGACGGAGGCGAAGAAATCGTCGATATCGGCGTCCAGCAGCCAGACATAGCCTTGTTGGTAGAGTTGGTAGACGCGCTCGACCGCCATGCGGACGCTGCGGCCACGGCGGTACCCGAAGCTGCAGTCGTCGAACTCGGCTTCGAGGAAGGGCTCCATGTAGGCGGCGACGGCGGTCTGCAGGACGCGGTCGCGGACAGCGGGGACCAGCAGCGTGCGGCGCTCCGGCGACCCCGGAGACTTCTCGACTTCGATCTGGCGGAGAGGCCAAGCGAAGTAGGAGCCGTCCTGCACTATGCGGGCGAGGATGTCGAGTTGCCCGGCGAGTCCGCTCTCAAACACCGCGAGCGAGATCCCATCCGATCCCGCGCAGCCGTGGTTTTCCTTGACGCGCTGGAAGGCGCGGCGAAGGGAAGGCGGAACGAGGTAGGTCTGCATGGTTCGCCAACCACCGTCTACAGCGGATCGCCGATCGACCCCTCCTGCCAGAACAGTTGCAGCGTGAAGCCAAGCACCACGGCCATCAGGGAGCAAAGCGCCAGCATTGCGGGTGACGTCTTCGGCCAGCAAATCGTTGGGCCGACCGCACCCTGCAATGCTCCTCCCAGCAGCCCATAGATCAAACCTCGCAGGGTTATCTTGCCGGCGCGGCTGAATATCTGCCGCCAGGGGCGTCGGCTGATCCGCTTCTGCACATCCGCTACGGCTAGCGCATACACCATCGCCACCTGCGCCAGTTCAAACCACATCCACCCCCGCTTGCTGGTTGACGCCTTCCACAAGATGTCCAACAGCGTGCTGCTGGACGCCAGCACCAGGAATCCGGCAAAGACCGCAACGCCCAACCGCGGTAGCAAGGGATCCTTCCAGCGCCAGGCCCGCGCCGGCCAGGCCTCTTGCAGCCCACGCATCACCCGTCCCACGTCTTTGGCCTCGCGGAACGCATATCGTTGCAGGAGGAATCTCCAGATGTGTTTCAGATAATACAGGTTGTACTGAACTTCCCTCTTCTGCTCCTTGGTGGGCACCGCCAGCAGTTCAAGATGGAACGCTTTTGCCAGCTTCTGGAGATCCCCGTCGGCGTCGGCACCGAACACGCGGTAACAGTGGGCGATATCGCTGGCCTTGTCGAGCATTTGGATCGCCCAGGGAATCCGCTGCGGGTGGCGGTCGATGACTGCTCGGACCTCCTCAAAAGTCGCCCAAGTGACCTGGGGAGGTTTGGAAGGATCCGGCTCCTTCGGTCCACTATCCGTGGGTTCTACTTCGGCCATGAGTAACACCTCACGATCCGGCCGGACAGGCGGGCGACAGTTCCTTCATCGGCCCTTGGCGGCGTCAGGCACGACACGCCCGCAAGGCTCTCATGCTGATAGTAGATCTCCCAATTCTCCTCCGCCGCCAATAGCGCCAGCGTGATCACGGTACCCTTGAAGCCGCCTGTCATATTGAACGCCACGCGATCCTCTTTGGCGAGGCGCGACTCCGCCAGCGCGGCGCGCAATGCTGGCGCGGGATCGACGAAGTCCTTATCCAGCGTCCTCACGTCTTGAATCGAGACTCCGCGCCAGCCCAGCGATTCCTCCATCACGCGGCGATTGATATCGCCAGCCATGCGGCCGTCGTCGGTGTCGGAGACCAGGAGCACGGTCTTCTCGAACTTGAGGTTCAGCGAGGCTATCAGAAAATGCGAGCTGGTCAGTTCGGCCGAGGTTTCCCGGAAGCGCTTCTGATCCTTCCAGTAGTTCGCATTCGCCACCGTCCAGTATTGCCTGTGGGCCTCCACTAGCCGCGTTTTGAGGTCCGCCCAGCGTTCTGGCCGCTTGTCGGAGACATTTCGGTACCGCTCCACGTCGGCGCGTAGCGCCCGGTTGTCCCGCGTCCCATCCGGCGCACGGCCGACATCGGGGTTGTAGAGCGCCGTGGTGCCCACTGTAACGAAAAGAATGTTCATCGATACCTCCGGTACCCCTGAAACTCAGCGAAGCTCCTGGTGGCCAGGTAGCGTTCGATGTCCGGTCCAATAGGCGCGGACTTGTCGTTGGGTGTCCGGATAAGCACGCTGCCCAGCCCCTGCGCCTTCTGGTAGCCCAGTTTGTGGCAGAGGTCGATCTCGCCGTGCTGCAAGGTCAGTGCAAACTTCACCAAGCCGTACTCCTCCGCGTCCAGGTTGAGGTAGTCAACTCGGAACTGGAATTTGGAGCCTGTAGCGGCGCAGCGGATCCTCCCCTCGGGCAGCTTGGGCAGCCTGTGCGGAAACACTCGCCAGCCCTCCTCCCCGTCGCCTCCTCCGCCGAACCCTGCCCGGCTCAATCCAAACTTCACCCACGGTACGGCCGCCGACAGGGTATCGTGGAATCGAACCTCGCCCGCCCAGGAGTAATCGCCGTGCACGAACCCGAAGACGCGGCACACCAAGCACGCGGCTTCCTCCGTACAGGGCGTCGCGAGGATCTCCGGAGGCTCGGGCCGCCCCTCGTGGAATTCCGCGCAACCCGCTCCCAAGACCTCGGCCACATTCCGTACCATTCCGCGCAGCGAGCTTCCCGGCAGAAACGCCTTGTCCTTGTCGGTCAGTTTGGCGAACGCCGACTGAATGCACACCGGCGTCAGCGCCTCCAGCGCGCAGATCCACGCGCCCGAGTACCGCGACTTGACTCGCCGCTCCTGCCCAGCTTCGTCCGCGCACGGGCGCCTCTCCAGCAACTCAGACGTGAAGCGGACTCTCTCGCTCACCCGTTCCCCCTTCGCCGGTCCGGATCGATCGCCAGTTGGGGCGCTACACACCGGAACAGCCACGTTTCCTCGCCGTTCTCCTCGAGCGAGTACCATTGCGTGCGAACCGCCAGCCGCTTCCCAGAGTCCGCCAGCTTCGCAAGTTGACGCGGGTACTCTTCCAGGACGTGTGGAATGCGCCCCTCGTAGAATGTGCCGTCTCCCTGGCTCTCGCCCCACAGCAGGATCTGCCGCCGGCCGCGACGGACCAGGTCTCGGGACGCGGTGGCCTGCGCCAGGCATTTACCCTCGTCGCTGATATAGACCAGGTGGTAACCCGCGGCGCGCCGCAGCCATCGAAGCTCGGCGCGCGGCCCGAACGCCAGGCCGCACGGCCACTCCCCGACCGGCGCCTTTTCGCCCAGTTCCAGAAAGTGCACCTCCGCCGGCGATTCCACCACGGCATACTCCAGGCCGCCCCAGTCCAGGCCCGCCGGCAACTGGTCCAGGCCCCATCGCGATGAGATCTTCGACGTCATTGCACCTCCGCCTCGCACCGCGCAGCCAGGGCGGGAACCTTGGACCAGTTGAGCGATGTCGTTCGCCATGCCGCATCGAACTCATCGAAGCTCAGTCCCAAGTGGAACCGCCACGGCGCTTCCTTGTCTGGTGACCACTGCTTGTGCGCCGGCAACTGGAGTGGATTCTGCGGAACCACATGGTACCGGTCCTGAAACCACTTCCGTTGCGCCTCCACCGGATGCTCCGCAACCCCGCGCAACAGCGTGTCCGGCGGCCTTTCCAACCCGAAGCAGGTCAGCGTCATGTCGCCATCCACCGTGGCGCGCACCTTCCCGTAACCCTTGTTCTTGCCCGACCCCAGCGGCACGTTGCTCAATTTGAGATCGGTGAGCAGCATCCCCAACATCACCACGTGCGAAAGTTCGAAATTCCGCAGCCGCACGTCCACGTGAAACCGGGTTTCTTGCAGCGCGAAGAACTTCAAGGGCGCCCCGCCCACGGCGCCGGTTCGCCGGTTGATCCGAACATGTTCCCGCTGCACCAGCCGGCCCGGCTGCTTGCGGTCCACCTCGCCGTCGCCGATGGAAATCCGGCTGGCCTGCATCGTGCTGCCGAAAAGCCGGCACACCGGACACGATTGAGAGTACGGCACCCGGAGATCCTCGCACAGCGTCAGCACACGTGAGCACGACGCGTCGGCCTCTCTTTCGTCTTCCTCCAGCGGATCGCAGATCTTGGCCGTGTCGGTCTCAAAGCTGCGCAGGATGCGTTCCAAGTGCGACCGCCACGCTCCGCGCATAGAACTGCCGGGGACGAAGAAGGACAACTTCCCCACCGCGGTGAGCGGCGCCGGATCGGTTACCGCCTTCTTGATCTCGTCCTCCGTCGCGCGGGAGATCGGGATCACGTTGGGCATCCGGTTCTTCACTTCATCCAGTCCGCCGCTCCATGTGGTCTTCTTGTGCGTCTCGGTATAGCGTCCCTCCTTAATCAGCAGTGGGGAAATCGCGTCCACGTTCAACCGGAACGTCAGTTCGTTGTAGGGATGCATCAACATACGTCAACCTCCTTTTAGGTCGCGGCCTCGTCCCCGTAGTTGGCTACGTTCGGCTCTTCGTCGGGAGTCCCGGTGGCTCCAAGCTGATCGGAAGGCAACTCGTCGTCCTCGCTAACTATCGGATGCCCCACTAGGCTGTCGTAGTTTGTTGTTAGAATCAGCCGCACTTTGTCAAGTGCCGCCAGTGTCCTGTGGATGCGGAATGACGGTGCGATCCGGCGGTCCAGAACCTCTCGGAGACAATGGCTAAGATCCTCCCGGTCGCCTACAACATGCCGGTAGTATGACGACACCTTGGCCAAATCGTCCCATTCATCCAGAGGTGGGCTCAACCCGGCTGCTCGAGCCACATGGTGAGCCAGTTCCCGGGTAGTGGGCAACGATTTAGCATCTTTCCGGTCCCAGGCTTCACGACGTTCTGCGATTGACGCCGCCGAACCCAGAAAGGGGACCACGTCGCCGCGATTAAGAGCGTCCGCGATGGTTCTATACGGCACCCCATACGCCTCAGGACTGCTGAAACGCGTCCACCAGCCGGCGTTCAAAAGCCGTTGTAGTTTCATTTCCGTATCCCCCCGCCAGGAACTCCCCCAACCCGTGCCCGCGTGCGCCGTCGAAGTACTTCACCTCGTATTTCGTCAGCACGATCTTTACCAATCCCCGCGACTTCTTTCCGCCAACCTCCATCCCCCGCTTCATCTCCTGCAGCAGAATGTGGAGCAGGGCGAAATCCGACTCCTCTGCGTTTTCCACCTGGATCTCAAAACGTAACTCCGGCCCCGGGTCCAGCACTTCGAAGTTGTACTTGATCTTCTCCTTCGCCGTTTCCGTGTCCCGGTCGATTCCCACGCCGTCGCGGATCACCGGCTCCTTCGCGCCTGCTGAAAACCGCGCGTCGCCCACCTTCAGCCGTGCGGCCATCAGCGTCGACCCGAACAACTGGCACACGGGACAGAGCCGCAGTTCTCCCTTGCGTAGCGCCGTCTCCATTGCCCCGGTGTCGGCTTCGTACTTCTTGCGCGTCTTCTCCACGGCGCACGCACAGTCCGCACCCTCGTTGTCTTCGTCGCGCACGAAGAGCATGCACGGCCGCCGGGGCGAACCTGGCGGAAACAGCGCCCGCGAAAGACGCTCCAGGGTCGATCGCATCGCACCCCGCAAGGTCGATCCAGGCAAGAACGCCTCCCCGTTTTCCTGGATGAACGGCGAATCGCTCTCACCCACTGGCGTGCCGGAGCCCACGTGCAAACCCTCTTCCGCCTTCACGTAGCACGTCAGCAGGTACCGGCTGCGCAGTTCCAGAAATGTGCTCAAACTAGTTGGGGTTGCCATTTTCGCACCTCCTCCACCACATCCCGCGCGCGAATTCGCTGCACCAGCGCGCTCAGAAATCCCCGTGCCATCGCCATCTTCCACCACTCCTTCAGCTCCGCAATCCGTTCCTCAGGCAGGCGGCCGGCCTCCGTGTCAAACGCGGCCCTTCGCTCCGTTTCTTCCAGGGCCACCTTCTTCACTTCGTTCATCAGGCTCTCGGTGAACGCCTTGTCGCCCA
>PLEM01000335.1 GCA_003137035.1 Bryobacterales bacterium | reverse complement strand
AGCGACGCCAACGTGCTGGTCATGGCGAAGTCCGGGGGTGGCAAGACGTTCATGGTCCAGAAGCTCCTGCTCGAAATGGGCAGAGCGAACCCGCTGATCTCGATCCTGGAGCGGGGCGACTCTTACCGGCCGCTGATCGAGCTCATGGGCGGGAGGGTCATCGAGGTGGACCTGGATGGCGCTGAGTCCTTGAACCCTTGTGACTTGCCGGCTGATCAGCGTGTTCCGAGCAATGAGAAGATCGCGTTCCTCAAGAACCTCACCCGGCACATGATCGGCGAGAGCAAGAACTCCGATTCATCACTGCTGGACACCGTTCTGACGGAAGCCATCGGCCGCGTGTACAAGCGGGTCGGAATCCGCCACTCCAACCCTGTGCCCACGTTCACCGACCTCCGCGACGAACTGACGAATTACCGGGATGAGGAGAAGGTAGAGCGAACCATCGACGCAGCCAAACTGGCGGCGCTGAAGCTGCGCGAGTGGACGGGTGAGAAGGGCATCTACGCAAGGCTTTTCGACTGTCACACCACGATGCGGACAGATGCGAACTGGCTGTTCTTCAACGTCGAAGGGCTGTCCTCCGACCCTAAGTTGGAAACCGCCATGAGCATGGTCATCGCCAACGCGATGGCAGGCCGAGCTTCCGGTAGATCCGGCCAGCCTTCGGTCACGGTGCTCGATGAATGCTGGTTCCTCCTCGAATCTCCCGTGCTCGCGCCTGAGGTTGTGCAGTTGTTCCGGACGGCGCGCAAAAGGAACTCGAGCGTCTGGGGCATCTCGCAGACGCTTGAGGACTTCGTCGGCACCGACTACCAGCCGAACCCGTACGGCCCGGGCATTGTCAAGAACACTTCGACGAAGATCGTCGGGCCTCAGCCAGGTGATGTAAGTGCGCTGGTCAACCACCTCTCCTTGAACGACGTGGCAGTGGGCGAGGTAAAGCGCTTCAGTGCACCGAGGAAAGGCAAGAGCGCCGAGGCGCTGCTCGTCATCGGCGAGAAGGCGGAGACCACGCAAACGATCCGAATCGTTCCGACGCCGGTGGAGTANNGCGGAGCAGCTTCCCGAGGAGGTTTCGGGTGCGGTGAACGCCGCTTGGGGGGCGAAGGCATGAGGACACTCTCTGCCGTATTCGCCGGGCTTCTGGCTGTTCTTCTGCTGGCCAGGGTTCGGCGTGTGGTCGCGCTGTCGGTCGTTGGCGTCCTGGTTTGCGGCGTCGTGATTCCGCAACCCGTCTATGCGCAGCTCGAATTCGTCGGGCTGTTTGCTGCCATCGACGCCGTTCTGAACACGGTCAACGGGGTACTCAAGGGTCTGCTCGATGTAGCTAATAGCGTCCTCAGCCAGATCAAGTCGATCTTCCAAGCCTTTTGGAACCTGATGGACACGGTGGTGTATCCGAAGGCACTTATCGCGCGCGCCCAGGGCATGGTGTCGGCGATGATCGGCCAATTCCGCGCGCTGCTCACGAACATCTTCAACATCAGGGTATCGAGCGCTCAGCTCCAGCATCCGACAGCTCTTGAATCGACGATCAGGAACCGCAGCACGGGCGACATTGGCCAGGTGGTCGGAGCCTATACGCAAACCTACGGCCCAGTCCCGGCGGCGGACTCGGCGCACCCCATCGACCGTGACCTGACCGATATGGACGACGCGATGGCCATGGCGCAACTGAAAACGCTCAAGTTCGCCGACGAGATCTCCGACCGTACCATCGAAGCCTCCAAGGCAATTGAGGACGAGGCTCGTCTGGCGGCGCCGGGCACAGCAGCTTACCTGTCCGCTGCCGGGATCATCGCTGCCCTGCAGAACCAGGCCGTGATGCAGAAGATGCTCGCCGCCGAGTTGCGGCAGGAAGCCGCGCGACTGGCTCACGACAACACGGTTCGAAAGCGAAACGCGATGCTCGGCAAAGAACTGCGGCAGAGCATGGGCGACATGCTGAAGCGCAAATAAGGGGAGGGGTGTGATGCCGAAAGCTCTTCAGAACGTCAGCGGGTGGATGTGGCGGCACCGGTTGAAAATCATCGCGCTGGTGCTCGTCCTCTCGATCCTGGCGCCAAAGCCGGCGCCCGCTCAGATCTTCACCCCGGTCGTGGCGATCATCGTCTCAGCTCTGACCTCCATCAACCAGGCGCTCACTAGCGTGATCGGCGGCGCCCTGGACATCATGAATCAGACCCTCGGTGCCATCCAAGGCCTCTTTCAGGCGGTACAGGATCTATTCCAGAAAGTGGTCTATCCACAAGCCCTGATTGATCGGGCACGGGGATTGGTCGGGCAAGTCATGGGCATGTACAACCAGATAAGGGCCATCTCTCAGGTAGCCGTTCACAGCGCAACGCTAGCCAACCCCAAGCGACTGGAGCAGACGCTGCTCTCCCGGGACCCATTGAATATCGGGAATGTCTCGTCGCAGTTCCAAACGGTGTACCAGCCATTGCCGCCCGCTACCGATGCATCACCGGAACTTCGGGACGTCATCGACATGACGGATGCGGCGTCCCAAGCGGCCATGAAGCGCGCGATCGCGATCGACGCCATCGCCGATCAGGAACTCCAGGCGGCGGACCGCCTCATGACGGAACTCC
>PLEM01000073.1 GCA_003137035.1 Bryobacterales bacterium | reverse complement strand
TTGATGCCGTCGCCGACCATCGCCGCGTGGCGCCGCTCGCGGACCCAGGCGGCCTTCTCTTCCGGCAGCAGGCCGCCCGCGAAGTCGCGAATTCCGAGGCTCAGGGCAGCGCTCTCGACCGCCTGCTGGCGATCCCCGCTGAGCAGCGCCAATTCGTACCCCATGCGGCGGCACGCTGCGACGGCCTCCACGGCCTCGGGCGCTACCGGGTCGTGTATCACAAGCGCGCCGAGCAGCCGGCCATCCAAGGCGCACGCCACCGCACCTTCGATTTCCGTCCTCTCGCCAGCCACCCATCGCGGCTGGCCCAGGAGGATGCGCCGGCCGTCCTCAAGTTCTGCCGCCACCCCCAGACCAGGGAAGTCTTCGACGTGGCGGACCGGCTCCGGTGTGATGCCGCTGGCGCGCGCGGCCTGCAGAATCGCCCGGGCCACCGGATGAACCGAGTGGGCCGCCGCTGCCGCGGCCATTTCGAGCACCGTGCGAACATCCTGACCGGCGGCGGGCAGCACCGCCTTCACCTCAACCTGGCCGCGCGTGACGGTGCCGGTTTTGTCGAAGACGATGGTGCGGACGCCTGCTAAGCTCTCCAGCGCTTCGGAGGATCGCACCAGGATGCCGCGGCGCGCCGCGCGGGCCAGCGCCAGCACGTTCACCAGCGGCACGGCGATGCCCAGGGCGCACGGGCAGGCCACCACCAGCACCGCGAGCCCGCTCAGACAGGCCTTCTCGACACTCGATGGCCACCAGAACGCCGTCACCGCGCCGGCCAGTGCCAGCGTGAACGGAACGAATGCCGCCGCCGCGCGGTCCGCCACACGCTCCAAGGGAGAGCGCAAGCGCTGCGCCTCTTCCACGCTGGCGACAATGCGCGCGACCAGCGGCGCGCCGCCCGCAGCCTCAATCTCAATCAGCCCGTTAATGCAGACCGACGCCGCCCGCACCGGCTCGCCCGGACCGCGCTCGGCGGGCAGCGGCTCACCGGTAAGCATCGATTCGTCCAGGCTGGCGGAGCCGGTGACGATCCGCCCGTCCACCGGGACTCGCTCCCCGCTCCAGATTTGCACCCGCTCTCCGGCCTCCACTGACGCCGCCTCGGCCATCAACCAACCGCCGCTTCGCCAGACGCGCGCCCGCGGCGGCTGCAATTCGAGCAGGTCCATCAGCGCGCGCCGGCCCTTGACCCGCGCGTTGGCTTCCAGCAGCCGTCCGATGGTTACCAGCAGCAGCACCATCGTGGCAGTATCGAAATACTCCCGGCCGGATGCCGAGAATACCGACACGCACGAGTAGGAGAAAGCGCTCCCCGCCCCGATGGCGATCAGGCTGTCCATCGAGAAGCGCCGGCGGCGCAGGTCGCGCACCATGCCCGCCAGAAACGGAGGCGCCAGTATCCCGAAGACGGGGATCGAGAAGCACAGCAGCAGGCCGCGAACCAGAGCCAATGCAACCGGAGGCGTCGATTCCGTCGAGTACAGGAACAGGCTCAGCACCATCACGTTGGCGCTGAAGAAGGCAGCCAGTCCAATACGCACGAGCAGGCTGCGGGAGCGCCGCGTCTCGGCGTCCGCCGTGCCCAGCGCCGCTCCCACGATCGCGCACCCGATGCAGCAATACACCGGCCCCCCGGCCGTGCGGCCGTAAACCGGCAGCCCGCAATGCGCACAAGTGGGATTGCCCAGAGACTTCAGCCTTGCTTCAATTCGTAGCCCTGGTTGGCGACCTGCGCCCACAGGATCTCCGAGGCGTGGCCGTGGAGCGCGAAAACCTGGCGCGCCAGGTCGCAGACCGGCTCGTAACCCTTCTCGTAGAACACAAGCACCGACGGTCCCGCGCCGCTCAGCACGCAGCCCAGCAGCCCCGGCGCGCGCAACTTGAGGATTTCATCGAGGCCGGGAACCAGCGGGGCGCGGTAGGACTGGTGGATGCGGTCCTCCAGCGCCGTCGGAAAAGCGTTGGTGGCTCCAGTGGCCAGCGCCGCGATGAGCAGCGAGGCGCGCTGCACGTTGAAAACCGCGTCGGCGCGCGAATAGGAGCCGGGCAGCACGGATCGCGCTTTGGTGGTCGGCAGGTCGAAGTCCGGCACCACCACCGCGACGCCGAAGTGCGCTGGGAGTTCCAGACGCACCGCCCGCGCCGCACCGCCGGAATCGATTGCGCTGGCGACTATCCCTCCCAGCACGCACGCCGCGACGTTGTCCGGATGACCCTCGATGCGCGCCGCTTCATCCAGAATGCGCAGCGCCTTCCAGCCCAGTCCCAGCAGGTTGTCGGCAATCACCACGCCGGCGGTCAGCGCCGCCGCGCTCGAGCCCAGTCCCTTGCCGATCGGGATATCGTTGGAGATCTCCAGCTCGATGGGCGCCAGCGTTTCGCGCACATCCGCGGCCACGCGTTGCGCGGTCTGCCAGATGAGGTTGTCCTCTCCGGTCGGGATGATTTCCGCTTCACGCCCCGAGACGCGGATCTCGAGGCGCGCGCTGGGACGGAAGCGGCACTCGAGGTAGACCCCTAGCGCCAGGCCCAGGGCGTCGAAACCCGGGCCCAAATTGGCGCTGGAAGCCGGAACTCTAAGGGTTGCCCAAACCATGGTTTAGCCGATCGTCACTTTCCGGCCCTCGCGGCACGAGCTGTACACCGAGAGCACGATCTCCAGCGCCTGATAACCCGCTTCGCCGGAAACCAGCGGTTCGCGGCCGGTCCGGATGGCGTCGCCGAAGTCCAGGAACTGCCGCTCGAACGGAGCCAGCGAAATTGCCATCGGGTCGGAGGCGCCCGACATGGATTCCTTTTCGACGGGCGCTGGCTCGCCCGAATCGTTCTCAACGTCCCAGGCGGTCAACTTGTCTCCCGAAACGATGGCAGTGCCCTTCGTGCCATGGATCTCGATCCGCTCGGTGTAGCCGGGCCGAAAGGCCGTCGAGGCCTGAATCACGCCGGTTGCGCCGTTGGAGAACTTCAACACGGCATTGACTACATCCTCCGACTCGATTCGGTGCAGCGCGCCAAGCTGCCAGAATCCGCACAGCTCCTTCACCGGCCCAATCAGCCAGCGCAGAATATCGATCTGGTGAATCGCCTGGTTGATCAGCGCCCCGCCGCCTTCGGTCTGCCAAC
>PLEM01000276.1 GCA_003137035.1 Bryobacterales bacterium | reverse complement strand
GTCGCTCAAGAAGTGCATCCCCAACAGCACCCGGGAAGCCGCCACGCTCGCGGCCGAGAGGAACAGCGCCGCCGCCAGCGAAGGGTAGAACAACGCCAGCGACACCGAGACCGCGAAGGCGGTCAAGGAATGTCCGGAGGGGAACGAGAAGCGGTCCGGCGGCAACAGCTCGGCCCAGCAGTGGGGCTCAATTTCGCACGGGCGGCGGCGGTCCGCGAGCGGCTTCAGGCACTGGAACAGCAGGATGCCCACAGCGGCGGCAGCCGCGCCAGCCTCCAGGGCGCGCCAGCGGTCCGCATCGCCAAACAAAGCGATTGCCAGCCCAACCGCACCCCACAGCCAACCGTCGCCGGCGCGCGTGGCCCACCTCATCCACAGCCGAAGCCAGCGTGGGGGAAGCCACCGATGCACTTTGCGCATCAGGCCCAGATCGCCGGTCGCAACATAGTGCAGGACAGCTTCATGGATCGCCATGACACCTCCATGGTGTCAGGCCCACATTGCAACTTGATGAAATGCCGGGGACTTTCCCGTGAATTCGTCGCGCGCCGAAAGCCTGGGCAGCGCGGTCCTACCGCCGGATCCACTTGGAAAAGATCATGCCCAGCATCGAGAAGAAAACTCCAAAGTTGCGGTGCTCGATTCGCACGCGGCTCTCTTCGGTGGCCCGACAGTAGTTGATAGGCACCTCGATCACCCAGCGCCGGCGCCGCAGCGTTTCGATGACCAACTCGGGCAGGAAGGCCAACCCGCGCGAGCGCACATCACCCGCCATTTGGTCGTAGGTATCGCGCCAGAACGCACGGAACGTGCAGCTCACGTCAGTCAGGCGAACGCGCCGCCGTATCCAAAGAAGCTGAATGAGCTTGGCCAGAAAATAGTTGGCCAGCCAAGCCACCCAGTTCAGGTTCGAGCCCTGCTGGACCAACTGGCTGGTGGTGCGCGTGCCCACCACCAGGTCCGCCTCGCAGAGATAGGCGAGCAATTTGTCGATGTCCGCCACGTCGAAGCTTTCGTCGTCCATGATGAGGGCGACGATATCCCCGTGGGCTTCACCGATTCCGAGGCGCAGCACGCTGCCGAGCGGCAGTTTCTCGCCCTCCGGCGTCATCACCAGCCTCGCTCCGTACCGGGAAGCATGTCGCGCAAACGCCGGGTCGGGTCGCGACGCGATCAGGATGACCTCGTCCACCCGGCTTTGCCGGCGAGTCAGCCGCAGCATGTCCTCAATCAGGTGGGGAGAACCTTCGCACGGCATTACCAGACTCACCTTTGCGGAAGCCAGGCGGCTCCGCCGCACTATGGAACGGGCATAGTGAACGTCTTCCTGATGATTGATGTTGATGTAATCGCCGACCAGTGGGAACGCTTGGACGGACTTGCCCGACGCGATCAGCTCGTTGATGGCGGCAGTCAAGTCGCCCGCATCCGGCGCCCCGCGCTGGAAGCGCTGCTCCAGGACGCCAAACAGCTCTTTGCCGAAAACGTAGGTGCCGCAGCCGAGCAGGCCGTTGTCGCTGGTCTTGGGCTTCTCGATCAGGCGGCGAATCGAGCCCTCCCGCAGCTCGACGCTGAAGTTCTTGCGGATCTCCTTGTTGGTGGAGTTGGCGCGCGTAACGATGGTGGCGGCATGGTCCTCGTAGGCGCACGACAACAACCCGGCGTGGTTCGAGTTCCAGTACAACTCGTCGGAGAGCATGACCACGAAATGCGACCCCGGAACGTGCTCGCGGGCCAGCAGCACCGAATGGGCGAGTCCGAGATCCACGCGGTCGTTCTGAACGTAACGGAGGCGCATGGAGTACGCGGCTCCGTCTCCGAAACGGCGCCGGATGCTCTCGCCGTGCTGGCCCAGAACGATCACACAATCGCGAATGCCGAGCTGGTCGCGCAGGATGGTGAGCGTGTAGTGGAGCACCGGCCGGCCACACACATCGAGCATGGCTTTGGGGATGAAGCGGGTGTAGGGATAAGCGCGCGTGCCGCGCCCGGCGGCCGGGATCACTCCCACCAGACCGGCCATCAGTCTGGCCCCTCGACCGGAACGCGCCGGCGAAGCCCGTACCGGACCACCGCTGCTATGCCCCGAAGCGCTTCGACAACATGACGCATCTTGGAACGGCCCTTGGACCGGGCATGATACTCCACCGGAACCTCGGCGATTCGGCACGATCGGGAAACATGCGCCGCGAACTCGACCACGAACGCGAAGCCGCTTTCCTGAAACCGGCAGCCGCCTACCTGGTCGCGGCGGAAGGCCTTGATCCCGGTATAGAGGTCCGTCAGGCGCTGGCGGCAAACCAGGTTGAACATGCCGCTCAGGAGCCGGTTGCCGAACCGCCGGACCGGGCCCATCGCCGGCCGCCGCCCGCCGCAGAACCTGGAACCGTAGACCACGGGATGAACCTGGAGTGCCTCCAGCAGCGCGGGAATGGATTCCGGAGGGTATTCGAGGTCGGCGTCGATGGTCACGATGGCGCTGCCCTGGCCGTACTCGATCCCATCGCGCAAGCTCTTGCCGTAGCCTTCGTTGCGCTGGTGACGGATCGTCTCCACGCCGCGCGCGCTCAGACGCGCCAGGGTGCCGTCCGTGGAGCCGTTGTCCACAAAGATCAAGCGATCCGAGGGACAAGCCGCCGCCAGGCGATCGATCAGCTCGTCAACGCATCCGGCCTCATTGAGGATGGGAACGCCGATGTC
>PLEM01000263.1 GCA_003137035.1 Bryobacterales bacterium | reverse complement strand
CTTCGGCGCGGCTGACGGTGGAAAACGGCGAGCAGGGCGGGGTTGTGGCTACCATGGTCGTCCCGTATCATGTCGCCCCCGGGGTTTCGGAGACTGAAGTGCATGCTCTTGACGACGCTAATCGTTGACGACGAGCCGCTAGCGAGGGAGGGCCTGCGCATGTTGCTGGCGCAGGATCCGGAGGTCTCGGCGATTCACGAAGCCAGGGACGGCCGCGAAGCCGTGACGGCCATCCTGAATGCACGCCCGGATCTGGTCTTCCTGGACGTGCAAATGCCCGAGATGGACGGATTCTCGGTGGTGAGGGAAGTCGGCGCCCAGCGCATGCCCGCGGTCGTGTTTGTCACGGCCCACGACCGCTACGCCATTCAGGCATTCGAAATCAACGCCATCGACTACCTGCTCAAGCCGGTGACCGGGGAGCGCTTTGCGCAAGCACTGGAGCGCGCCAAGGCCCGCCTCAGTTCGAGACCGCCGGACGAGGCGAGCCGGCAAATCATTGGCCTGCTGGAGACCATGGCTTCACCGCGCAGGTATCTGAAGCGGCTGGCAGTGCGATCGGCGGGCAAGACCCTGTTCGTCGATGTCGAGGACGTGGACTGGATCGAGGCCGCCGAGAACTACGTCCAACTGCACACCGGGCGCGCCGGCCACCTGCTCCACGTCACCATGAACACGCTCGAGAAGTCCCTCGATCCGGAGATCTTCCTGCGCATCCATCGCTCGGTGATGGTGAATGTCAAGCGCATCCGCGAGCTTCAGCCCGCCTTGCACGGAGAGTACGTGGTCACCTTACAGAACGGCGTGCGGCTACAATCCGGCCGGATGTACAACGAAAAGCTGCGAGCCCTGTCCGCCAATCCGTTCTGATCCTTCCGCCCCCGACCGTTCATCCCGCCGCTCGGCCACCTCGTCAAAATTCGGTTTCCCCAGAACGGTTCCCGGGCGCAGACTCGTAGTCGTGAGGACACATAACCTGAACATCCTAGCGGCGGCGGCCGTCTTACTGGCGACGCAGGCTAGAGCGCAAACGGACGCCGAGATCCGGCAACTCCTGGTTGATCGCATCGACGTTCAACACAAGAGCGTCGGCACGGTGGCCGGGATAGCCACACCGCAGGGCCGGCGATTCATTTCCTACGGCCAGGCGGATCGGAGCGGCGGGCGCCCGCTCGATGGCGATACAGTCTTCGAGATCGGCTCGATGACCAAGGTGTTCACCGCGCTCCTGCTGGCCGATGCGGTGCAGCGCGGCGAGGTGGCCTTGTCCGACCCCGTCGCCAAGTATCTGCCGGCCGGTGTCAAAGTTCCGGAGCGGAACGGCCGGCAGATCACGCTCGTCGATCTGGCGACCCACACTTCGGGCCTTCCATTCCTGCCTTCCAACATGGGGGTTGACCTCGCGGCCGTGGCCAAGTACAGCAAGGAACAACTCCGCCAGGCCTTCTCCACCTACACGGATGAGAAGCTGTATCAATTCCTCGCGACTTACGAGCTGCCCCGGGACATCGGCTCACAATGGAATTACTCGAATCTGGGGATGGGGCTGGTCGGCAAGGCGCTGGCCCGGCGCGCTGGCATGGACTACGAGTCGCTGGTCCGCCTGCGCATCACCGGCCCGCTCGGGATGAAGAGCACGGCGATAGCGGTTTCGCCGGAGATGAAAGCCCGGCTTGCCACTGGCCACGAAGCCGATCTCAAACCCGCGCCGGACTGGGCCCTTCCGGCACTCGAGGGCGCCGGCTCGCTCCACTCGAGCGCCAACGATCTCCTCACGCTGGCCGAGGCGTTCATGGGATACCGGAAGACGCCGCTGGCCCCGGCGATGGCCGCTATGCTCGAAACTCGGCGTCCCGGACCCGGTCTTAAGCAGGCGCTGGGCTGGTGGGTCATTTCCTTCGGGCCGGGCGACGACGGCATCGTGACCTTCGCGGGCGAAACCTTCGGCTACGCCTGCACGCTGGGCTATGACCCAAAGTTGCGCATCGGCGTGGTGGCCCTCTCCAATACCGCGCAAAACGACGGCGGCCTGGCCTGGCACATCCTGCGCCCCGCATTCCCCGTGGCCACCTCGGCCGCCGCCAAGGCCATCAAGGAGCGCAAGGAAATCACCCTCGATTCGAAGCTGCTGGACCTCTACGCCGGCCCGTATCAGACGCCCCCGCCCGGTGGGGTCATCACGATCGAACGCCAGGGCGACGCGCTGGTCCTGAAATCCGATGCCGCGCCCCAGGGGCTCCGCCTGCACGCCGAAAGCGAACGGAAATTCTTCATTACGGAAACCGATCTGCAGGTAACCTTCGAGACGGACAGCCAGGGCCGCGCCACGCGCATCGTCGTCCGTTTCGGGGGAACGGACACAGCCGCCGCGCGGATCGAAGCCGGGGGAGGGAAACCGTGAGCACAGAAGCTTGCCTGGCCGAACTGAAGGGAGTGAGAAAGCGTTTCGGCAGCCTCGTAGCTCTCGATGGCCTGGACCTGGAAGTGCGGCAGGGAGAGTTGCTCGCCGTTTTGGGTCCCAACGGCGCGGGAAAGACCACGGCGATCTCACTGATGCTTGGATTGCGACGGCCCGACAGCGGGACGGCGCGTCTGTTCGGCCAGTCGCCGCTGCTGGTCGAGGCGCGCCGTCAGGTGGGAGTGATGATGCAGGAAGTGACGCTAGCGCCAGAGCTGCGCGTCCGCGAACAGATCGATCTGGTTGCCAGCTACTATCCGGACCCGCTCGCGCCCGAGGCTGTGATGGAGCTGACCCACACAACGCCGCTGGCGCGCCGCCCCTATGGAAAGCTCTCGAACGGGCAGAAGCGCCAGGTCCAGTTTGGGATGGCGCTCTGCGGCCGCCCGAAGCTGCTATTCCTCGATGAGCCTACCGTGGGGCTGGACATACAGTCGCGGGAAATGCTTTGGGGCGCGTTGCGTAAGCTGGTCGACGATGGAGCTTCCATTGTGCTGACCACCCATTACCTGGAGGAAGCGGAAGCGCTCGCCGACCGCGTCGTGGTGCTCGCCAAGGGCCGCGTGATAGCGTCGGGCAGCGTCAGCGAGATGCGCGCGCTGGTGGTTCGCACGCGCATCCGGTGTCTGACCACGCTGGCTGTCGACGAGGTCATGAACTGGCCCGGCGTCGGAAGCGTCAGCCGAGACCGCGAGCGTTTGGAGATTACCGCGACCAACGCCGAGGCGGTGGTGCGGCAACTGCTTGCCGCCGATGAGGACTTGCAGGAGTTGGAGGTCCGCCGCGCCGGGCTGGCCGAAGTGTTCACCGAACTCACGCAGGAGACCGCCCAATGAGTGCCACCCCCGCCACCATGTCCACCCGCCGCCTGTTGCGCGCCTACTGGATGGAAGCCCGGTACGAATCCATACGCATGCTCCGCATGCCGGGGTTTGCCGGGCCGTTCCTGGCCCTTCCGGTGCTTCTGTACTTGCTTTTCGGAGTGTTTATGTACGGGGACGCCCTCCGCGGCGATCCAAAGGGAGCGCTGTTCGTGTTCATGGGCTTCTCAATATTCGGTGTGATGGGGCCGGGGATGTTCGGCTTCG
This sequence comes from Bryobacterales bacterium, assembly GCA_003137035.1. Taxonomy (GTDB): domain Bacteria; phylum Acidobacteriota; class Terriglobia; order Bryobacterales; family Bryobacteraceae; genus Fen-330. The sequence goes on along the minus strand of PLEM01000263.1, from coordinate 1,075 downwards.
GCATCCCGATCGCGATGGAACGCGAACAAGGCCTCTACCAGCTCAAGCGCGCCCTGCCGATGCCACGCCTGGCCCCGCTGCTCGCGAAGATGCTGATGGCGATGCTGTTTGTCGCAATCATCATGGTCACCATGTTTGTGGCGGCGCCCTTCGGGCACATGCGTTTGAGCGCCGGCCAGATCCTCAGCCTCTCCGTGGGCAACATCCTGGGGGCGGCGCCGTTCTGCGCCCTCGGGCTGGTCATCGGCACTTTGACGACCGCGAAAAGCGCGCCAGCTTTCGTGAACCTGCTCTACCTGCCGATGATCTACCTTTCCGGCTTCCTCATTCCGCTGCCGAAGTCGCTCCAGTGGATCGCGCTGGTCTCTCCCGCGTATCACCTGGACCAACTCGCGCTCGCCGCCATCGGCGCGCCCAGCCAGGGCCCTAACGCGATTCACGTGGCGGTCCTGGTGGGCGTGACGCTGGCGCCCACCCTCCTGGCAATCCGCAGGCTCGCGCGCGTAGGTTGATCCCGCGACGTCACGGGTTTTGGGAATCGGCTATCCTTGGGGACGGAGCGTCATTCCTATGCAGCGCACACGATTCGCAGTTCCCTTCCTCTTGCTGGCCTGCGCGGCCAGTCTCCAGGCCCAGTGGAATCCGTTGAACCCGGTCACCGGCGTCGAGCAGCAGCCCAACGGCGTGCTGCTCACCATGCAGACGGGCGTCATGCGGCTCGCAGTCTGTACCGATTCGATCATCCGCGTCACGTATTCGCCCGCCAGCGCCATTCCGAATCCCCCCGAGTATGTCGTGACCAAGACCACTTGGCCCGCCGCGAAGTGGAGCATGCAGTCCACCGATAAGACCGTGAGCCTGGTCACCGGCCGGTTCAAGGCGACAGTGAATCGCGAGGACGGCTCCATCTCCTACTTCGATCTCGCGGACAAGAACCTGGTGAACGAGGGCCCGCGCACCATGACCCCCGCCAAGGTCAACGGCGAGGACACCTACCGCTCGGAGACTTTCATCAAGCTCTGGGGGTCCATGGAAGCCTTCTATGGACTCGGCCAGCACCAGGCCGGCGTGTGGA
>PLEM01000230.1 GCA_003137035.1 Bryobacterales bacterium | reverse complement strand
CCACCACGCCGCTGGTCATCATTCCGTTCAGCTATCTGCTTGAGGGCGAGCGGCCGGCTGGCCGCTCAATCATCGGTGGAGCCATTGCCGTGGCCGGCGCCGTGGCGCTCACCCTCGCCCGGTAGCCGGATCTTCAGGCCGGCCGCATCATGTCGTGCTCCTCGTGCTCGAGGATGTGGCAGTGCCACACGTACTCCCATCCGAAGTTGGTCAACTGGTTGACGACCGTGATGGGGTTGTTGGTCAGTGGATCGACGCCCGTGAACTGGCCCGTCGAGCCGGCCGGACTAGTCGGATCCAGAAGCCGGGTGCTTTCCGGAATACCGAATGGCAGGCTCTGCTTCATGGGCCGCATCGCCACGATCGCATCCTCCAGCGGGTTCATCCGGACCGTTTCCTTCCAGCCCAACTCGTTCGCATCCGGAGGCCGGATCGCGCCGTCCCAGCCGACCCGGTTGAGCACCTGCACGTTGAACAGGTGGAAGTGGATCGCGTGGGTGTCCACGCCGTTGTGAGTGATCTTCCAAATCTGGGTTTGCCCGTCGTTGAGGACCTCGGTCGGCGGGTCGACGTAGGCGAACGGAATGGTCGTCTGGGTGGTGAAGTTGGTTAGCGGCAGTTCCACCCCCAGGATCGCGTTCATCCGTCCGTAGTTGGGCTCGAAGAGCTCTTGGATGGCCTTCGGCTGCAAGTCCATCGGCGCGGCCGCGGTGGTCTGCCCGATAGGGGTGAAGGTCAGCTTCGTGTCCTGAATCCGGACATACGTGTCGGCGTAGGCCGTCGTCGGGTTATAGACCTGGTTGTACGCCGACTCCGGCACGATGAGCGAATCCGTTGGCGCCGGGAAGGCCGCGGCGAACGACTTCGGCAGTTCCGTCTTCAGCGTAGCCAGGCTGAACGGCGCTGGCGTCGTCGTGGGCGCCACCACGCGGATCTGCATGATCGTGCGCGTATTCGGGCCGTAGCCCGGCAACGTGGTCGGCGCGCCGCCCGAAAGAGTCTGGTCCGGGTCGCCCGTGTAGTAGTCGAACCGAGTGTCAAAGGCGGGCACTGGCGCCGGTGCGTCGTTGTAAAGGATCAGGGTCTTGCCCGCATAGCCGGAGAAATCGACGATGATGTCCGCCCGCTCGGCCGGCCCCAGGAACAGGGCCTTGTCCGAAACGTTCAGAACCACGATGTCTCTCCGGTTGTAGTTGTAGTTGACCGGTTGGGACGAAATCACGACCGGCGCCGGCAGCAGACCGCCTTCCGTGCCGATCTGCACGATCGCCGGGCCCGCCATCGTCGGATCGGGAACGCCGCCGTCCCGCGCATCGGTCGGCCAGCGCGCCGGCCAGCAGCTCTGGGGCAGGCCGGTGGTGGTGCCGGCCAGGTACAGCGCCTCCGCGGCCGGCTCCGGCGCCGTGCAAGCCGGCATCGACCCCGCCCCCAGGAGAACCGAGGGGTGCGGGACCGCGTCCAGCATCTTCACTTCGGTGTTGAGCGAAGTGGTCGCGGCCGCGCCCGAGCCGGTGGTATCGCCCACCGCGTTGGTGAAGCTCACCAGCGGGGGAGCCAGGTAGCCCGTCCCCGGATTGGTGACCGTGACAGCGATCAGCGCGCCGGCTGGCGTGATGGTGGCCGTCGCACCGGCGAGAGTGCCGGTTGGATCGTTGATGGCGATCGTTGGCGCAGCGGTGTAGCCGCTACCGCCGCTGATCAGCACAATCCCCGTGATGACCCCGCCCGACATGGCCGCCGTCCCGGTAGCCGCCGTGCCGCCCACCAATTGAGGTGCACTGAAGACCACCGTCGGCGCCGTATATCCACTGCCTCCGGCGGTCAGCGCGAGGCTGGTAACCGACCCGCTGGACACGATCGCGGTTCCGGCGGCGCCCGAGCCTCCGTTAACCGGCGTGAATACCACGGTCGGAGGAAGCCTGTAGTTGCTGCCGCCGTTGGTGATGAGCACGGTCAGCGGATCCGCCTGGTAGAGTTGCAGGTTGAGATGGCGGTCGTTGGTCGCGTTCAGGAGCCGGAACCGGTACGGCTTGGCCTCCAGGGTCACGTACGGATAGGCTTGCCCGTTGACTACCGGCGTATCCATGAACGCTTCCGGCACCAGCGAGGGATTCGGCGTCCCGGGGCACGTCTGGCCCGGCACCGAGAGCGTCCCGCAAGGCACTTCCCCGTGCACCTGACCTGTGAAGGGCGGCCAGAACCAGGCACCGTAATCCCACCGGCCCATGGCGTTCGCCCCGCTGTTGACAGCCGGGTTTTGGTTCGTCATGTAGACGTGCGGGAACCATAGATCGCCCGCCTGCGTCCCGGCCGGCACCACGCTCGGCCAGGTCGGGTCGGTCTGGAAGGTGCCCGTGCCCGCCGTTCCCGCCACGAAGGTCTTGTCCTGGATGATCAGCGGGATTCCGTACGCGTACACATTCGTAGTGAGATTCAGCGGGAGGCCGGGAATCACTCCCCGGGTGATTAGCGAGTCCTCGACCGCGTCGGTGAGCAGGTAGCCCGCCGCCACGCCCGCATAGACGTTCAGGCGCGTGAGGCCGTAGGCGTGATCGTGAAAGAACATCAACCGACCGCTCTGCTGGTTGGTGTAATAGTAGGTCGCCATGCCGTCGTTATCGTTCGCGCTCGGAATCGGCAACCCGACACCGACCATGTCCGGCACGTTTTGGAAACTTACGCCCTTCTTGTAGATCGTGCTGTTCTCGTTGAACGGGGTGATCCACTGGTGCGGCGTTCCATCGCTGATCCAGGGCGTGTTCCCGCCGTGCAGGTGGATATCCGAGCGGTTCTGCGTGTAAGCGTTGAGCCCATCGGGTCCCAAACCGGCACCCATGATCGTCGTATCCACGGGTATCCGCATGCGGCCCGCCGCGCCTATGCCCAGCATGTTCGTGAACTTGATTCGGACCGGCTTGTCCCTCCTGGCCACGATGACCGGCCCGAGGTAGCGCGCCGCCGGTATGGTAGCGTTCAGATCCACGTAGCCGCGCAGCCGGGTGGCCGCCGGCAGGTCAGAGTGCATCTGCTGCTGGTAGTCCACCAGTCCGATCTCGTAGTAGTCGTCGGTCGGGTAATTCGCGTTGGCCTTCGGGCTCGCGATCGGGATGTAGTTTCCAAGGGTGTTCGCGTTGCCCGGTCCCAGGCCTGGGAGCGAATCGACGAACTTCCTCAACAGCGGGCTGTTGGACCAGTTCGGGCAAAGTCCCATATAGTCCGCGTTCGCCAGACCAACTGGAGCGTTGCATACCGCGAACAGTCCGGGCAGCGGCTGGCCCGGAACCAGCGGCGCTGCAGCTTGGACCAGCGGCGCGCCAGTGGTAGCGGCCAGCTTGAGCTGCCTCGACCCGGCGGTTGCCTGCACGCCAGCGGCCCGCTGGAGCTGCTGCGCAGCGGCCAGCCGCTGAGCCTGGGTCGTCGACCTCATCCGACTGACCCTACGGTTCGCGGTTATCGCGCGATCCTTCGCCGTCGCCTCGTCTTGCGCTTTCGCGGCTGGGGCGAGCCCGCCAGCGAGCGCGCTTGTCACGCAAAATGCCACGGTGAAGAACACCGATGGAACTAACTTACAAAGAGACACACATCCCCCACGCATCTTTCCTCCATTTCTTTGATCCTGGGATCCGCGCCTGTTTCCCCGACGTGAACTACCAGCCTGAACCTGAGTTTACCCCTCGCGCAGAACCCATGACTCAGAAGAAATTGTACACGGATTCGCCGATTCAGAATTGTTAACTTTTGAGTTGAACACCTGCAAGTCGGTTGCTGTGAGTTCCAGTACCGTTTCAAACGACAACAGGACCCGAAAATGTCAAATCGCATTCGCCGCCTTCCGCCCTTGCGGCAGATCAGGCTCCACCAAAAACTTCCATACTTTCTGCGGCAAAGCACTTTGCTGTTTCGTATACTGGGGTCCCGGATGAGAGTCAAATTGATCCTCCCTGCACTGACCGAGGCCGCCGGCCCTTTCTGGCGCCCTATCAAGTACTCCCTGTTCCCGCCCCTTGGCTTGGCCACGCTCGCTGGCCACCTGAGGTACTTGCAGAATTCCTGGNNTTACGAATTCTGCAAGTCCCTCACCTGTCCGGCGACGACCAGGTCACTATCCAGGATGAACACGTCGAATCCCTGGATCTGGACGACCAGCCCGATCTGGTGGCCATTGAGGTCTACGTCACCTCGGCCCACCGCGCCTACCGGCTGGCCGACCACTATCGTCAAAGGGGCGCGCACGTTGCCCTGGGCGGACTGCACGTCACCTCCCTTCCCGTGGAAGCCCTCGCGCATGCCGACACCATCTTCCTCGGGCCGGGTGACGACACCTGGCCTGCTTTTCTCGCGGACTTGCGGGCCGGCCGCCCTGGCAGGGTGTACCGTTCCCGGCAGCGCACCCTGGCCGGCCTGCCCAAACCCCGCCGCGACCTGATCCAGCGCCATCTCTACCTGGCGCCCAACTCGCTCGTGGTTTCGCGGGGCTGCCCTCACCATTGCGACTTCTGTTACAAAGACGCCTTCTTCCAAGGCGGCAAATCGTTCTACACCCAGCGAGTCGATGACGCGCTCGCCGAGATCCAGGACCTCCCCGGCCGGCATCTTTACTTCCTCGACGACCATCTCTTCGGCGACTCCCGTTTCGCCGCCGCGCTCTTCGACGGCATGAAAGGGATGAACAGGCTGTGGCAGGCAGCCGCCACCGTGCCGTCGGTGCTCGGTCCCGGCCTGCTGGAAAAAGCCGCGGAGAGCGGTTTGCGCAGCCTGTTCATCGGTTTCGAGACCCTGAGCGCCAGGAACCTCGAAGCGCAGCACAAGGTGCAGAACCTCCGGCGCGATTACAGCGCCGCCATCCGCCGCCTGCGCGACTTGGGNNCTTTGGCATGGACGACGAAGATGCCACCGTCTTCGAGCGCACGGTCGCCTGGTCCATCGAGCAGGGGATCGAAACCGCCACGTTTCATATCCTGACACCCTACCCCGGAACCGAGCTGCACCGCCGCATGACCGCGGAAGGCCGCATCACCTCTGCCAACTGGGATCTGTACGACACCCGCCACGCGGTGTTCCGCCCGGCCAGGATGACGCCCGAAGCGCTGGAAGCCGGCTACCGGCGCGCGTCCTGGGAATTCTACCGCTGGGGCTCCATCTTCTCGGGAGCATTCACCAAAGCAAGCCTGGCCGGCAAGCTGCGGCACATCGCCTATGCCGGCGGCTGGAAGAAGTTCGGACCCCTGTGGAACTGGGTCATTCGCGCTCGGCGGGTGTCGAGTTTCCTCCCGCTGCTGGAAGCCGTCCTTTCTTTGAGTGGGCAGGAGCGCCCATCATCGCTGGCGCACGACGAAATTGGGTTGAAAAGACGCAGCTTCCCTATTGAATTCCCCCCGCCCGTGGAATAAACTCTGTCCAAGGCACGTGCCGCATGACCCTTGAACACCTCGAAACGTTGATTGCCTTCGCCGTTGTAATGCTCGGAGTGAGTCTCCTGATTACCGTCTTCACCCAGATCGCTTCCGGGCTGTTCGGACTGCGCGGTACCAATCTGCTGTGGGGCCTGAGAACACTCTTTGCGACCGTCGACCAGCGACTCGTGGCTCAAGCCGAAGTGGTCTTGCGCCGCCCCTTGATCTCCGATTCGGCCTTTTCGAAATACAAGGACGTCCCGGTGATCGGCAAGCTGCTTGGCCGGTGGACACTCGCGACCGCACTCCGGCCCGACGAATTGGCCCGTGAGTTGAGGTACATCTCCGCGGAGCTGAAAACCAGCGATCCGGCCACCGCACTGGTGATCGACAACGCCCTGACCGAACTCGATCCCGAGACGGAGCGGAAGGTGAAACTGATCACGGGCGCGATCGCCGTGGTGGCTCCGGCCTCCGCCGAGCAGGTGGCCAAGATTGCCCAGCAGATCGCGGAGAGAACCGAGCAAACGGTGGGCAAGCTCGAGACCCTGTTCAACAGCGCGATGGGTCGCGTGTCCGCGCGGTTCGCCCTGCAGATGCGCCTATGGACCGTCCTGTTTGCGTGCCTGCTCGCACTCGGGCTGCATCTGGATTCCTTCAAGCTGCTGGAGCAGTTGTGGTCCAACCCCCAGATGCGCGCCAGCCTGGTGAACAGCCAGGACGCCATGATGAAAGAGGCCGCCTCAGTCGTCGCGTTGCCCCCCGGCAGCGCCCCGGCCAGCGCCGAGCCGATGGCGTATACGGCAGCCCTGGATGCCCTGAAAACAAAGGAACCGGCCGCAACCAAGGACTTCGGCGATGTTTCCCCGGCTTTCGGCAGCCTGGATGCCGCGGTGAAGTGGATCGAGCCGAAGCTCATCGCGGACGAGAACGGCAAGAAGGCTCTGATTGCGGAGTACACCAGGCTGGTGTCGGCCGAGCTGATGAACCGAGCCAAGGAGATCCGCAGCCAGTTGGAAAGCTCCGGCTTTCAGTTGATCCCCGCACCCTACCCCGGACTCTTCATGTTCGCGGGGAAACGGAACGTGCTGGGAATTCTCTTTACTTGGGTCTTGCTGAGCTTGGGCGCCCCCTTCTGGTTCAACGCCCTGAAGTCACTGAGCAGCTTGCGGCCCGTTCTCGCAGCGGTGCAGCCCCCCAAGGATCAGACCACTACAACTTAGTGCTCCACTTTCTGGCGGTCGTGGCTCGGTTCCGAGCCGCGCGCGCCAGCAAGCGGTTTCGCAGTAGCGCCAAGCCTAACCCAGCAGCCGCTCGATGAGCCGGGCCACGTCGGTGTCCGCAATGAGCAGCGCGCGATCCTCGGGGGCCAGGAAGCCTTCCGAGACCGCGCGGTCCATCATCGCAAGCAGCGGATCGTAATATCCCTCGACGTTCAGCAGGCCGCAGGCCTTGCCGTGTATGCCCAGCTTGGACCAGGCCAGCGCCTCGCAGAGTTCCTCGAAGGTGCCAATGCCGCCGGGCAACGCCAGAAACGCATCGGCAAGCTCGGCCATCAGCGCCTTACGCTGATGCATCGAGTCGACCACGTGCAACTGAGTAAGGCCGCGATGGTCGATCTCCCGGTTCATCAGCACGCGGGGGATCACGCCGATCACCTCGCCGCCGGCTGCCAGCGCCGCGTCGGCCAGCGCGCCCATCAGGCCCACGTTGCCGCCGCCGTAAACCAGTCCGGCGCCACGCCTGCCCAGTTGCCGGCCCACCTCGACGGCAGTCTCGCGGTACACGGGTAGCCGGCCGAAGCTGGATCCGCAGAAAACGCAGATGCGTGGCAAAGTTACTTGATCCGCTCGTCCCGCTCCACCTTGCCGTCGCGGACGTGGATGACGCGGTGGGCGTTCATGGCGATATCGTGCTCGTGCGTGACCAGCACGATGGTGTTGCCCTGCTGATGCAGCCGGGCAAACAGCGCCATGATTTCGTTCCCGGTTGCGGTATCGAGGTTGCCGGTGGGCTCGTCGGCCAGCAGGATGGACGGGTTATTCACCAGCGCGCGGGCCACTGCGACCCTCTGGCGCTGGCCGCCCGAGAGCTCGTTCGGCTTGTGGTACATGCGCGCCTCCAGATCCACCTGGACCAGCGCCTGTTTGGCCCGCTCGAGGCGGGTGTCCGAGGAAACCCCCGCGTAGATCAGCGGCAGCTCCACGTTATGCAGGGCGGTAGCGCGCGGCAGCAGGTTGAAGGTCTGGAAGACGAACCCGATCTCCTTGTTGCGGATGCGCGCCAGCTCGTCGTCGTTCATGTCGCTGACCAGCCGGCCGTTGATGTAGTACAGGCCTTTGCTGGGGGTGTCGAGGCAGCCGATCAG
>PLEM01000491.1 GCA_003137035.1 Bryobacterales bacterium | reverse complement strand
CAGAGTCTTGGCAATTTCGGAATCGTCTGGGCGGTTGGCGGCGTAGTAGTCTCTGAGCACTGATACGGATTCCCTGGAACCAAATCCCCCATTGTATTGAGCCCCGCACTTGCGGCGCTTCGCATCATTGTTCTTCAGAGAGAGCGCGGATGCCAGTTCCGGGTAAGGAATGAGTCCGGCCACCTTGGCGACCTCCCGCCCAACCACGGAATTGCCCGTTTCACAGCCCTGCGGCAGTTTGCCTGGCGCAAATGGATCCACGCCTTCCACGGAGCGGAGGTCATTGCGGAGAGTCTGGATGAGATGGGGGATTGCGGCGGCCACGAAGCGCGCAATGGCAATGGTCCTCCTCGATTCAAAGTCGTGAGAAGGGGGCCTCTGGGTGATGCGTGAGAGAACATGAGGGAGGGCCGCAGTATCCCCAAGCGTTGCGAGCGCCTCGACGCATCTGCTATGGAGGCTTTCGATACCCTGCCTGGCCGACTCAGGGTCAACTCAATCGGTTTTTCGACATCGCTCGGAGACGAAAGCTGGTCTTCAATCGCCCCCGGAATCTCGTAACATGTTCTCCAGGTGGGTTATTTCCTCTCTCGTCGAGGCAGTAGCCTTCGGATGGTTGCCTGCTGCCTCAAGGGCGGAACGCGCGGCACGCGCGTTGTTCTGCATCATGTGTGCAGCGGCGAGCATGAGAAGGTGTTTGGGATTATCGGGTTCCAACGCGCCAAGTCGCGTGTAGTCTCCGACCACGCCGTCGGAATCTTTCAAGTTGACGAGAATCTGCGCGCGCAGTTGCAGCATGGTAATGTCGTCGGGGCACCTGGCCAATGATCGATCCGCCGCAATTCTCGCTTCGGAATAGCGTTTAAGCCAGTACAGATTCTCGGCTCGTGCATTCTGCAGAAAAACATTCACTAGAAAATGATCTGCCCCATACTCTTCGACCGCCAAGGCGATGGCCTTGTCGACAGCGTCCAACGCAATGTCGTGCCGGTGGCGGCCTGCGGCGGCCGTGGCCTTCTCTAATAGCTGGTTCACTCGAATGGGACGGGGCGTGGTTCCGAACAGCTTGCGAAGAAAATGTGTCATCTCGGGATTCCTGTCTTCCTTACCTCCGCGACCTCACAGAATAGCAGGACTGGGAACTAATAGGCGTCGCAGGTGTACAAGGCAACACATTCCCCAATTCGCGACATAGCGTCGGGCACGGAGTGGCCGTCGGGGAACGTAGCCGTAAAGTTGTAGATCGCTTGGCCGCTTGGGCAGAACATCGTCGGCTGCGGCTCTACTGCTGAGCTTCTCGGCGTACAGTCTTGACACCGCGCCGGAAGCGCAATGGCGATAGCAGCTATTACGGCGAGCCCAGGTGGGAGCCACGATGAACTCATCGCTCCACCTCCAGGTCGCGATCAGCCAGGGCGCGGAAAGTGGAGATCCGCGTTTGGTAGTCGCGCTTAAGCCCTTGGAGGCACCCGACTCGGTTCTGTTCGGCGGGAGGAACCGAGCACGTCGTAGGCCGCTTCATTTCCTCGATGACTGTCCGGCATAGACCTCTTGCACCTTCAACGCCCATGACAATGCTGTGAATGGCGTCGGGGCCGGCCCCTGAGATCCGCCTATCGACCTGAAGCCTGCTCTTTAACTCTGAAAACTCGGGCGCAGAAGACACGTCCCTGCCTGGCATGCTGTTCAACTCCTGGATCCCCGTCTGGATGCTGGCATCGTCCAACCGGGATGGATCTAACTGACTCAGGATTGCCGAACAGCGGGCGTACCCAAAGAGCATCCCTGAGCGCTCACACCGCATGTGCGCTATCGCCGCGGAGTCTCCGTCATCCGGGATGCGGTCCGTAAAAAGCACCGCGACAACTCGTATGACGCGATCCTCGTCCGAACGCGGGTAAATGGCCACGTGCATGGTGCAGGTTGCGTCCGGGTTCAGGCCTTCCGTCTTCGCCGGTGCGTAGGCAATGGTCTCGGGGGAAGCCCCGGAGATCGCAATGCCTGTGATCGATCTGCCGGAGACATTCCGCAGTTTAACAGCGACACCAAGATCAGCTCCGTTACCAGGCGACTTGCCCAACTCTTTCACCTCTTCGACCGCCAAAGCCGAAGTGTGGTACTCGACTCTCCACCGCCCCGTCCCGTTCTGGCCGTGGGCGGCCGTCCCGGAACCAGCTGAGGTGATGCCAACAAGCGCGAACAGAACATGGCATCTGTTTCCAGTCATATGCCCTCCATTTCCCTTAAGTCGTACCGGATCTGTGGCAAACGACACTCGATCATGAGCCCATCGAGATCCCGTCCCTCGACCTGCTGCCCGCTTGCGCCCATGACGCGCCAAGCCTCCCTTAGTCCAGGCTATATGACGCGTTTCCGCGACCTCACAGAATAACAGGACTGGGAAGTGCGGGCCGGGCGGTCTCATGGACAACCGGGGGCAGCCTGAGCCGTCCCCCCAGCGGACGGTCTAGGCAGTCCCTCGGTTGAGGAAAGACCGCTACGCGGTCGCGCCGGCGCGCCGGCAGAGAGAGATCACTCAACGAACTCAGTACAACGTGGATGCGTCGTCCTTCGCAGGAGCCGGCTGAACCATCCGATTGGCTTGCCACACAGCGAGCAGAGTCCTCTGCCGACCCGCTCAGATTGCAGTTGCCTGCACCTTCTTGCATCCGCAAGACACCGCTCTACGCTCTGCCGAACATCTTCCGTCTCGTACGCGCCGACAAACCTGAACCCAGGTTCCAGGTCCTGAAGCAGCGAAACCGCACCGCATCCCTCGCACACGGCGAGGGTGTAACCGGGCCCGGCAGTGTGAATGCGGATTTTTGCAGCCAGGCGGATTCCCTGGAAGAATGTCAGCTCGGCGCCACATCCAGGGCATCGGAACGCAGCACTCAGTATCGCGCTTCGCGCTGAGTTCAAGACGTCGGCTGTTCTGCGCATCGCCGCCACCGCGATTACCCACAATACCAGAAGTCCCAACGCTCCGAGCACGCTGCTCGCGACCGAGATTGACGCTGCGAGCGGATGGGCCCGCCCAGCGCTACGCGGCCGCGCCAGCGCGCCGGGCGAAGGAGACGATCGACGGGTTCACCAGGCGCGCGAAATCGCGGAAGTGCATGTGGATCACGTCTCGGTGCGTGCCGGCGTTGAAGGTGATCGTATCCTCGGCGGCCATACGGCTGTCGGCGTAAACCGGCAGGCTGAACAGGTTCCCGAACGGCGGCATGGCGCCCAACTCGCAAGCGGGGAACAGCTCGCCGAGTTCGGCCTCGGTGGCCAGCCGCAAGCGGGACAGACCGAGGTCCTGCCGGAGCTGTTCCAGGTCCACCACACTATCGGCGGGCAGGACCGCCATGCCGTGGCCCTGCTCGCTCAGGAAGATCACGGTTTTCGCCATTTCGCGGGCCGGCACGTGCTCGGCGGAGGCCACCTCCCGGGCGGTGTAGGCCAGCGGATGGACGGTATGCGTATAATCCACCTGGTTCTGATCCAGGAATTCGCGCAGCTTGGTGAGAATCGGCATCGGAATCCCTCCCTTTACGCGCCGGGCGCGAAGAATCCCAAGCCGAATGTACTGCAAAAAGGGAGCCGGCGCAAGAGGCGATCAAGTCTTGCCGAAGCCGATCAGCACGATCCCCAGCACGATCAGCAGCAGGCCGAAGACCTTGTTCCGCGTCAGGCGTTCTTTCAGGAACAGCACCGACCACAGCAATGCCCAGATGTAGCCCAGAGAGACCAGCGGATAGAGAACGCTCAATTCCCCATGCCGGATTCCGACCACGTAGGCCAGCGACGAGGCGACGAACAGCGCGACCCCGAGCAACAGGCGGCCGTTCAGGAAGAGGTAGCGCAGGCCCAGGTTCAGCTTGGCGGCGCCGGTCTTGAGGAACAACGCTCCGAAGGAGCCCACAAAGGAGGCGATCCCTACCAGCACCATGGACTGAAAGGGAGTAGCCGTCGCCGCCGTCATTTCTTACCTCCCTTGCCCAGCACGCCGACTCCGGCCACGATGATCAGAATGCCCAGAAGCTTGGGCAGGTTCATGGTTTCGCCGAACAGCCAGATCGACAAGCCCGCCACCCAGACGTAGGTGAGCGCGATGACGGGGTAGAGGACGGACAGTTCCTCGTCGCGCAGCGCGAAGATGAACACCACCGTCATCAGGGCATACAGGGAGTAGCCGCCGATCAGGTGCAGGTTGGTGGCCATGGCGTAGAGGTTGGTCCAGATGCCGCTCAGGGTGGTCCAGGGCGCCGAGGTTGCGGAGGTCCTGGCCCCGGTTTTGATGAGGACCTGGCCGGCCGCTCCGAGCAGGGTGCACACAAAGACCAGTCCCACGGACTGGCGGCGGTTCAACGGCTTCCGTACGGGCATATCGGTAGCAGGCGCTGCGGCGCTCAAGAAACCTCCCGAAGTTCTTATGATACCCGACCTCGAAGGCGCCGTAGCGGAGAAGTACTGGAGGCGCCGCACGCGGTCTGGTCAGGGACACCGCGTTTCCGCTACAATGGCCCCATCCGAAAGCGAGGATTCATGTTCAAGGAGTTCAAGGAATTCGCGGTTCGCGGCAACGTGATGGATATGGCGGTCGGCATCATCATCGGCGCGGCCTTTGGCAAGATCGTCAACTCGCTGGTGAACGACATCATGATGCCGCCGATCGGGCAAGTGACCGGCAGGGTGAATTTCAAGGACCTGTCGGTGGCGATCGGCGGGGCGAAGATCAACTACGGCCTGTTCATCAATACGGTCATCGAGTTCCTCATCATTGCGTTCGCGGTGTTCCTGCTGGTGCGGCAGGTCAACCGGCTGCGCAAACCGGCGGCCGAAGCGCCGGCGGAACCAACCACCAAGGAATGCCCGTACTGCACGCTGGCGATCCCGGTGAAGGCGATCAAGTGCCCGCAGTGCACGGCGCAGTTGAAACTGACGCAAAACGTGTAGCAGGCCGCGGTGGCAGGGCCCCACCGGCTGGTGGACAAACCCGCGCTCTTATCCTACGCTGGACCCATGAGCGAGCTGAGCCGGATTGGCGTGGCGATCGATTCCGATCTGCTGAAGAAGTTCGACGACCTGATCGCGAAACGCGGCTACACGAACCGCTCGGAGGCCTTCCGCGACCTGATTCGCGAAGAGCTGGTGGAGCAGGCTTGGGAGTCGCCCGAGCGCAAGGTGGTGGGCACGGTGTCGATCGTCTACGACCATCACGTGCGGTTGCTCAGCGAGCGGCTGACGGACCTGCAGCACGAGTTCTATCACCACGTGCTTTCCACCCTGCACGTCCACCTGGACCACGACCACTGCCTGGAAGTGCTGGTGGTTCGCGGCAAGGCCGGCGAGGTGAAGAAGATCGCCGAAGCGCTGATCGCGACCAAGGGGGTCAAGCACGGCCGGCTGACCATCACCACTTCGGGGGCGGGGCTGTGATCGTCGGAACCGGCGTCGATCTGGCGGAAGTGGACCGCATCCGCGCGGCCATCGAGCGCTACGGGCCGCGTTTCGTCGAGCGCATCTTTACGCCGCGCGAGATCGCCTACGTCGAGCGGAAGGCCAACCGGTTCGAGCGATACGCCGCGCGGTTCGCCGCCAAAGAGGCCGGCATGAAGGCCATCGGAACGGGTTGGAGAGGCGGCGTGCGCTGGCAGGACTTCGAGGTGACCAACCTGCGCTCGGGCCGGCCGACGCTGGAACTCCACGGAGTGGCCGCCCGCGTGGCGGAGCGCCTGGGAGTGAAGGCCGTATCGCTCTCGCTCACGCACACCGCAGGCACGGGGATGGCGCTGGTGATCCTGGAGTCGTGAGGGAGTCGTGAGGAGTGACCGGGTAATTGGGGATTGAGTGTACTGTCACCGGTTTTCTGCGGGGACGGCACGCAACTGGGCTTCTTCCAGCCGTTTGGCTTCCTGAAAGGTGTAGAGCATGCGGTGGATTACCGAGATGTTCCCGAGCACCGCGATCACCCAGAGCACGGGGGCCATCCGCTTAAACAAGGCGCCGATGATCAGCAGCACCATGCGCTCGGGCCGCTCCATGAACCCCACCTTGCATTTCGGGATGGAGCACTCGGCGCGGGCCCGGGTGTAGCTCACCATCACCGAAGCGGTCATCACCACCGCGGTCAGCACCACGTAGAAGAAGCGGTTGATCGAAGCATAGTAGACCAGCAGGCCCATCAGCAGCACCAGGTCCGAGTAGCGGTCCACCACCGAATCGAAGAACCCGCCGAACAGCGTCACCTGCTTGGTCTCCCGCGCCACCCGCCCATCCACCATGTCGAAGAGCCCGGCTGCGATCATGACCACGCCGGCGGCGCGGAACCGGTCCGAGGCCAGCAGTGCGGCCGCCACCCCGTTGACCACCAGCCCGATGAAGGTCAGCACGTCGGGGTGGATGCGCGAGAGAGCCAGCCCCCGAACGATCAACGAGATCACCTTGTTGCAGGAGACGCCGATGGCGCGTGTATAGGTCATCGAGGCTCAGCCTTCCAAGTCGTGGATCGTGGTGAGCTTGATTACTTCCATCTCCCGGGTTCCTCCCGGGATCAGGATATTGACCACGTCGCCCACTTCCTTGCCCAGCAGCGCCCGGCCGATGGGAGATCCCGTGGAGATCTTGCCCTTGGCCGCGTCGCTCCCCTCGCTAGTGACCAGCGTAAAGGTGAGCTGCTCGTTCTTGGCGAGATCCAGCACGACCACTTCGGAGCCCAGCCCGATTTTGTCCCGCGAGATTCTGGAGAAGTCGATCATGGAGAACTGCGCCAGCCGCTCCCGGAGTTGGTTGAGCCGCGCGTTCACGTACCCCTGCCGCTCCTTGGCGGCATGATATTCGGCGTTCTCGCTGAGGTCCCCGTGCGCCCTGGCTTTGCGGATTTCCCTCGGCAGCTCGTTGTGGAGCTCATAGTCGAGCGCCGCGATTTCTTCCTGGAGTTTCTTCTTAGGATCTTCCATGAAAGGTGAACTGCTCCCAGATCACAATTATAGAGCAGGCGGTACGCAAGCGGGGCTGAACTCTTGTCTCATGCAAGATGA
>PLEM01000347.1 GCA_003137035.1 Bryobacterales bacterium | reverse complement strand
GGTGCGACAGCGATGTTGCTGGCGGCCGCTCCACGGTTGCCGTAGGGGATCCAGCCGACGCCAGATCGGTACCACCACAGGTCGGTGTTGGCGTCCTTCCCGACGACGTAGAAATCGCCGCGCAAAGCGGCGATCGCGACGGTGTTCAACCACCCATAGGTGTCGCCCCAAGCATACCATCCGTTCGCCGAGCCTTCCTGGAACGCGCTGACCCAGACGCGGCTCTGTCCATCCAGCGCCGCGACATAGATCCTGCCGCCGGTAGCCGCCAGTTGCGGGTCGGTGGACAGGGCTTTGGAGGCCACGGCGTACCACTGCCCCCAGGTGTTCCCCACTAGCCGCGACATCCCATAGGAGCCACCGGCGTACCGGATCGCCACATAGACCGCCCCATCGCTGCCCGCCGCTGCCGCCGGCCGCCCCGCTGCAGCGCTTGTCCCCACTACCCAACCCCCAAAACCCGCTCCCGGCACGTAGCGGCCGGAAGAGATCGTGCCCTGGTTGGGTGTCAGCCCGGCTCCGACCACGTAGATGGAGCCGTCAGTCGCCACGGCGATCGCGGGATCCGAACTGAACGCCCCACCCAGGTCAATCCAGGCGCCGAACCCCGTATCCGTTCGGTAGCTCCTCATCCGAAAGTTGCCTGCAGACTCCCGGATGGCGACCCAGGCCGTGCCGTCTGGTGTTACCGCAACCCCGGGCGTTCCCAGGCTGGAGCCACCGGCCGAAACCCAGCCCTTCCAGCTATGGCTCGCTAGCAGATACACGTTTATCGACACGCCGTTTTGGGGATCACGCGCCGCTACGAACGTATCACCAGCCGCATTCTGCGCCGTTCCGGGATCGCCAACCACGGAACCACTCTCACTCAACAAGCTGAGAGAATCGACTTCCAGCGCCTGAATCGTGCCATCTGTGCCGCGGAATACAGCTACCGGAATTGGGCAGGTCGGAGTACAAGAGACGGCTGGAGCGACTAATGCGATAGAAAAACTGCATGAAACGCCGCCCAGGCTGGCGGTGACGCTGGCGGCGGTGTTGCTGGCGACGGCAGCGGCCGTGACCGTGAAGAAAACGCTGGTCGCCCCGGCAGAAACAGTAACCGTGGAAGGCACCGTCAAGGCCACGTAATCGCTGGAGACGGCGACTGACGTGCCGCCGGCCGGAGCAGGCGCCGTGAACGTGACCCAACAACTGCTCGCGCCAGGTGTAGCAATCGAGGCCGGGCTGCATGCAAGCGCGCTCAATACGGGCGGCGGCAGTATGGAAAGAAGTGCACTGGTTCCAGATACCGCGATGCTGGCCCCATCCGTATTGGCCCCCATTGGGGCTGTAGTGTGGATGAGAGACGAGGTGCTCGAGGTTGTGGGCGAGACTTTGAGTACCACGGTCGCGACAACACCGCCCGCAATGGTTTGAGTGTTGATACCGACAATCAAGCAGGTAATGATGCCAGGGGTGTTGCTGCAAAAAGCTGACTTTCCAGCTGCTGTTGCGGCCGGGCCAGCGGTCACGCTGACGCTTTCGAAATCGGTCGTAGAGTACGTAAGAGTCCACTGTAGACCTGCAACGACACTGGGCGATGGAGTGCTGAACGAAATGGGTAGCAAGACCGTTCCGCCACGGGTCCCCACGCCGCTGGAAACAGAGAGTGCCGTCTGTGCAGCGGCGAACTGAACGGGAGCAGCTAACAGTATCAGTGCGAAGACAGTGAGGGGGCGTACCGTCGCGTTTCCAGTCTCCCGTGCTGGCCTGCCGCACCAGCGTCCTGGCAATCTAGAACGCGATAAACCCAGCGGCGTGGCTTGGCACAGGTCGGGGTTCTCCTGGGGAGCCAGCCGCCCGCAAGTATCCGTCATCAATACTTCTTATCGGGCTCTGCGCGGAGTTTGTGAGCTTTGTGCCAACGCCCGCCACAGAACGGCGCTCCCGCCCCCCGAGAAAGGATCCGTCTGGAGTTTCTCCTGGCACAGCCGGGCGGGGCTGTCAATCCCCTTCCTTCCGTCAACGGCCTCAATCACGACATGGATGCGCATTTGCGGCATAATCTGGATCGCGCCGCCTCCCACACCGCCCTGGTCAGTCCGGCAAGGTCGGACGGCGGCGTCCCTTTCCACTGGATGCGCATCTTGCCGCGCGGCCCTTCCAGCTCGATGAGACACTCCGACGAACCGACTGCTTGTGGCGGCATCACTTCCACGAACGCAAGCGGCGGCACTTTGTGTTGCGGATCAGAGCCTGCCACGTCCACCCGCCGCTTGAGCTGGCGGAAACGTCCTAGACTCTTACCGGACGAACAATCTGCACATGTTAGCAGACAGAATACCAGGTCGCGGCAGCGGCGCAGCAGCCTCAACAGATGCCTCAGCCGAAATCTCAGGAGGTCACGGTCTACATTACGAGGACCGGCGCCAAGTACCACACTGCCAGTTGTCGGTGCTTGTCCAGGAGCAAGATCCCGATTCCGTTGAAAGAGGCGAAGCAGCGAGGATACGCGCCGTGCAAGGTGTGCAGAACACCGCAGTAGAACCGGACTCAGCTTCGACAATCGAGACGGAAGGCGAAACCTATCCGCATCTTGGATGACCGGCGCGTGTCAAGCACTTT